>NZ_QRLS01000012.1:0-75695 GCF_003472325.1 Collinsella sp. AM12-1
TCGCTTCTAATAAAGAAGGCCAAGATTCGGGACGCAGTTCATTTGTGGTGGTTTTGTGCCGCGATGGCTCTGCCGGATTCCCAAACATCTCGATCTGTAACAGCTAAAGCCCATTTTGCGGTCCATCTGTTACAGATCGAGACATTCGAATCCCCTCAAGGGAATAATCTCAATCTGTAACAGTAACTCGGCAAAATCAGTCCCAGATGTTACAGATTGAGACAAAGGGACGGCGCGGTTCGTAAGTATCTCGATCTGTAACACCTAGCCCACTTTTTACGGTCCAGTTGTTACAGACTTAGACAAACCGGCAGGCAACGAAAGCGGCGACGCCCGTGATGGACGTTGCCGCTTTTCTATTGAGAAAACTACTCGGTTTTCGTTACTAACCACCACAATGGGGACAGGCACCTTTGTGGTGGTTTTGGCCTTAGCCCGTCCCCTGCTGTTAGACCGTGATGACGTTGTCCATTGCCCGGTACTTGGCGGGGACCTCGCCTGCGGTAATAATCGTTGCGTCGCGGAAGTCCGCAAACTTGACGGGCGCCACCATGCCAAATTTGCTGGCGTCCGAGATTACGAAGCGTTTGGCCGTATGACGCATCGAGATGCGCTTTACTTGGGCCTCCTCGATATCGGGCGCCGTGAAGCCCTGCTCGGCGGCGATGCCATTAGAGCCCCAAAAGCCACAGTTGAAGTTGTAGCGATCTAAGGTTGCCAAGGCATCGGGGCCAACGAGCGCCTCGGTCTCGGGTTTGAGCTCGCCGCCCAGCACCACGGTACGCATGCCGCGCAAAGCGAGATGCTGAGCATGGAGCACGGAATCAGTCACATAGGTGACCCCTTCGAGATGCGGAAGATGCTCGATGAGCCTGAGCGTCGTCGAACCCGAATCGATGTACACAAAGCTCTCGGGCTCTACCAGCGCCGCCGCACGGGCGCAGATACGTTCCTTGTCGTCGTTATGGAGATCGCTGCGCTCATTAAGCGTTAGGTCGCGCGTCACGTGCGCGCGCTCAAGGCTTGTCGCGCCGCCGTGCACCTTGGCGATGCGGTGCGCTCGGTCAAGTGTCTGCAGGTCGCGTCGAATGGTAGAAGCCGTCACACCCAGGGCATCGGCAAGCTCTGGCACCGTTACTGAGCCAGCCTGTTGCACCATCGAGACGATCGCATTGAGTCTATCTTCCGCGAGCATCGCTTACTCCTCCTCGGGGTAGACGACTCCCCAATCGGCACGGAGCTTGGTCATCAGCTCCATAACATCAGAAGCATAATCCAGAAGCTCACGCTTGGAATCATCGCCGGCGACGGCCTTCTCGAGGTCAGCCATCTCGTAGCATAGGGCGTAAGCCTCGGTGCCCGCGGCGACCTCCTCGCGATGACCGTCCGCAGTCCACACGATCGTCGCATGATCGGCACGCGGATATTCGTTGACCTCGATATAGCACTTATCGAAGCTAATAATCGAGCGCTTGGGCTGCTTGGAGTGGAGCGTAAGACTCACGACGCCCAGCTGCTGCTCGGCGTTTCGGCAGACAATGCCGCCCGCGACATCGACACCAGTCTCGCAGGTGTTGCCGAGCGAAACAACTTCGGTTGGCTGGCTGGCCATAAACAGGCGCATGACCGAAAGGGCATACACGCCAATATCGAGCATGGCACCGCCGGCAAGGTTGCGATTGTAGAAACGGTTGGTCAGGTCGCCGTACTCCTTGTAGCTACCAAAGTTGAGCTGAGCGAGGTTCATGCGGCCGAACTCGCCGGCATCCATGCGACGACGCAGCTCCTGATACAAGGGCATATGAAGCACCGTGGTAGCGTCCATAAGGACAACGTTGTGCTCGGCGGCAATGGCACGGGCCTCATCGAGTTCAGCGGAATTGAGGGTAATGGCCTTCTCGCAGAGCACGTGCTTGCCGGCTGCCAGGGCAGCGCGCAGATAGGTGATATGAGTGTTGTGCGGGGTAGTGATGTAGACGGCGTCGATGCCAGGATCGGCGTAGAGGTCCTCAACCGTGTCGTAGACCTTCTCGATGCCATACTGCTCGGCAAAAGCCTGAGCCTTGGACGGCGTACGGTTGGCGACGCCCGCAAGCTTGCGACCGGCAAGAGCAAGGGACTGAGCCATCTGGTTGGCGATAACGCCGCAACCGATGACGGCCCAATGGAGCTCGGGAGCCGTAAAAATATCGTCGGGGAACGGCTTGTCCTGGACCGAAGCGAACGCTGCTTTGGCGGCTGCCGCGGCGTCGAGCGGAGCCTGCTTGGAATCTGCCATTATGTGCCTCCTGTGTCATAGAACGCCTTGCTTTCTGACAGCTCTATATTCGCACAAACACGCGCTTCTGTGCGCGTTTTTGCGTATCTCACCGCTAAACGGTCATTTTTATCCCGTAAACGGCGCATCTATACGCATATTCACGCAATCCCACGCACGCAAATGCGCACAAATGCGAACCGGTCATTGCTCAGAGACAGGGGCTTATGCTTAGAACTCAAAAGACAGGATGATCCGCTTCGCCTCGTCGCTCATGGCGCGCTGCAGCTCTAAGGACCGTCCCAAACTGCCGACAGAAAAGGAACGTTCCAAACTGCAGACAGAAAAAGAACGTCCCCAGGCGCCGGCATTTCAAGAGCACTCATTTAAGTCTGTCCCCAATGAGTGGGAGTAATCAGAGACCCTTTGCGAGGGAGGCCGGACGTGGCCTTCCTCGTTTTTATTCATGGACTTTAGTCCGTGCCGCGCGGCACGCGCGGCATAGAAAGCCACCCGCTCAGCGGGTGGAGGCCAATTTCCGCTACGCGACAAAAACCTTCCCCCCTAGCATGAGGATTGTTCAGGTCATCATACTAGGGGGAAGGTGATTGCTGTGGCCCAGAAAGCCAACAGCCTCGCGCACACGAAATGGCTGTGCAAGTACCGCATCGCACCGAGGCCAAGCTCATCGCCGCCATCGTCGAGAAGCACCCCGAGGTGCGCTTTGCCGCGAGCCGCACCTCGGCCCACGCCGACCTCTACGACCGCATGGAGCAGGCCCTGTGCGAGCGCGTGGCCAACGCGGTGGATGTCGTCCGCTCCGACATCAGCCCCGCGCTTCTTGTCCACACCGGTCCAAACCTCGTGGGTGTGGCGGTCCAGGGACTCTAGTGGAGGCGGGGCGTCCTGCCCCAAAAACAAATGCAAAAGACGAGCACTTCTTGCCGCTCAATTGGCAAGAAGCGCTCGTCTTTTCTTAACGCGTTGTATGGCGGAGAGAGCGCAAGTTACGCGAGCGCCCTTCTTGCCAGCTCGGCCGCGCCGAGGATTCCTTGGTCGCCGCCGCAGCCCGGGGCGCAGATGTAGCTCTCCATGTCCTTAAGCTCGGCGGTCTGGATGTAGCCACCCAGATATTCGAGGGTCTTCTTGCGGACGATGCCGTAGAGCTGCTCCTGGTGCATCACGCCGCCGCCGAGGACGATGCGGCGAGGCGAGTACATGAGCACGAGGTTCGCGCACATCTGCCCCAGATAATCCCCCTCGAGCGCCCACACCTCATCGTTGTCCGCGAGCTCGGCCGCGGGCTTTCCCCAGCGCGCGGCGATGGCGGGGCCGGAGGCGAGCCCCTCGAGACAGCTCGCGTGGCTCGGGCAGACGCAGCGTCCCTCCTCGGTGGGACGGGTCCTTACCAGCATGTGACCGGCCTCGGGGTGCAGCATGCCGTGAAGGAGTCTGCCCGCGCACATGACGCCCGCGCCCACGCCGGTGCCGATGGTCACGTAGACGGCGTCCTCGAGCCCCTTGCAGCAGCCGAAGACCACTTCGCCGAGGCAGGCAACGTTCACGTCCGTGTCGTAGGCCACCGGAATCCCGAGGGCGTCGGCGAACGCGGCGCGAAGACCATGGCCTCGCCACGCGAGCTTGGGCGTCTGGAGGATGGAGCCGTAGCGCTCGTCGTTGGGGTCGACGCAGGTCGGGCCGAAGGCGCCGATGCCCAACGCGTCCACATCGCGGGCGGTGAACCACTCGATCATCTGCGGGACGGTCTTGGCGGGCGTAAGCGTCGGGGTCTCCATACGGTCGAGGACCTCGCCGTCGCCGGACACCACGGCACAGACCATCTTGGTCCCGCCGGCTTCGAGGGCGCCGAGCCTCATTTGCTTTTCGCTCATGTGATCCTCCTTACAAAGGGACGCCCGCAGTCATGGTCAACCGCGGGCGCCCATAACGTTGGCTTGTTTCGAGGCGACCCTACCTGGGCACGCGGTCCTGCCTTGCGGCAAACGGGGCGAGCACGGCGTGCGGCTCGCTTTGGTACCAGTAGGCGACGGTGGAGATGTCGTCCTCGCGCTCGTAGAGCTTGATGTCGTCGTTGCCGAGGTCCTGGAACGTCACGCGCAGGTCCTCCTTGAACGAGATCGGGTCGGGAAGGTGCCACCTGTAGAGGCCGTGCCTGGGCAGCGCGTCGTCGTTAGTCGCGAGCATCGGATTCGGGTTCGGCTTGCCCGCGCTGAAGCGGTCGCGCGTGGCGTCGCGCGTCGAGCGGTACGGGTAGCCGGCGAACAGCGTGTTGAAGCACTGCGCCTCGGGCAGCGCGTGGGGCGGCCTGTCGAGGAAGGCCCAGGCACCGCCGAAGTAGTCCTCGGCTCCCGTCGAGGTGACCGTGGGGAACTCCTCGTCGCCGTCGAGGAAGAACTTCATCTCGCCCTCGCCCCACCAATAGCGCTCCAGGGCGCACAGGGCCATGTAGGTGCCGACGTAGTAGCCCTTGCCGCGCACGCCGTCGAGCACGGTGTAGTCGACGCCCCTGCGGGTGCTGCGTTCGCGGTTAAAGCGGGCGTGGAAGTACATGGCGTCGTCCGGCACGTCGGTGAGCGCGTAGTTGAACGTGTAGAAGATGTACTTAATGAACCCGGGGTGCTCGCTCGTAAGCGTGACCTTGGCGTGCTTCCTGAAGGGCATCTCGAAGTAGCAGTTCATGCCGCCCGTCGGGTTCACGCAGATGGGCATCGAGTTGACGATGGCGCGCTCACCGAAGCCGTTGCAGAAGAAGTCGCCGACAGGGCACTCGACCGAGGGGGTCTCCTCGTCGTCCCAGTAGAAGCGCAGCACGAGGTCACGCATGACGAAGCTGCCGGCGGCGGTCTTGTCGGGGACGGTCATCCAGATGTGGCGGATGATGCCGGGGCCCTCGATGTCCGCGAGCGTGATGGTCTCGCCGGACTCAAGGGGCACGCAGCACGAGCCCTTGCGGCCGACGCCGAGGTGGCTGGCCGACATGGCGGCGCGGCCCTTCTCGCCCGTGATGTTCTCGGGGGTGATGGCGCGGCTTTCCTCACCGCCGTGCATCCACACGTCCTTAAGGAACTCTCTCATCGTCGACCTCCTCTATTCGTCGTCGTCGCACTCGGCGGAACTGGCACCGTTCACGTAGATGATCTGCTGGCGCGCCTCGTTGACGAGGGCGTCGAAGTCGAGTTTCTCGTCGGGGCGCGCGAGCGCGACCGTCATGGCGAGCGGGAGGTTGACACCCGCGATCACGTGGATCCGGTCGGAGGCGAAGCGGGAAAAGCGCTGGTTCACGCTGCCGCCGTACGCGTCGGTGAGGACGACGACCTCGTCAGTGCCCGAAAGAGCCGCCTCGACCGCCGCGTCGAGCCCCTCGCCGTTGTCGTTCACGTAGGCGCACACGGCGTTGACGGCGTCGCCCTTACCCGTAAGGAACTCGAGGGTGTCCTTGAAGCCCTGGGCGAGAAGGGAATGGCTCGCCACAACTATCTTTCTCATTGATTCACCAATCTCTTGGGTCGAAGCTAGGCGAGGATGCCGGCGGCGGAGGCGACCATCGCGAGGACGATCACCACGAGGATGAGGGCCGTCATGCTCGCGTTCTTCTTGGTAAGAAGGTAATACGCGCTTCCCGTGATGGCGGCGGGGATCATGGCAGGCAGGATCTTGTCGAGCAGCGGCTGAATCTCCATCGCGACGTCGCCGAAGCTGAAGCTAATCGGGCAGGTGACGCCGATGACCGAGGCGATGAGGCAGCCGACCACGGTGAGGCCGAGCACGGAGGCGGCGGCAGTGAGGTTGGGAAGCTTCTCGCTGAAGTCGGTGACGAGCTTCACGCCCTGCTTGTAGCCGAACTCGAGGGCGTGCATGCGGACCCAGAAGATGGCCAGGATGAGCGCGAACCAGATGCCGGCTCCCACGGGGTTGCCCTCGATGGCCATGTAGGCGGCGATGGAGCCCATGATGGTCGGGATCATGGTCATGAGCAGGGAGTCGCCGACGCCGGCGAGCGGTCCCATGGTGCCGATCTTCAGGTCTTGGACGGCGTCCGCCGCCGCTAGGCCGTCGCGCTCCTCCATGGCCACGCAGGCGCCAAGGATGATGGCGGCGAGCCAAGGCTGGGTGTTGTAGTAGCGGAAGTGGTTGTTGAGCGCTTGCTTATAGTCCTCGTCGTTCGTGTAGATCTTCCTCAGGACCGGCGAGAGGGCGTAGGCGACTGAGGCGCCCTGCTGGGTCTGGTAGTTGAAGGTGCACACGCTCATGAGCCAGCGCCAGTTCGCGTTGCGCAGGTCCTTCTTGGTGACCTTGTAGCCGGAGGGCTTGCCCTCGGCGACGGCGGTGATGTTCTCGTTTTCCATGGTTACTCATCCTCTCCGATGAAGGCGTCTGCGGAAGCGTGGGCGGCGAGCTCGGTGTCCCTCTCGGCACGCTGGTAGAACGCAATCGCGAGGGCAACGCCGACGATGGCGGCGCCGATGATGGGCACGTTCAGGAAGGCCGAGAGGAAGAAGCCGGCGAGCAGGTACTGGAAGTACTTGGCGGTTGGCATGTAGCGGAGCAGCATGGCGATACCGACGGCCGGGAGCATCTTGCCGGCGAGGGTGAGGCCGGAGAGGAACCACTGGGGCATGACCTCGAGGAGCCAGTTGACGGCGGGCTGGCCGAGCGTCACGGAGACAAAGACGGGCAGGGCGGCGCACAGGCCGAAGAGCGCGGGGCAGACCCACAGGATGGCGTTCATCTGATTGAACTTACCCTCGTTGCAGAACTTCTGGGACTTCTCGACGACAAAGCCGTTGAGGATCTTGGCGACGACGTCGAGCTGGATGCCGAGCATGCCGACCGGCAGGCCGATGGCGAGGCCCGTGTCGGAGCCCAGGGTCACGCCGTAGGCGGTGGCGATGATGGCCATCGTGCCGTAGTCGGGAATGGAGGAGCCGCCGAAGCCCGCGACGCCGAGCTGCATGAGCTGAATGGTGCCGCCGATGACAAGGCCGGTCTTCCAGTCGCCCATGACGACTCCGGTGATGAGGCCCCAGAAAACGGCGTAATTGACGAAGATCATCGGGATGCCGTAGTAGTCCACGTGCTTGATGAAGGCCAGCAGGGTCAAAAGGACGACCTGCAGGATAGTGAAGTTGACCATATTTCCCCCTTAGATGAGGTCTGCGACGGAGACGGGCTTGTCGGCGGGCACGAACTGGGCCGTCACCTTGACGCCACGGGCGATGAGCGCCTTGTAGCTCTGGACGTTCTCGGCGGAGGCGTAGGCGCGCTGGGTGAGCTGGATGCCGTCCTCCTTGACGAGCGAGCCGCCGACGACCAGCGACGGGAGCTCGACGCCCGACTCGACCAGGCGAAGCATCGTCTCGGGCTCCTTGGCGATGACGAAGACCTTCTCGCGGTCGTACTTGCCCGCGGCGAAGTTCTTGAGCGCGGTCTGCTCGGAGATGATCGAAACGGCCATGCCCGCGGGGCGCGCCATCCTCATGGTGGACTTCAGGACCTCGTCGCCGGCGACCTTGTCGTCGATGACCATGACTCGGGTCGCGCCCGACACCGGGGCCCACTGCGTCACGATGATGCCGTGAAGCAGGCGATTGTCGATTCGTGCCATAACAACACTCATGTTTGCTCCTATCAAATGAAGTTTTACGTTCGGTACTGCCTCGGCGCTATCCGGATTCGCGCCGGGCAAGGGGTTATCGGATTATTGAGGACGCGCGGTCAGCTTGCGGCGGCGCGGGGAAGGTCACTCGTCGAGCAGGAGGTCCGAGGAGCCGAGGCGCTCTTCTCGCGCCGGGGCGGCGCTCACGCTTATGTAGTCGAAGACATATGCGATCTCGCTTACGGGAACCTCTACGCGATAGCGCGTCGAGATGCTCGAGAAGCTCTGCCTGAAGGACTCGATGAAATCGGCGCGTTCCTCCTCGAAGCGGTCCTGGCCAACGTAGGTCTCAATGGGGTTTCTGGTAACAAGGCGCTCGACGAGACAGCAGAGGTGAACGTAGAGCCCAATGATGGCGTTGCTGCCGATCTTCTCGCCTGTCCTGCGCTGAAGCTCGTGCACGGCGCTCTCGATCTCATGGAATAGCCGCTCCGGGTCGAGGATGGTGATGGAGCGGATGACGTTCTGCAGCGTCATGTTCGAGAGCAGCTTCTCGTGGAAAGAAGAGAGCTCGGAAGCGTCAAGCCACCTGCCGAACACGGCATCAACCTTAGAGGCGGACGCCGTCGACATGATGTCCTCGAGGGCGACGAAGGGGACGGAGGCGACCCCGGGGTCTCCCGTGCCGATGACGGCGCAGACGCGGTGCTCGGAGAAAACGGCGTCGTTCGACCCGTTCGCGACGAGCTGCTTGAAGGGCCTCGTGAGCAGGCGCGCGCCTATGGTGCGCGGGAGGCTCTGCGAGACGAGCTGGCGTATCCTCTCCGCGGCGTCGACCCCGGACTCGGAGCAGAAGACGATGGCGTCCTCACGGTTGACGCGCTCGATCACCTTGCAGTGCGTCACGCACGCGGCGGTCGCATCGCCAAGAACCTCGGCGATGGACTTGCCGCCGAGCAGCCCGACCCCGATCTCGAGCGCAAGACCGGTAGAGACGTTGTTCACCACGCCGATAGTGGAGTCGGTAACGTTCTCGAGGGCCTTATAGGCCTCCTCCAAGGAGCCCATGTCGACGAGGAACACGACCCCGGTGCAGTAGGAATGGCGGTCGACGAGGCGCTGGAGCGGACCGACGATGTCCTTCAGCTGCTGGTCGTAGGGCATGTCGACAGCCTCGTACACATGCATGCCGAGCATACGGTTCGCCGCGTCGGCGATGCTCGTCGCCGTTGAGTAGCCGTGGGACAAGATGACGCAGAGCGTCCGAAGGGCCTTCGCATCGCGAGACTCCGATGCGACGCACAGCGTCAGAAGCGTCTTCGTGAAGTGATCGAGCGAGATTCCCAGCGCCCCTTCCACGTCTGCGGCGACCTGATCGGAGACACTCGAGGCAAACGGCAATTCGGAGGTCACGGCACCGAGGAGATGGGAGATTTGCTCCGCACAGGCAGACTTTCGCTTAGCCAGGCCGATACCCGGCCACAACTGCAGGCAAATCTCCTGGGCCAGTAGAAAAGCGACCTTCCTCGAAAGCTCGATGCCATAAGAAGAGCCTGCGTCGGCAAGGACCGCGCCCACGACGCGCTCGAAGGCGCGCGACCTCGAGGAGGCGACGCCGTGGTCGAAGATCAAGTGATCCTCAACGCCGCGCACAGCGGAGACAGCTTGCGAGACAAGCTCGGAGACAGAGAGCTCCCCGGCGCAGAATCGCTCATCGAGGGAGCACAGGGCATCGAGCGCCTGCTCGACCGGCCCTGTGCTCTCGGCGGCATCCAGAGACGCGTCGATCAGAACGCCATCGTCGGGCTGTTGATCGATCTGCGCGGAGGAGAGGAGCCCGCTGGGAAGAAGATACGGGCGAACGACGACGTAGTCGCCCTCGCGATTGAGGAACGCTTTGGCGCAGCAGTTCGTCACGCAGGCGCGCAAGCCGGCGATGTTATCGGAAAAGTCCGCGTTCACGAGGCAACGGTATGCGCCGCGGCTGATCTTCACATCAGAACCGATTCGGCACCCCTCGCTGCGCAGGAAGCTCAAGATGAGATCCTCGCGCTCCTCGGGGGTCCGCTCCTTGAGTGAGGGGACGCGGGCACAGATGGGCATTTTGCTGTAGGCCGAGGAAACCTTCAGGTCATCGGCGGAAAGCGTCGTCGAAAGAACGAGGCGAGCGCGCGGCGCATCCTGGGAGGCATCGAGCCCGAGGGCCGTCGCAAGGCAGTGCTCCATCGCAGAGGGAGAGAGTGCCTCGATGCCGTTGACAAAGACCACACCCCCGCGCGCTTTCGCGATCGACTCGTCAAGAAGCCCGTTGAACGAGGCGGCGTCCGGGACCCCGGCGCAGTCGATGCGCACATAGGAGGAGTCGCGGGACAGCAAGCCCTGGTTCTTGCCGTACTCGTACACAAGGCGAGAAAGGAAAGACTTACCGACACCCACGCCGCCGCTCAAGAGGATGGGCAGGCCAAACGGAGGGTACTGAACCGCAGCCTTGCACTGCTCGACAACGGAGCTGAGGCTCATGTCGAAGCCCACGGCACGCGCGAAGTCGCGGTGATCGGCGATTCCCGTCGCCTGGATGAGGTCGGCGAGCGAGGCGTACTCGCTTGCAGAGAGCTTTACCTGAAAACGCTTCTGGAACGCGCGGCGATGAAAATAACGGACAGGCCTGCCCGCCACCTTAACCACAAGACCGGCGCGAACAAGGTCGTTGAGGTACTGGCTCGCCAGGCTCCTGGAGATGATGAGCGTCTCGGCGATGTCGGAGGTGGACAGACGGGCAAGGTCGTCGAGCGAGACGGCAGAGGTGAGGGCCTCGAGATGCTCGAGAATCCTGTCCCTCATGTCGACGGGTTTCTTTGCCAAGCTGTCCTGTGTGGTCTTGTCCATGACTTCTTACCTCCTCGTACAAGGAGTATAAGGGGAGAACAGAGAACGGAAGGGGGCGCGTGGGGGAATCAACAGCTCCGAGGAAAAGTCCACCACTTGAGGGGCAGAAAACAACGGCCATTGAACATTCAGGGCCGACGCTCAACACTTCGGCTCGACACTTCGCTTTGGAAAGGGCCCGGCGCGCCGGGGTCCCAACATAAAGAAGGGCCCCGGCGCGCCGGGCCTAAAGCTTAACCATGCGCGCGGCGATGCGGGCGCAGTCGCAGGCGGCCTTCTTCTCGAAAGTGTTGTAGTCACGACCCGGCCCTCGGCGCAGGGCTTGTCGCTGATGGCGCGCACGACGACGAGGGGCACGCCGTTGAGATAAGCGGCCTGCGCGATGGTGCAGCCCTCCATCTCGCAGCACAGGTCGCCGAAGGTCGCGAGGATTCGCTCCTTCTGTTCCGCGGGCGAGACGAACTGGTCGCCGGAGACGACGCGGCCCTTGAGGACCTTAATGTCGGGGGCGACGGCGGCCGCGGCGGCGCACGCCGCCAGCAAGGGCCGGAACGGATCGCGCAAGATCAAGGCGTCGCCCGGGAGGTCGGGCGTTACCGTCAGCCGGCGCCGCGTCTGCCGCATCATGAGGGAGAACGGCCTGGCCGGCGCATACGGCAGGAAGAGGTTCAAGGTGCACCCCGGGGCGGTCAACGAGGCCGACGTGTCGAACGTCGTCGCGCGCAGCTTCGGCGGCAGGGCGCCGTGCACCCATATATGCAGCGACTTGGTCTGCGTGCGCGTCGGGGCGTCGTGGAACTACGTCTGCCTGCTCGTCGACCTCTGCAACGGGGAAATCGTCGGCCACTCCGAAGGATCGAGGAGGGACGCGCGAGCTCCGAGCCAAGCTCTTGGATTACGTGCACTGGTACAACAACTTCAGGATCCACTCGACGCTGGGCTTCATGTCGCCGGTCGAGTTCAGGGAGGCGGGGCCGTCCCTCCCGGAATCGTCCAAATAAGTGTTGCCAATCCATAGCCAATCCAGCCATCATCTCCGCGAAGGAGGACGTCAGGAAAAGCTCGGCTTGAGCTCGGTCGGACGCGGTCTGTGGGGCATCATTCAGGCTCAGGGGGTCTCCTTGTCTTCTTCGGTCGCAACCTGAATGATAGGGACGGCCCCTTCTCTCTTTCCCCTTCGTTTTCGACGCGTCACCCTCTCGGCGGGCTTAAGGCCCGCGCTCGCGGGTGCAGGGGCTACGCCCAAACCCCAAAAACGTAACGCCGTGCTCGAAGCGTTTCCGGACGTCAGCGTAATCTCAAATCCCGTTCGTCAACTCATGGGCAAGCCACCTGAGACTACTCATTTCTCCTACTGGCAATGAAGACCTGCGACCTGCAGTTTTGCAAACTGCTTGAAAGCCACCTGCGTTGATTCACTTCCTATTGCAGCTGGCGGCTTGCACGCGAAAAGGCATTTAAGTTTCAAAACGGGCGTTTTCGGCGCTATCGAGCCTCCAAAGGCATCCCGCCGCGCCCTTTGGGACAAAAACAAAAACTCAAAGCCCTGAGTTCGAAAATAGTTTTTGGAGTTGTCCCGACTTTTGTCCCCGAAGCCGACGAAACGCGACAGGGTGTCACCTGGCGGCACTCGATTCGAGACGGCACCGAAAACTGGATGCAACCGGAATGACGGGACGGCAGAACCGAAGTCATCGAGTGGGGATAGAAAAAGGCCCGGGTGCCGTGGCATCCGGGCCTTTGCTAGCAACTTGATGTTGCGGGCAGCTTAGAACTTGTGGCCGCACTTCTTGCAGACGCGCAGCTTGTTCTTGCCGTCCTTCTCGTGACCGACGCGGGTAACCTTACCGCACTCGGGGCAGACGAGATTGACGTTGGAGGCGTCGATGGGAGCCTCCTGCGAGACGATGCCGCCCTGCTGGTTGGCAGCGTTGGGCTTGACGGCCTTCTTGACGACCGAAACGCCCTCGACAACGACCTTGTTCTCGGCGGGGAGAGCACGCAGGATAACGCCCTGCTTGCCGCGATCCTTACCAGAGAGAACCTGGACCTTATCGCCCTTCTTGATATACATATATCTCCCCTAACTACAGGGTCTCGGGAGCGAGCGAGACGATCTTCATGTACTTCTTGTCACGAAGCTCGCGAGCGACGGGCCCGAAGATACGGGTGCCGACGGGCGAACCATCGTTGTTGATGACAACGCAGGCGTTCTCATCAAAGCGAATGTAGGAGCCATCCTTGCGGCGGATCTCCTTAACGGTGCGAACGACGACGCAACGGACAACGTCCTTCTTCTTGACGTTGGCGCCAGGGGTAGCCTCCTGGACAGCACCGATGAACACATCGCCGATGCCTGCATAACGACGCTTGGAACCGCCAAGCACCTTGATGCAGCGAATCTTGCGAGCGCCGGAGTTGTCGGCGACGTTCAGCATGGTTTGCATCTGAATCATGGTAGATGTTCCTCCGAACTAAGAACCGAAGAGAGGTGCGCAGCCTTTATACGGCCCGCGGTATGCAAGCCAGGCATACGCACATCTTCGGAAACGTACAAGTCGTAAGAGCGACTGCTTATTTAGCGCGCTCGACGACCTCGATGAGGCGCCAACGCTTCATCTTGGACATAGGACGGGTCTCCATAACGCGGACGGTGTCGCCCACGCCAGCCGTGCACTCCTCGTCGTGAGCGTGCAGCTTCTTGGAGCTGGTCATCATCTTGCCGTACTTGGGGTGACGCTTGCGCTCGGTGATGGTGACAACAATGGTCTTGGCACCGGAGACGGAGGTAACGACACCCGTACGGACCTTACGCGAGTTACGCGAATCAGTCATGTTCTCTCCTTAGGTCCTACTCGGCGACAGCGGACTTCTCCGCTGCGATCTCGCGGGCGCGCTGCTCCGTGAGGACGCGAGCGATGTCCTTCTTCACGGTGTTGACGCGAGCGGTGTTGTCCAGCTGGCTGGTGGCCATCTGGAAACGAAGGTTAAAGAGCTCGGCGCGCATTTCCTTCAGCTTCTCAACGAGCTGAGCGTCCGAGAGCTCACGAATCTCTGCGGGCTTCATTAGTTCTCCTCCTTGGCGGCGGCGGCGTCCTCAGCAGCCCACTTGGCCTCGAGAGCGGCCTCCTCAGCCATCTCCTTCTCGATGCGCTGCTCAGCGTTCTTGGCAGCAACAATCTTGGTCTTGATGGGAAGCTTGTGCTGTGCAAGACGCAGAGCCTCGCGAGCGACCTCCTCGGGCACACCCTTGACCTCGAACATGATGCGGCCGGGCTTGACGACGGCCACCCACTCCTCGGGGTTACCCTTACCAGAACCCATGCGAGTCTCGGCAGGCTTCTTGGTGATGGGCTTATCGGGGAAGATCGTGATGTAGACACGACCGCCACGCTTCATGTAGCGGGTCATGGCAATACGAGCGGCCTCGATCTGACGGTTGGTGATCCAATGGGCCTCGAGAGCCTGGATACCAAACTCGCCGAAATGCAGCTCGGTATTACCCTTGGCCTGGCCCTTCATGGAGCCACGCTGCACCTTGCGGTGAAGAATACGCTTAGGGGCAAGCACTACTGACCCCTCCTCTCGGAGTTACGACGACGAGGACGGGAAGAGCCCTCGAGTGCAGGGTTGGGAACAGGCTGGCCCGGGAGCTTCTCGCCCAGGTAGATCCAGACCTTCACGCCGCAAGCACCCATGGTGGTGCTGGCGACAGCCGTGCCGTAGTCGATCTTGGCACGGAGGGTGTGCAGAGGCACGCGACCCTCGCGGTACCACTCACGACGGCCCATCTCGGCACCGCCGAGACGACCGGAGCACTGGATACGGATGCCCTTAGCGCCGGCCTTGCGGGCAGACTGGACAGCCTTGCGCATAGCGCGACGGAAGGCAACGCGGCCCTCGAGCTGCTCGGCGATAGACTGAGCAACGAGGTTGGCGTCGAGCTCGGGGCGCTTGATCTCGACAACGTCGACGGAGAGCTGGCCCTTGGAGACGCCAGCGACCTTCTCGAGCTCGGTGCGGAGGGTATCGATCTCGGCACCCTTCTTACCGATGACAACGCCGGGGCGAGCGGTGAGGATGATGACCTTCACCTTGTCGCCAGCGCGCTCGATCTCGACGCGGGAGACAGCTGCGCGGGAAAGACGCTTCTCGAGGTACTTGCGGATCTCGAGATCGTTACCGAGGGTCTTAGCGTAATCCTTCTCTGCGAACCAGCGGGAGCGCCAGTTCTCGGTGATGCCAAGACGGAAGCCGGTGGGGTAGACTTTCTGACCCATACAGCTTTACGCCTCCTTTCGAGGAGCAACGACGACGGTGATGTGGGAAGTACGCTTCAGAATGCGAGAAGCGGAACCCTTGGCGCGGGGACGGATGCGCTTAAGCGTCGGACCCTCGTCAACATAGGCAGCGGCGACAACCAGGTTGTCGGCACGCAGACCGTTGTTGTTCTCGGCGTTCGCAACGGCGGAACGGAGAACCTTCTCGACATCCACGGCGACGGCGCGGTCGCAGAAGTGGAGGATGTCGAAGGCCTGAGCGACAGGCTTGCGGCGGATCAGATCGACCACCAGGCGGGCCTTGCTGGGGGAAACACGCACGTACTTAGCGACGGCGCGAACCTCGGTGGCCTCAGTTTCAATAGACTTAGTTGCCATTTACGGTTAACCCCCTATTTGGCCTTGTGGCCACGGAACGTACGAGTCGGCGCGAACTCGCCGAGCTTGTGACCAACCATGGACTCGGTAACATACACGGGCACATGCTTGCGGCCGTCGTGGACGGCGATGGTGTGACCAACCATCTCGGGGAAGATGGTGGACGCGCGGGACCAGGTCTTCACGACGTCCTTCTTGCCAGCCTCGTTCATCGCGGTGATACGCGAGAGAAGGCGAGTCTCCACGAACGGGCCCTTTTTGAGACTTCTGCTCATAAGTGCTTTCTCCTAAAACTCGGTATCCGAAATTACTTCTTACGGCGACGAATGATGTGCTGGTTCGAGACCTTCTTCTTCTTGCGCGTACGAAGGCCCTTCGTCGGCTTACCCCAGGGGGTAACGGAGGGACGACCAGAGGTGTGGTTCTTGCCCTCGCCACCGCCGTGCGGGTGGTCGACAGGGTTCATGACGGTACCGCGGACGGTCGGGCGCACGTTCATGTGACGCTTACGGCCGGCCTTGCCGATGACGATGTTGGCGTGATCGGCGTTGCCGACCTCACCGACGGTGGCGCGGCAGGTAACGAGGATGCGGCGCATCTCGGAGGAAGGCATACGGACGATAGCGTACTTGCCCTCCTTACCCATCAGCTGGCAGGAGTTACCGGCGGAACGGGCGATAGCAGCGCCCTTGCCCGGCTGGAACTCGACGGCGTGGATGAGCGTACCGACGGGGATGTCGGCGAGGGGCAGAGCGTTGCCCGGCTTGATGTCGGCGTCAGAACCGGACATGATGGTCTGACCGACCTCGAGGCCCTTGGGGGCCAGGATGTAGCGCTTCTCACCGTCAGCGTAGTGCAGCAGAGCGATGCGAGCGGAACGGTTCGGATCGTACTCGATCGTGGCAACCTTGGCGGGCACGCCGTCCTTGTTGCGCTTGAAGTCGATCACGCGGTAACGACGCTTCACGCCGCCGCCCTGGTGGCGGGTGGTGATGCGGCCGTTGTTGTTACGACCGGCCTTCTTGGGCAGGGGCTCGAGAAGAGACTTCTCGGGCTTGGTGCAGGTGATCTCGGAGAAGTCGGAGATCGTCTGCCAACGCCTACCAGCGGAGGTCGGCTTAAGGTGCTTTACAGCCATTACAATCCCTTTCAATAGGAATCCGTTAGCCATCGCAGACAGGGATTCGAGGTTCTGCCTCGGGTGCGATGACACCGGACGTATACACGGTTCCGGGCGTGTCCATTTTATACGCCCAAAACCTTGAGCTCCCGCCTCCCCTATTTGGGAGGCATGAGCTCACTCAACAGCAGCGAGTCTTAGGCCTGGTTGCCAAAGACCTCGATGGTGTCGCCCTCGGCCAGCGTGACGATGGCCTTCTTCCAAGAACGGGTCTTGCCGGCGACATAGCGCACGCGCTTGGTCTTGGGCTTGACCGTCAGGGTGTTCACGCGAACGACCTTGACGCCGAAGATCTCCTCGACAGCGTCCTTGATCTGATACTTGTTAGCATCCTTGGCGACCTCGAACGTGTACTTGTTCAGCTCCATGCCGGAGAAGGAACGCTCGGACACGATCGGACGGATGATGATCTCGTGGGCGGTCATTTATGCAAGCACCTCCCCGAAGTGAGCGGCGATGTCGGCGGGCATCAGCACAGCGTTGTTGTTGACGAGATCGTAGGTGTTGGCCTCGTCAGCGGTGATGATGAACGTCTTGGGAATGTTGCGGAACGACAGGTAGGCGTTGACGTCCTCATCGCGAACGATGATGGTCAGACGCTTGCCCTCAAGGCCGAGAGCCTTGAGCATGGCGACAGCAGCCTTGGTGGAAGGCTTCTCGAAGCCGTAGTCGTCGACGAGCACGAGCTCGCCATCGGCCAGCTTGGCGGACAGCGCGGAGCGCATAGCCAGCTTGACCTCCTTGTTGTTCATACGCTTAGCGTAGGAACGGGGCTTGGGGGCGAAGACAACGCCACCGTGACGCCACTGGGCAGCACGGATGGAACCCTGGCGGGCACGGCCGGTGCCCTTCTGACGCCAAGGCTTCTTGCCGCCACCGGAAACCTCAGAGCGACCCTTAGCAGACTGGGTGCCCTGACGCCAAGAGGCCATCTGGCACTTGACGATGTGGTGCATAACGTGGATGTTCGGCTCGATGCCGTACACCTCAGCGGCGAGCTCGGCCTCGGCGACCTTCTTGCCCTCGCTGTTCTTTACTTCAAACTTTGCCATTTAAGTGTTCTCCTTGGTATGACGCTGGGCTAAATGGGCTGGGCCCTTAGGCCATACGGATGGCGACGAGACCATTCTTGGCACCCGGGACAGCGCCCTTGACCAAGATGAGGTTCTGCTCGGCATCGATGCGGACAACGGAAAGGTTCTTGACGGTAACGCGCTCGTTACCCATGTGACCGGCCATCTTGACGCCCTTGAGGACGCGCGCAGGATAGGCGCACTGACCGATAGAACCGGGGTGACGCTGGAAGTGAGAACCATGCGTCATAGGACCGCGGCGCTGACCCCAGCGCTTGATGCGACCCTGGAAGCCCTTACCCTTGGAGGTACCGATGACGTCGACCTTCTCGACATCAGCGAAATCAGCGACGGTGACGACCTCGCCGACCTTGTGCTCCTCGCCGTTCTCGACGCGGACCTCACGAAGGAAGCGGACAGGCTCGACGCCAGCCTTGGCGAAGTGACCAGCCATGGGCTTGTTCACGTTCTTGGCCTTGATGTCGCCGAAACCGATCTGGACGGCGTCATAGCCGTCGGTTGCCTGAGTTTTAACCTGCGAGACAGCGCAGGGGCCAGCCTGGATGACCGTGACGGGAACGACGTTATCGTCCTCGTCCCAAACCTGGGTCATGCCAATCTTGCGGCCGAGAATCATGCTGATCAAGATATGATCCCAACTCTCGCGTGGTCTTGGGACAATGCGTACACCACCGAGCGTACGCCCCTAGAGGACCACTACTTACACGACGTGCTCCCCAGCCTTGTATTTCGCCCGGACTACCTGACAACCCTATTAAGCAGGCATTTTGTCCAGCCAGAATACTCCCCTGGTTTCACACATCTGTTTAGTATACACGGCTGCGGGCGTATCCATCGAGATTCATATTTCACTCACATTGTTTACGCAGGTAAAGTGCGTGGATGGCTCCCGAGCACGGCGGAGGGCCGGAGAAATATATTAAGGTCCCTGCTCTACAGTCCTGCGCAAGACGGAGAGCACATTAAGTGCTCTCCTTTGCGTGCGGAACTCGCGATGACCTTAATATATTTCTCCGGCCCTCCGCCGTGCTCGGGAGACGACACGTTGATGTCTGCTTAACTCTGCTCGCTCAGGCTAATGACTTTGTTGGGGGTCCACTATTTGCTGGAGGGTGAACTTGCATTGCATTGGCTCGCCCTCTACTTGTGGCTCCGCCTCATCAAAATCGAAAATCATAATGGCGCAGTTGGGGAGTTTTGTTGGGAGCTCGAAGCCCTCTGGGGCTGCAGCTTTGATGAATTGGCGGCTGGCGCTGCCGTGGCTTACTGCTAGGAGGGTTTCGATGCCCTCGGCGTCCATGAGATTGGTGAGGGTGCCCACCATGCGCTCCTGCAGGGCATGGCTTCCTTCTCCGCCAAATGGGATCAGGTCCTCGCCGGGGTCCCAGACGTCGGTGGGTAGGGCGTCGTGGGGGCCTTCTTCGAAGGTGCCGTAGCTGCGCTCGATGATGCCTTCGCAGGGCTCGACTGCTGCATCCCGGCCGAGGAGTTCGGTTGCGACGAGACTTGCCGTGTCCATGGCTCGGCCTAAGGGCGAAGAGACCACTTTGTCGGGAACGACGTTGTGGGCTTTGAGCCACGCGGCTGCCATCCCGGCTTGCTGACGACCCAGGTCGGTCAGCGGTGAATCGCAGCGGCCCTGGACCAGCTTTTTGACGTTGAACTCCGTCTGACCGTGGCGGAGTAGATACAGCTTCTTCATGCTCTCCCCTTCTGCATAACCTGCTTTGCCGGCACAGCCTTACTCGTGGGTATGCCCTACGTAGTCTTCGTCGATCGTGATCTTGGCAATCGACTTGGGATATTCCGATTCGACCCGTTGTGTCAGCGCGTGCTTTAAGTCTTCGGCACTCATCTGCAGATCCGAGGGACGCACGCAGTCAAAGATCACGTTGGTGTGCGTGGGGCCCGGAACACAGCGTAGGTCGTGGATCGAGAGGCGGCTATCAATCTCTTGAGCCATAGCGTTGATGCGCAGACGCATGCTCGCCAGCTTGGGGTCGTCGGTCACGATGGGGTCGTAATGGAGCGTGACGATCATGCCGTCTTCGTTCCGAAACGACTGCTCGATGTTGTCGAGTGTGTCGTGGCTTTCCAGGGGGCTAACCTCGGCTGCCATCTCGGCGTGAGCACTCGCGAACTTCCTGCCCGGGCCGTAGTCGTGAACCATCAAATCGTGAACGCCCAAAACGCCGGGATAGCTCATGATCTTGTCTCGAATGTGCTTGACCAGCTTAGGGTCGGGCGACTGACCCAAAAGCGGGCTCACCGTATCTTGAATAAGTTCAAAGCCGCTCCAACCAATATAGGCGCCAACGGCAAGGCCGACCCATGCGTCAAGATTGATGTGCGTCACCTGCGAAACAATTGCGCACGCTAACACGGCGCCTGTGGCAAGGACATCGTTCTTGGAATCCTGAGCGGTCGCATGCAGCGTCTCGGACTCAATGCGGTCACCGAGCTTTTGGTTGAGGGCCGCCATCCACAGCTTAACGACCATCGAAAGCGCCAGGACCGCCACCAGGGCAAGCGAGAACTCGACAGGTTCGGGGTTGATGATGCGCTCCACCGAGGACTTTACCAGTTCGAGGCCAATGAGCAGTACGAGCGCCGCCACGACCAGACCCGAGAGATACTCGTAGCGACCGTGGCCGTAAGGATGCTCGGGGTCGGCGGGCTTACTCGCCAGTTTAAAGCCAAGCACGCTCACGATATTCGAGCTGGCATCGGACAGGTTGTTCATGGCATCCGCCACGATCGAAACCGATCCCGACAGCACGCCAATTACGCCCTTCGCAGCACAAAGCGCAACATTGGCGAGAATACACACCACGCCCGTCAACGTGCCCACGCGCGCGCGGTCGCCCTGCGCACGACGAACAATCCACTCAACCATCTATATCCGCCCCCACGGTACTACCTATATATCTATTGCTCAAACGGATTGTAGTGTAGCCACTTTGCCCCACAGATACAAAAAGGCCGCAACCCACACGGGCCACGACCTTGGAACATGACAAAGAAATCGCCCTTTGTCGCACGGGTTTATGCGCTTGCTTCGGCCACGCTCTTCGAGGTTTCGGGTGAATCAGCTCCGTCCCCCGTCGTCTGCCCCTTCGCCGGCACCACGCCAAAGCAGTAGCTCAGCGCCGCAGACACCGCAAATGCCACACCGCCGGCAGCACAGCACCACAGCAGGTTCGAGATGCCGCCCGTGGCAAAGCCAATGACCATGAGGACATTCGTCATGCCAATGGTATAGGCCGTAACGTTGCCCACGGCTGCAACAAGGCCTCCGACGGCGCCGCCAATGGCCATGCACGTCAGGCACCTGCCATATTTAAAGCCGCAACCGTACAGCGCCGGCTCGCTTACGCCGCCAAGAACACCCGAGATTGAATAGCCCAGCATGAGCGCCTTCTCGTCCTTATCCGCAACGCGAAGCGACGCGCCAAAAGGCATGCCCCAAACGGCAAACGTTGCCATCGTCGCGGCGATCAGGATGCACGAATCCGTTCCCACACTCATAAACTGCGCATAGGCGAGCGATAGAACAACGTTGCTGACGCCCGCGATCTTAAGGAACTCCCAGCCCGCGGCAAGCCCCATGAGCGTGAGCAGCGACACGATGCCACCGGAATTGCCAAGCATAAACATAAGCTGGCCCAACAGCATGCCCAGATAGCTGCCCGCCGGCGCCGTGATACACAGCGAAACCGGAACCATGACAAGCATGGTCGCAAACGGAACGAACGAAAACGCCACGGCCTGAGGGATAACGCGCCGAAAGAAACACTCCACTCGCCATAGCACGGGCACCGAGATGAGAACCGGAATAACAGTCGTCGTGTAATCATTGACCGGCGCGGGAAGCAGGCCATACACGGAAGTCATCGATGCCCCCGTCGTCGATGCGGCATCGACGAGCTTAAGCAGATCAGGCGCAATCAATACGCCGCCCAGCATCATGCCCAGCCGCTCCGAGCAACCGAGCTGGCGGGCGGCCGCCCAACCAAGATAGATGGGCAAAAAGTAGTAGCCGGCGTTATAGAGCCAACTGTAGAACAGGCGATAGATTTCGGAATCGGCAGACCACAGGCCCAGCATGCCTTCGCCCATAATGACGGCGACGGTGCGAAACAACGCCGCGCAGACAATAAACGGCAGCGCCGACATCATGCTTTTGGACAGATAGTCCACCACGGCCGTGGCGTTTGATGAAACCGTCGTTGTAAACGAGGTGTTAGAAACTTGCGACATGGAACGCCTTTCCCCATGTGACATGCGGGCTGCCCCTTTGTCACATCGTGCGGTACCGACCGATTGCGCGGTACTTTTCGTAGCGGAGGTTTGTGAGGGTCGCGTCGTCGAGTTGCCCAAGCGTATCGAAGGCATCAAATGCCGAGGACATGACGGCACCGGCGATCTCCTCATGCGACAGGCCCCTATCGTCAACAATGCCGTCGATGATGCCGAGCGCCAACAGATCGGGGGCCGTGAGCTTAAGCGCTTCGGCGGCCTCATTCGCGCGGTCGGTATCCTTCCACAGGATCGACGCGCAGGCCTCGGGACTCACGACCGAATAGGCCGAGCTCGAGAGCATCAGGATGCGGTCGGCCACGGATAGCGCCAGCGCGCCACCAGAGCCGCCCTCGCCTGTCACCACCGAGACAATCGGCGTCTTAAGGCCGCTCATCTCCATGAGATTCTGGGCAATCGCCTCGCCCTGGCCACGCTCCTCGGCACCGATGCCGCAAAACGCGCCCGAAGTATCGACCAGGCACAGAACCGGTCGACCAAACTTTTCGGCCTGACGCATAAGGCGACGCGCCTTGCGGTAGCCCTCGGGATGTGCCATACCAAAGTTGCGACGCATGCGCTCTTTAGTCGTGGTGCCGCGCTCGATGGCGATGACCGTTACGGGGCGTCCGTCTTTCCAGCCAATGCCAGCCACCACAGCAGCGTCGTCGCCAAAGTAGCGGTCCCCGTGCAGCTCCACAAATCCATCCAGGCCCAGCGAGATCATCTCGCCTGCCGTGGCGCGATCTGCCGAGCGGGTCTGCTTGACAATCTCGAGCGCGGTTTTTGGTGCCGCCGAGCGCTTAAACAAGTGTCCCAACTTTTTGCCGCGGCGACCCGTATGCACGATCTCATGCGGTGCCCCCAGGCCGGGCGCGTGCCCTTCGTGCAGCGCCAACAGCTCGCCTACCGTGAGCGCAATCTCGCCACGCGGAACAACGGCATCGCAAAAACCGTGCTCCAGCAAAAACTCGGAGCGCTGGAACCCCTTGGGCAGGCGCTTGTGCATGTTTTGCTCGATCACGCGCGGGCCGGCAAATGCCGTTAGGGCATCGGGCTCGGCCAGGATAATGTCGCCCTCCATGGCAAAGCTCGCGGTTACGCCTCCGGTCGTGGGGTCGGTGAGCACCGTGATATACAGACCGCCCGCCTCGCTGTGGCGCCTAACCGCCGCAGAAATCTTGGCCATCTGCATAAGCGAGGTCACGCCCTCTTGCATGCGCGCACCGCCCGAAACGGTAAAGCCGACAACTGGCAATCCCAGCTCGGTCGCTCGCTCAAATGTGCGACAGATCTTTTCGCCCACCACAGAACCCATCGAGCCCATCATAAAGTTGGCGTCCATAAAGAAGAGAGCTGTATCGCAACCGCAGATTTTGCCCCTGCCGCACACAACGGCATCGCGCTCGCCCGAACGCTCGCTCACGCTCTTGAGCTTGTCGGCATAGCCGGGAAACGAGAGGAAGTCCTCCGACGCCAGATTGGCATCCCATTCCTCAAACGTGCCCTCGTCGACCGTCATGCGCATGCGCGCGCGACCGCTCACGCGAAAGTGTTTGCCGCAACGGGGGCAGACCTCGAGGTTGTCGTGCAGGCGTGCCTCATCGATCACACGGCGGCACTCCGGGCACTTGATAAACACGTGGCGCGCGGGAAACTCGGCGCACGACTCGGTTATCGGCCCCTCGAGGACGTTGACCGTCTTCGCTTTTCTATTCATCAGCATAGAGATGCCCCATCAGATCGGTGTGATACATGCCCGACAAGAACTCGTCGTTTGCCAGCACGTCGAGCTGAAGCTCGCTGTTTTCGCTCACGCCCTCAATCACGAGCTCGCCCAGGGCCGAACGCATCTTGCGAATGGCGCCGTCACGCGTGGGCGCACACACGATGAGCTTGCCAAGCATGGAGTCGTAGTACGGCGGAACGTTCGCACCGGTAAACATGGCGGAATCCCAGCGCACGCGCGGACCACCCGGCACACGCAACGCGGTGACCGTTCCGCATGACGGCAGAAAGTCCGGCGTTTCGGCATTGATGCGGCACTCCATGGCGTGGTTGCGAACCGGCATGTCCTCCTGCTCAAAGGGCAGAGGCTGGCCGGCTGCCACGCGTAGCTGCCACTTGACCAAGTCGGTATCGGTCACAAACTCCGTAACCGGATGCTCCACCTGCAAGCGCGTGTTCATTTCCATAAAGTAGAAATTGCCGTCATCCGAATACAGGAACTCGATGGTACCGGCTCCTTCGTAGCCGACGGCACGAGCCAGGTCACGCGCTGCCTTGTGCATGCGAGCACGAATGTCGTCGCGTCCGTCGAGGCACGGCGCGGGGCTCTCCTCGATCAGCTTTTGGTTGCGACGCTGAACCGAGCACTCGCGCTCGCCGAGCGAAAACACATGGCCCTGTTTATCGGCCATAATCTGCACCTCAACGTGGTGCGCCGGCGCGACGAACTTCTCCATGTAGCACTCGCCGTCGCCAAAGACGGCCTCGCCCTCGGCACGTGCCTCGATGAACGCCTTTGCCGCATCTTCCACGCGCTCGACCTTGCGAATGCCGCGACCGCCACCGCCGGCGCGCGCCTTAATAAGCACGGGGCAGCCAATGCGCTCGGCCTCGGCCGTTGCCTCCTCGGGACTTTTGAGCAAATCGCAGCCCGGCACGATGGGCACGCCCGCCGCGGCGGCCGTTCGACGCGCGGCGTCCTTGTCGCCCATGCTGTCGATCACCTTGGCCGAAGGACCGACAAACGCCAGGCCATACTTGTCGCAGTCGCGCACGAAGCTCGCCTTCTCGGAGAAAAAGCCATAGCCGGGATGAATTGCCTTTGCCCCCGACTTCACGGCACAGGTGAGCACGGCATCGTCGTTGAGGTAGCTCTCGGCAAGACGCGGGCCGCCGATGCAATACGCCTCGTCGGCAAGCTGCACGTGCAGCGCGTCCGCATCGGCCGTGGAATAAACGGCGACGGTCTTGATGCCCATATCGCGGCACGCGCGGATAACACGGACCGCGACTTCTCCGCGGTTGGCGATGAGCACTTTGTCGAACATGAAGCCTTCCTTAACTTTCGTGCATGAGTGCAAAAGACATATCGGCGCGGCAGCAAACCTCACCGTTGACGCTCGCAGTACCCGTCGCAAAGCGGAACGGCCCGCGCGCACGCGTGATGGTGCACACCAGATCAACCGTGTCGCCCGGGCGCACCGGACGCTTAAAGCGCACCTTATCGAGGCTCGTATAGAACGGCGTCGCGCCGCGCGCCTCCTCGTCGCCCATCAGCAGCACGCAACAGTTTTGGGCGAGCATCTCGCACTGAATCACGCCGGGGACCACCGGGTTTCCCGGAAAATGCCCCTGCAAAAAGTACTCGTCACCCGTAATCGTGATCTTGCCGTGGGCCTCGTCGCCCACCAGCTCGGCCTCGTCGAGCAAAAGCATCGGTTCGCGATGCGGCAACAGCTTCTTGAGCTCTTCTTTGTTCATGGACATCACCTATCCGATCCTCATAAGGCAACTGCCAAACTCCACGAGGTCGCCGTCGGCCACGCAGATCTCGAGCACCTCGCCATCCGCCTCTGCCGTCACCTCGTTGAGAACCTTCATGGCCTCGATGATGCAGAGGGTCTCGCCGGCCTTGACCTTGGAGCCCACGTGCACAAACGGCTCGTCGCCCGGCGCCGGGGCAGCATAGAAAACGCCGACCATGGGAGCAGTCACCTCGGTGCCCTTGGGCTCCGGTGCGGCGGCAGGCGCCTGCGCGGCGGGCTCCGGTGCGGCGGCAGGCATGGCGACAGGAGCCACCACCGGAGCAGTCACGGCACCCGGCATAGGCATGGGCACGGCAACCGGCTGCGCGGCGCTCGCACGCTCGAGTTCGACCGCGGTGCCATCGGGCTCCTCAACGCGCACGCGCGTGAGGCCGCGGTCCTCCATAACATCGGCTATCTCGGCAAGTCTTTTGGAATCCATGCTCTAGCTCCTCGTATATCTACGCAGCGCGATGGCGGCGTTGTGCCCGCCAAAGCCCAGGTTGGTCGAAAGCGCCCAGGTAAGGTCGGCGCGAACCGCGCGATTGGGCGTGTAATCAAGATCGCAGGCGGGATCGGGCGTGTGGTAGTTAATGGTCGGGGGCACCACGCCCTGCTCGAGCGCCATGGCACAGGCCATGACCTCGATGGCACCCGTGGCACCGATCATGTGCCCGGTCATCGACTTGGTCGACGAGACGTGCGCGGCGCGTGCCGCGTCCTCGCCGAGCGCCCGCTTAATGCCTGTCGTCTCGGACGAATCGTTGAGCTTGGTCGAGGTGCCGTGGGCGTTGATGTAGAGACCCTCGGAAGGCTTGACGTCGCCCTCGGCTACCGCCAGCGATATCGCACGGGCAATGCCGGCGGCATCGGGGTCGGGGCTCGTAATGTGATAGGCATCATCGGTGTTGCCGTAGCCCACGACCTCGGCATAAATGTGCGCACCGCGCGCCTGCGCATGCTCCATGCTCTCGAGTACCAGCACGCAGGCGCCCTCACCCATCACAAAGCCATCGCGGTCTGCGTCGAACGGGCGGCAGGCCGTCGCGGGATCGGGGTTGGTGGTCAATGCGCGGCAGGACGTAAAGCCTGCAACAGCATCGGGGATAATGGCCGCCTCGGCACCGCCCGCGAGGATCGCGTCGGCATAGCCGTGCTTGATAGCACGGAACGCCTCGCCCACCGCATGGGCCGAGGTCGCGCACGCAGTCACGACTGGCAGGGTCGGTCCCTTTGCCTTGTGACGGATTGCGATATTGCCCGATGCCATGTTGGGGATCATCATCGCGATCATGTAAGGCGATGCGCGGCGGGGCCCACGGTCGGCAATCGTATGGACGTTGTCGACGAGCGTCTGCATGCCGCCCACGCCCGACCCCACGTAAACGCCCAGGCGCTCGCGATCGATGGCGCCTTCGGCATCAAAGCCCGCATCGTGCATTGCCTCGTCCGAAGCCACCAGCGCAAACTGAACGCAGGGGTCCAGATGCTTGGCGTCGCGCTTGCCAAAGTACTCGTTGCCGTCAAAGCCCTTGACTTCGGCCGCCACCTTGACGGTAAACGCATCGGTATCAAAGTGCGTGATCGGGCCGATGCCACAGGTCCCGGCGCACATGGCCGCCCAGGTGGCAAGCGCGGTGTTGCCGAGCGGCGATACGGCACCGATGCCGGTGATTGCAACTCTCTGTTCCATCATGGTCTCCTCATCCAAGCCGTTCTTCGGCCCTGGTTTCTACATCGCCATTCCGCCGTCGACGCGCACGACCTCGCCCGTAATGTAAGCAGCCGCATCGCTCGCTAAAAAGCGCACCACGCCGGCCACTTCCTCGGGACGTGCCATGCGCTTAAGGGGAATCTGTTCCTCGGTTGCCGTACGCACCTTCTCCGAGAGCTTTGCCGTCATATCTGTCTCGACAAACCCGGGAGCGACCGCGTTCGCTCGTACGCCACGAGGCGCAAGCTCGCGCGCCACCGCCTTGGTAAGCCCTATCACGCCCGCCTTGGAAGCAGCGTAGTTGGCTTGTCCGGCATTGCCCATCAGGCCCACGACCGAGCTCATGTTGACGACGCAACCGCCGCGCTGGCGCATAAAGGTCTTGGTGAGCGCGCGCGTCATATTGAATGTTCCCTTGAGATTGACATCGAGCACGCGATCGAATGCGTCATCGCCCATGCGCATGAGCAGGCCATCGCGGGTGATGCCGGCGTTGTTGACGAGCGCCCAAATGGAACCAAAGTCGTTGAGGACCGCTTCCACGCACGCGTTGACAGCAGCGGGATCGGCCACGTCGCATTGATATGCGCGTGCCGTGGCGCCAACCGCCTCACAGGCTTCGCACGTCTTGCGCGCCGCATCGACGCTGCCGGCATAGACGACGGCGATATCAAAGCCGTCCTCCGCCAGACCGACAGCGCAGGCGCGGCCGATACCCCGCGAGCCGCCCGTGACCAGTGCCACACGACGTGAGTCGTTGCGCTCGAGCGCGCCGTTGTTCAAGTTGCCCATGTCATTCCTTTCGGGTTACAGCCCTGTGGACTATGCGAGCTCGTCGGCAATAGCTGCGACCTGCTCGGCCGTTTCGCACGAATACACGCGAACGTCGCTCAGCGTACGCTTGGCCAGGCCCGACAGCGTTTTGCCAGGGCCGACCTCAATAAACGTGTCGATGCCCTGATTCTGCAGAGCATGCAGCGTGTCGACCCAACGAACGGCATGACTCACCTGATTGGCCAAGACATCCGATGCCGCTCGCGGGTCCGCCGGATAGGGCGCCGCCGTCATGTTTGCCATGACCGGAATCAGCAGCGGTGACGGCGCGTGGCCGGCTTGGATATACGTCGCCAGCCCCTCAGTCGCCTCGGCCATATAGGGGCTATGAAATGCGCCCGACACCGCGACTTTCATAGCGCGGCCGCCAGCCTCTTTTACTAGGACGTCGAGCTCCTGCAGTGCCTCGGGCGCTCCGGCAACAACCGTCTGCTGCGGACTGTTGTAGTTGACCGGCCAGCAGTCCTCGCCGGCCTGTTTTGCCAGGTTCTCGACTTGCGCCGCATCGAGCTTGATGACGGCGCGCATGCCGCCCGGATGGCGCTCGGCAGCCGCGGCCATCAGCGCCGCGCGCTCGCACACGAGCTCAAAGCCCGCTCGCGTATCGAACGCCCCCGCAAAGGTGAGCGCGGCGACCTCGCCAAGCGAAAAACCCGCACAGGCGGCAGGTACCACGCCGCGCTCACGCAGGGCGACAGCCGCTGCCAGATCGTGAACGAACACGCACGGCTGCGTGTTCTCGGTCTGCGAGAGTTCCTCCTTGGAGGCGCTTCGGCACTGCTCACTGGTCCCCGGGCGCACCTCGTCGGCAATGGCGAACACCTCGGCGGCGGCCGGCGATGCCTCGATCAGGTCGACGCCCATCGCGGGGTGCTGGGCGCCCTGGCCGGCAAACAGAAACGCTACGCTACCCATGCGGGCGCACCCTTCAGAACGCGCTCGGCGCCATCGACCAAGTCGTCAACGATTTCACGTGCGCTCTGGCACTCGTTGACCATGCCGGCAATCTGTCCACACAAAAACGAACCCTCTTCGTAATTGCCGTCCATGGCGGCCTTGCGAAGGGCGCCGGTGCCCATGGCCCCGAGCTCCTCGGAGCTTGCGCCCGCCGCCTCGTTCTTGGCATACGCGTTGGTGAAGGGGCTCTTGAGGGCACGCACCGGATGTCCCGTCGAGCGGCCGGTCGCACGCGTCGAGGTGTCGTTGGCCTTCAGGACCATCTCCTTGTACTGCTCCGATACGGTGCACTCGTCTGCGACCAGAAAGCGCGTACCCACCTGCACGCCGGCGGCACCCAGCATAAAGGCGGCCGCCACGCCGCGGCCGTCGGCAATACCGCCGGCGGCCACGACGGGAATGTCGACCGCATCGACGACCTGCGGCACCAGTGCCATCGTCGAGGTCTCGCCAATATGGCCGCCCGATTCGGTGCCCTCGGCAACAACCGCCGTGGCTCCACGACGCGCCACGAGGCGCGCCAGCGCCACCGAGGCAACGACCGGGATGACCTTGATGCCCGCCTCGTTCCACGCCTTCATGTACTTGGCGGGATTGCCGGCGCCCGTCACGACGACCGGCACTCGCTCGTCAATCACGACCTGCGCGACCTCGTCGGCAAATGGGCTCATGAGCATGACGTTGACGCCAAAGGGCTTATCCGTCTTGGTGCGCAGCTCGTGAATCTGATCGCGCAACCAGTTTGCGTCGGCATTCATGGCCGCGATAATCCCTAAGCCGCCTGCCTCGGACACGGCAGATGCCAGCGAGGCATCGGCAATCCAGGCCATGCCGCCCTGGAACACGGGCTTTTCGATGCCGAGCAGCTCGCAGAGAGGAGTCTTGAGCATCTCTACTTCTCCAATGCCGCCTCAACCGTATCGACGAACTCGCCGACCGTCTTAGGGTTCTCCTCGGTATCGAGCTGAATATCGAACTCGTCCTCGACGGCCACGAGAATCTCGACGGTACCCAGACTGTCGAGGCCGATCTCCTCGAGCGTGGACTCGGGCTTCATCTCGACGTCGTCAAGGCCGGCGGTCTCGCGGATAACGTCGCAAACGCGCTCGAAGGTCTTCTGATCTGCCATGGTAGTTCTCCTTTGTTTGTGCCCTAGGGGCGTTTTTATTTCCTATGTGCGACTACTTCCAACGAAGCAGATAGCCACCTATATCCAGGCCGGCGCCAAATCCAACGAGGGCGATGGTGTCGCCCGCATTCAGTGCGTCGGTACGTGCCAGCCGGTCAAGCGCAAAGGGAATGCAGGCGCTCGAAATGTTGCCGGTCTCGCGCAGCGTTCGAATCACGCGCTCGTCTGGCACGCCGAGGCGCTTGACCGCCTGGCTCAGGATTCGTTCGTTAGCCTGATGGAATACAAAATGATCGATATCTTCGACCGAAATGCCCGCATCGCTCGCAAGCTTATGGACCGTGTCGCAGATGGCGTTGACGCCGAACTTGAACACGCGGCGGCCATTCATGGACAGCACGCTCTCGCTATCTGCGGAGGCCTTAAACGGCGAGGTACCGACCAGACCGGGAACGCGCAACGTCTCGACATCGGGTGCGGTCGAAAGCTCAACAGCGAGGGGATTCTCTCCCCCAGCCTCTATGACCACAGCACCCGCGCCATCGCCAAAGAGCACGCACGTGGCACGGTCGGTCCAATCGAGCGCGCGCGTCATCTGCTCGGCGGCAATGACCAGCACATGCTCGGCGCGACCGCGGGCGATATAGCCCTCGGCAACATCGAGCGCAAATACGAAGCCGGCGCAGGCCGCCGAGACATCGAAGGCAGGGCACGTCGCGCCTAGTCGCTCAGCAACGGCACACGCCTCAGCGGGAACAAGGTGATCACCTGTCGTCGTCGAGCAGACGATCAGATCCAGCTGGCTCGCGTCGATTCCGGACACCCGGAGTGCCCGCTCGCTCGCCGCTACGGTAAGGTCGTCAAGTGACTCGGTGGTGCAGACGTGGCGACTCTTAATACCTGTGCGGGTAAAAATCCACTCATCCGAGGTATCGAGGAACTCGGACAGCTCGTCATTGGAAACACTGCGCTTAGGAAGCGCCGAGCCTGTTCCAAGAATCGTGAAACCCATCACTAACCTCCTTTGAGTTGTTGACGTGTTTACATCGACCAAGAGAGGATAGCGCATTTCAGTCGTTGTTAACGTGTTAACATTAAATTGTCCAAATGCGACAAAGGCTTCACATTGTGTCTCTCTCGACACCATTGCGTTATTCACTTATTCATTAAGGAGGTAGCAGCCGTTATGGATGCCAAATTAACGATAGTCGACGTAACCGGATCGACCAACGATGACCTGCTCGAAGCAGGAAAACAGGGAGCGCCGCACGGCACAGGACTTGCCGCCCGGGCTCAGACAGCAGGACGCGGCCGGCGCGGCCACAAGTGGGATTCAACCGCCGGCAACCTATTGCTTTCGATTGTCCTGCGTCCATGCGTTAATCCTGCGAAGTACTCTGGTCTTGCTGCCGTCAGCGGCCTAGCGGTGCTCGAGGCGCTCGAAAAACAGGGTCTTGCAAACGAGATTGGCCTCAAATGGCCCAACGACCTGGTCGCGCGTGGACGCAAACTCGGCGGCATTCTGGTCGAGGCCGCACGCGATAACGAAGGCAAACCTTTCGCCGTCTGTGGCATTGGTGTCAATGTGAACTATGCGCCCCAAGAGGTGCCCGATGGCGGCCTGCCGGCAATCGGTCTCTCGGACCTTAACGAGAACGTTCCAGCTGTCGACATGCTCCTCGATGAGGTCTATCACGCAGTTATAGACGCTATAGATGCCTGGGCAGAACGCCTCAACGCCATGGAAGAAAACACCGGACCGCTCGCGCCCGTCCACGGCGAATATGTCGCTCACCTCAATTGGATTGGAAAGCACGTTATCGCCCGCTCCCCTGCCGGTGACGAGCTGGCGCGAGGCATCTTTAAAACGGTCGATGGCTTTGGTCGTGCGTGCATCGAAACAGAAGACGGCTTGCGATCCTTCCATTTTGAGGAAGCGTCATTGCGCCCCTTGAGTGAGTAGGTCGCCACAGCCAGCCGCTCGGCAGCCTTACCCGGCGATCCAAACCCATCATGCAAAACAAAAGGGCCCCGCTACCGTAACGGCAGCGGGGCCCTTTAAGCTATGAGCGATATCGCTTAGAGCTTGATGTCGATGTCGACGCCAGCGGGGAGGTCGAGACGCATAAGCGAATCAACGGTGCCCGAGGTGGGGTCGAGGATGTCGATGAGGCGCTTGTGGGTGCGCATCTCGAACTGCTCACGGGAGTCCTTGTTCACGTGCGGCGAGCGGATAACCGTGTACAGGTTGCGCTCGGTGGGCAGGGGGACAGGACCGGAAACGCGAGCGCCGGTCTTCTGAGCGGTCTCGACGATGAGCTTCGCGGACTGATCGACGACCTCGTGATCATAGCCCTTGAGGCGAATGCGGATCTTCTGGGTAGCCAACTTAAACCTCCAAAGAGTGCGAGAGATGCTCTCGCGGATTACGTAACAGGGAGTTCGAACTTAGGCGTTCTTGCTCATGACCTCGTCCACGATGGACTTGGGCGCGGGCTCATAAGAGTCGAACTGCATCGTGTAGGATGCACGGCCCTGGGTCTGGGAGCGAAGGTCGGTAGCGTAACCGAACATCTCGCCCAGCGGCACCTTGGCACGGATGAGCTTGCTGTTCTTGCGATCCTCCATGCCCTCGATCTTGCCGCGGCGACCGGAGAGGTTGCCCATAACGTCGCCCATGTACTGCTCGGGGGTCTCGACCTCGACAGCCATGATCGGCTCGAGCAGCTGCGGATCGGACTTCTTGAGAGCGTCCTTGATAGCCATGGAACCGGCGATCTTGAAGGCGGCCTCGGAGGAGTCGACCTCGTGGTAAGAACCGTCGAACAGGGTGACCTTAACGTCGAGGACCGGGAAGCCGGCGATAACACCGGTGTTCAGGGCCTCCTGGATGCCCTTGTCGATGGACGGGATGTACTCCTTGGGCACGACGCCGCCGACGATAGCGTTGACGAACTCGTAGCCGAAGCCCTCCTCCATCTTCTCGAGCTTGATGACGGCGTGGCCGTACTGACCGCGACCGCCGGACTGACGGACGAACTTGCCCTCAGCCTTCTCGACGTCGTGACCGGCGGTCTCGCGGTAGGCAACCTGGGGCTTACCGACGTTAGCGTCAACCTTGAACTCGCGGAGCAGACGGTCGACGATGATCTCGAGGTGCAGCTCGCCCATGCCGGCGATGATGGTCTGGCCGGTCTCGTGGTTGGTGGACACCTGGAAGGTCGGGTCCTCCTCGGCGAGCTTGGTCAGAGCCAGGGACATCTTGTCCTGCTCGGCCTTGGTCTTGGGCTCGATGGCAACGTCAATAACGGGCTTAGCGAACTCAATCTTCTCGAGGACGATCTCCTTGCCCTCGGCGCACAGGGTGTCACCGGTGGTGGAGTTCTTGAAGCCGACGCAAGCGACGATGTCGCCGGCGGCAGCGTCGTCACGGTCGATACGCTCGGCGGCGTTCATCTCGAGGATGCGGCCGAGGCGCTCGCGCTGACCGTTGGAAGCGTTGACAACGTAGGAGCCGGACTCGGCGCGGCCGGAGTAAACGCGGACGTAGGTGAGCTTACCGACGAACGGGTCGGTCATGATCTTGAAGACCAGGCCGGAGAAGGGCTCGTCGAAGGAAGGATGACGCTGAATCTCCTCGCCGGTGTCCGGATCGGTACCGGTGACGGCCTCAACGTCGAGCGGGCTGGGCAGGTAGTCGACGACAGCGTCGAGCAGCTCCTGAACGCCCTTGTTCTTGTAGGCGGAACCCACGAAGACGAGGTTGAGCTCGTTGGCCAGAACGCCCTTGCGCAGAGCAGCCTTGAGCTCCTCGACGGTGAAGTCCTCCTCCATGAGGATCTTCTCCATGAGCTCGTCGTCAAAGCTGGCAGCAGCGTCGAGGAGCTCCTCGCGCTTGGTGGCAGCGATGTCGGCAAACTCAGCCGGGATCTCGTCCATCGGCTCGGGGTAGGTCATACCCTTCTCGTCGGCCTTGAAGTCCCATGCAGTCATGGTGACCAGGTCGATGACGCCCCAGAAGTTGTCCTCGGCGCCCATCGGGACCTGAGCGGCCACGGCGTTGGCGTCGAGACGATCCTTCATGGTCTCGATAGCGTTGAAGAAGTCAGCGCCCACGCGGTCATACTTGTTGATGAAGGCGATGCGGGGGACGTTGAAGGTAGAAGCCTGACGCCAAACGGTCTCAGACTGGGGCTGAACGCCGGCAACGGCGTCGAAGACGGCGACAGCGCCATCGAGGACGCGCAGGCAGCGCTCGACCTCGGCGGTGAAGTCAACGTGGCCCGGGGTGTCGATGATCTGGATGCGGTAGTCCTTACCGTCCTTGTTCCAGAAGCACGTGGTAGCAGCGGAGGTAATGGTTACGCCGCGCTCCTGCTCCTGAACCATCCAGTCCATGGTGGCAGCGCCCTCATGAACCTCACCGATCTTGTGGGTCTTACCGGTGTAGTAAAGAATACGCTCGGTCGTGGTGGTCTTACCGGCATCGATGTGGGCCATGATGCCGATGTTACGGGTATCGGAAAGCTTGTACTTAGGCTTAGCCATGTTAGTTCCTTACCTTAACTTACCAACGATAGTGAGAGAACGCGCGGTTGGCCTCGGCCATCTTGAAGACGTCCTCACGCTTCTTGACGGAAGCGCCCAGGCCGTTGGAAGCGTCGAGGATCTCATTGGCAAGACGCTCGGCCATGGTCTTCTCCTTGCGAGCGCGGGAGAAGTTGACGATCCAGCGGATACCCAGAGCGGTGGAACGACGGGAGTTGACCTCCATCGGGACCTGATAGGTAGCGCCGCCGACACGCTTGGGCTTAACCTCGAGCGTGGGCTTGACGTTGTCCATAGCCTTCTTGAAGGTAGCGAGAGCGTCGCCACCCTCAGACTTCTCGGCAACGATCTCGAAAGCGGTGTAAACGATGCGCTCAGCGGTGGCCTTCTTGCCGTCAAGAAGGACCTTGTTGATGAGCTGAGTCACCAGGCGGTTGTTGTAAACGGCGTCAGGCTGAACCTCACGACGATTAGCTGCTGCACGACGCGGCATGTGAAATCTCCTTAAGTGTCTACCGTGCGGCGCTCAAGACGGCACACGGCGAAAGTATCAAAACGTTATCTGGCTTATTTGGCCTTGGGGCGCTTAGCACCGTACTTGGAACGGGCCTGCATACGGTTCTGGACCGGAGCAGCGTCGTAGGCGCCACGGATGACGTGATAACGGACACCAGGGAGGTCACGGACACGACCGCCGCGGACGAGCACGATGGAGTGCTCCTGCAGGTTGTGGCCCTCACCCGGGATGTAAGCAGTAACTTCGATGCCGTTGACAAGGCGAACACGGGCAACCTTACGAAGAGCCGAGTTCGGCTTCTTGGGGCTCGTGGTGAAGACGCGGGTGCACACGCCGCGCTTCTGGGAGTTGTGCTGCAGAGCAGCGTTCTTGGACTTCTTGGGCACGGAACGACGGCCCTGGCGAACCAGCTGGTTAATAGTAGGCAAAGCGTACTCCTTCTCGAATGATTCCAGCTTTCTGTAAAGTGCAACGGCTTGAATCGAGGGGTCAGCATCCCCCTACGAAACACGCAGTTCGATAGGATACGTGGCGTTAGCTGTGCCGTCAACAGACCACGCCGCCGGGCGTATCCCAAAATAGCTATATTTCCGCAAAGCCTCCATAAAAGGAATCCCCGCCTGTGCGCAAGTGCCCATTCCAGCCGTCCATGTAACGCAAAAATGGCCGCTTCCTCTAGCAGGAAGCGGCCTAGGCCTTACGAATAGACGATGGTAAAGGGTACTTTCGTTTCGGTCTCCCCCGTTGATGTGTACCTCGCGCCCTCGAGGGTTACCGAGACCACTTGATCGACATCAATCAACTTCGTTGGCACCCAAATGTTCTCTCCGCTATTGCGTGCCATCGAAACATAGAAATTGTACGCCCCTGCGTCGTCATCTTCGATAATCTGCTCTGACCCATCCTTGTAGGTGACGGTCAGTTTATGATCAACTGCTTCATAGCCCAGATCATCGATGTGCGTCTGGATGGAAAACGGGCTAATCTCGAGAGGCGAGTCATCGGAGCGGAGTTCTTTTGTATCGACGTGCGCTCCGACGTTAAACTCTGGCGTCGATACCTCGATCACCTTCGCATCCTCACCTTTGCCCTCCGTCCAACTGATATTCCAGGTGACCGCATGTCGTAAATCTCGATCGCGATTCCAAGATGCAAAGTACATCGTGCCGTTAATGACCGTATCGCTTGATGTGTCTTTATCAATGGTGCAGCGTGTATCAGCCCATTCCTCGCCGAAGTTCATGCTGGGTGTACCGATGCCTTGTTCTTCTTCACCATAGAGAACAAGTTCGCCTGTCTCTGCTGCCGGCTTGTAGTAGTTAACACCATTTGGATTGGACAGCGTAAACGTCACAGCACCGCAGCCGTTTTGGTCGATAGCCATATCATGAATGTCGAGTGTATAGCCGTTGCCCTCGACGGACAGATTGACCTTCTGTACTGAACCCTCCAAGCTTTGGGGCGCAATGCCGTCACCAAACTCTCTGGTGTAGGTATATTTAGTCCCCGACGAGCCACCTTGAGTCCAGGTAATGGACTCTCCGTTGCCGTGGTTTCCCCAGGCAGAGGCAAAATAACTGGAATTGACGACGGCATAGGCGACCCCTCCGGTCGCCAGCACTCCGGCAAGGCATCCGATTACGGCAACATAGAGAGGCTTCGCGTGGCCCTTTCGATGAAGCGGCTCACCCGCAGCAGCATCAATAACACGGTCGGCAAGATCGCTATCGGCTTGGATGGACTCGAAGGCCTGCTTGATCTGGTTGGATTTCACGGTCGCCCTCCTCTAGGATGAACTTGAGCTTCGATCTGCCGCGAGCTAAACGCGTTCGAACGGTCGCGGCTGGCACATGCAGTAACTCGGCAATTTCTGAAGTCGAGAAGCCCAGATAGTAATAGAGCACGATAGGAATACGGAATCGCTCCGGAAGTCGCATAACGTCTGACAGGACCGCCTTGGTCTCCTCCTGCGCCGTCGAAAGCGAATCGGCCAGGTTCTCAATATCCTCCACACGCCTCCATGGCTTTCGAAAGAGCGATTTGCATTCATTGATCGTGACCCGGATAAGCCATCGACGAAGATGTTCCCAGCTTTCAAAATGCGTATCGCTTTTGAGTAACTTTAGAAAGACGTCTTGAGCGACATCGTCGGCGTCGGCGCGATCGCGCAGGTACGTCAAAGCGATTCGGAACACGACATCCCGGTGGTCCTCGACCGCCTGTCTAAAAGCTTGTTCTTCCATAATCACCTCCCGGTGACGTTAATGGTTCTCGATGAGGCCCTCACCATAGATACGCTCTTGCCGGACTAAATGTTTCAAATTCAAGCAGGAAAAACCTACCAAAATTAATCCGTCCCTTTTTGGCAAGGGATCAACGGAACGCAACAGGTTGAGCATACGCAAGCGAGCGGCCCCCAGAGCGTACAAGGTGGCATGAAAAAGGCAGGGCATTGACCTTTTGGTCATGCCCTGCCTTTTGAATGACAGATTGTAGCTCTGGGGGCCGCGCAGCGACGGAGGTCGCCGCCGTTCGTTAGAACGGCGGAACTAATTACTCCTCGTCGTTGTCCTTGGCCTCTTCGGCGTCGTCGGTGTCCACGAGCTGGTTGAGCAGCTCGTCGAGGGAAGCCATGTCCTCGTTGATGGCACCGTTGGCGGGAGCCTTCTTGTCGTCGATCGGGGCGCCCAGGAGCTCCTCGTCGGCGTCGACGTGATGCGTCGGAGCGGAGGTACCCAGCAGGATGTCGTCCGGACCGTCGGGGCTAAAGACCATCTGCAGCAGCTGCGAGAGGTCTTCCTCGTCGGCAACATCGTCGTTGTTCTCGAGGATGTAGAGCAGGTCGTGGGCCTCGAGGCCGTCACGGAGCTCCTCGATCGCCTTGGCACCGATGCCATCGATGCGCAGCAGATCCTCCTCGGACTTGCCAACCAGGTCGCCGACCGTCTCGATGCCGACCTCGCTGAACTTGTTGGTCCAGCGCTGCGACACGCCCAGGTCGTCGAACAGGTACAGGCGAGCCTTCTCGGCGGAGATGGTGTGGCCGTTGCGGGTGAACGAACCGTCAGCACCACCGAACTCGTCGTAGCCGGCCCAGTCGAGCTGCTGCGGGAGCTGCTCGTCCAGGTCCTTGAGCTCAACCGGAGCCCACTCGGGCAGCGACTTGGCGTTGGGCGAAGCCGGACCGTCGATGTCCACGTAGCCGTCAGCCGTGCGATACGTCAGCTTGGCGTTGGCGTACGGCTTGAGGCCAGTACCAGCCGGGATCTTCTTACCGACGATGACGTTGGACTTAAGGTCGAGCAGGTGGTCGACCTTGCCCTCGATGGCAGCCTCGGTAAGGACGCCGGCGGTACGGATGAACGAAGCGCTCGACAGCCAGGAGTCGATGTTGGACGCGACCTTGAGCGTACCCAGGATGACGGGCTCAGCCACAGGAGCCTGACCGCCCAGACGGGCAACGCGCTCGACCTCGTCGGCGAACTCGTAGCGGTCGACGTACTGACCAAGCAGGTACTTGGAGTCGCCGGGGTTGGTGATCTGAACGCGACGCAGCATCTGACGTGCGAGCACCTCGATGTGCTTGTCGTTCAGGTCGACGCCCTGGCTGGTGTAGACGTCCTTGACACTCTCGACGAAGGTGTGCATCGTCGACTCGATGTCGGTCAGCTTGCGCAGGTTGCGGAAGTTGACGAAGCCCTTGGTGATCTGGTCGCCGGCGCGAACCTCGCAGCCGTCCTCGATCTCGGGCATAAAGCGCACCGAAGCGGGGACGCGACGCTCGTCGAGGACACGGGTGTGATCCTCGGAGTCGGTGAGCGTCAGCACGTACTCGGACTTCTCGGGCTTAATCGAGAGGTGGCCAGAGTACGGAGCCAGCTCGGCCTCGCGACCCAGAATCTTCTCGTTGACGTTGCCGACGATATCGAACATACGGCTGACCGTAGGCAGACCCTGCGTAATATCGTCGACGCCAGCGACGCCGCCGGAGTGAATGGTACGCATCGTAAGCTGCGTACCGGGCTCGCCGATGGACTGGGCGGCAATAATGCCGACCGCGGTACCGATGGCGACCGGACGACGGGTGGAAAGATCCCAGCCGTAGCACTTCTGGCACACGCCGTACTTGGAGCGGCAGGTGAGCAGCGCGCGGAGCTTGACCTTCTTGAGGCCGGCATCGACCATCTTCTGGATGTCGGCGACCTTCTCGATGTAACCGTCCTGCTCAAAGAGCACGGTGCCATCGGGAGCCACAACGTCCTCAATGAAGCAACGGCCGACGAGGTCGGTGTTGAGGTCGGTGGTGCCGGGGATGATGAGGTTGTAGGTGACGCCCTCGTGCGTACCGCAGTCCTCCTCGCGGACGATGACGTCCTGGGCCACGTCGACCAGACGACGGGTCAGGTAACCAGAGTCCGAGGTGTGGGATGCGGTATCGACCAGGCCCTTACGGGCGCCGTAGGTCGAAATGAAGTACTCGAGCGGTAACAGGCCCTCGCGGAAGTTCGCCTTAATGGGAAGGTCGATCGTCTCACCGGACATGTCTGCCATAAGGCCACGCATGCCGCCGAGCTGACGCAGCTGGGTCTTAGAACCACGGGCGCCGGAGTCGGCCATCATGTACAGCGGGTTCTCCTCGTCGAACATGTCGAGCATGAGCGCTGCGACCTTATCGGTACAAGCGGTCCACTCGTTAACGACTTCGATGTGGCGCTCCGTCTCGTTGATGAAGCCCTCCTCGAAGTACTCGTTGATCTGGTCGACGTTGGCCTGAGCGCGATCGAGCAGTTCCTGCTTCTCGGCAGGGATGAGAGCGTCCCACACCGAGATGGTGAGGCCGGCGCGGGTAGCGTAGTGGAAGCCGGAGTACTTGATGGCGTCGAGGATCGGGCCGACCTTGGCCTCGGGGTAACGATCGCAGCAGTCAGCAACCAGCTTGGCCACGTCGCCCTTGACCATCTTGTAGTTCATGAACTCGTAGTCTTCGGGCAGGCACTGGCGGTTGAAGATAATGCGGCCGATAGAGGTCTCGAAGCGCGCGGTCTTGTTGCCGGTGACATCGTAGTCGACAAACTCGTTCTTGCCGTTCTTGACGCGGAAGATACGGGTGCCGTCCTCGTTGATGACATTGGCGTCGGCAGCGGACACGCGGACCTGAATCTTGGCCTGCATGTCGACCTCGGAGCGGCAGTCATAGGCGTGCAGCGCGTCGTCGAAGCTGGCGAACACGTGGTTCTCGCCCGGCAGACCGTCGCGGACCTGGGTCAGGTAGTACACACCGATGATCATGTCCTGCGAGGGGATGTTGACCGGCTTGCCGGATGCCGGCGAGCGCAGGTTGTTCGCAGAGAGCATGAGCACGCGAGCCTCGGCCTGAGCCTGGCTGGACAGCGGCACGTGGACAGACATCTGGTCGCCGTCGAAGTCGGCGTTGAAGGGCGAGCAGACCAGCGGGTGCAGGTGGATAGCCTTGCCCTCGACCAGCACCGGCTCAAAGGCCTGGATGGACAGACGGTGCAGGGTCGGTGCGCGGTTGAGCAGCACGACGCGGCCGTCGATGACCTCTTCGAGGATATCCCACACAAAGGTGGCACCGCGGTCGATGGCGCGCTTGGCGCCCTTGATGTTCTCGACCTTGCCAAGCTCGACCAGGCGCTTCATGACGAAGGGCTTGAAGAGCTCCAGCGCCATGGTCTTGGGCAGACCGCACTGGTGCAGCAGCAGCTTGGGGTCGGTAACGATAACCGAACGGCCGGAGTAGTCGACACGCTTACCCAGCAGGTTCTGACGGAAGCGACCCTGCTTGCCCTTGAGGGCCTCGGCGAGCGACTTGAGCGGGCGACCGCCACGGCCAGAGACCGGGCGACCACGGCGGCCGTTGTCGAACAGGGCGTCCACGGACTCCTGGAGCATGCGCTTCTCGTTGTTCACGATGATCGCAGGGGCGTCCAGGTCGAGCAGGCGCTTGAGTCGGTTGTTACGGTTGATCACGCGACGGTACAGGTCGTTGAGGTCGGACGCGGCGAAGCGGCCGCCGTCGAGCTGGACCATCGGGCGCAGATCGGGCGGAATGACCGGGATGACGTCCAGGATCATGTTCGCGGGGCTGTTGCCGCCCTTCAGGAAGGCGTCAACGACCTCGAGGCGCTTGACGGCCTTCTCGCGCTTCTGCTTCTGGGAGTCCTCGTCGGCGATGATGGCCTTGAGCTTCTCGGCCTCGGAGGGGAGGTCGATGGCAGCGAGCAGGTCGCGGACGGCCTCGGCACCCATGCCACCCTTGAAGTACATGGAGTAGTAGCGGGTCATCTCGCGGAACAGCGGCTCATCGGAGATGAGGTCGCGCTCGGTGAGCTTCATGAAGGCGTTGAAGGCGTCCGTACGGAGCTGCTTCTCGTCCTTGCACTCTTCCTCGATGTCGACGATGCCAGAGGCGATCTCCTCGGGGGTCAGCGGCTCCTCGTCGGAGAACTCGTCAAAGTTCTCGGGGTCGCCCTGCTCCTTGAGGGACTCGATCTGGCGGGCGCACTCGGCATCGATCTCTTCCAGATCGGCGGCGAGCTCCTCGCGCAGGTCGTCGGCGTCGGCCTCGCGAGCCTCGTAGTCAACCTCGGTGATAATGTAGCTGGCAAAGTACAGAACCTTCTCGAGGTCCTTGGACTTGATGTCGAGCATACGGCTCATCGGGAAGCTCGTGGGGCTCTTGAAGTACCAGATGTGGGACACGGGAGCGGCGAGCTCGATGTGGCCCATGCGGTCGCGACGCACCTTGGCCGAGGTGACCTCGACGCCGCAGCGCTCGCAGACGATGCCCTTAAAGCGGATGCCCTTGTACTTGCCGCAGGAGCACTCCCAGTCCTTGGCGGGACCGAAGATCTTCTCGCAGAACAGGCCGTCCTTCTCGGGCTTGAGGGTACGGTAATTGATGGTCTCCGGCTTCTTGACCTCGCCGTGCGACCAGGAACGGATCTGGTCGGCGGAGGCAAGGGAGATCTTTACCGAGTCAAAATCAGTAGCTTCGAAATCTGCCACAGTCAACTACTCCTTATCAGTGGTCGTGGCGGCGACAGCCTCGGGCGCCTCGGCGGTCTCGGCATCCTCGGCCTCGACGTCGGCGTCAACGCCGGCGAGCGCAGCCAGGTCGTCGAGAGCAGAGGTCTCCTCGGCGGTCACAGGGGCGGAGGCGTCCTCGTCGGCATCGTGCATGGGCTCGATGTCCAGTGCGAGGGAGCGGATCTCCTTGACGAGAACCTTGAAGGACTCGGGGATTCCCGGGACCGGAACATTCTCGCCCTTGACGATGGACTCGTAGGTCTTGACGCGGCCCACGGTATCGTCGGACTTGACGGTCAGGATCTCCTGCAGGACGTTGGAAGCACCGTATGCGTACAGTGCCCAAACTTCCATCTCGCCGAAGCGCTGGCCGCCGAACTGGGCCTTGCCGCCCAGAGGCTGCTGGGTAACCAGGCTGTAAGGGCCGGTCGAACGGGCGTGGATCTTGTCGTCGACCATGTGGCCGAGCTTGAGGATGTAGGACGTACCCACGGTAATGGGCTCGCGGAACTCCTCGCCGGTGCGGCCGTCGAACAGGCGGGTCTTGCCGCGCTCGTCAAGCTGGGTGACAAACTCGGGGCGCATGTGATCGCCAAAGGCAGCGGTGGCCTTGTTGAGCATGTTCTTGTTGGCGCGACGAATGACCTCGGCGATCTCGTCCTCCTTGGCGCCGTCAAAGACGGGCGTCGCGGTGAAGAACGGACCGGGGACGTACTTGTCGGAGTCGGCCTGCTCGGTATCCCAACCGCAGGCAGCAGCCCAGCCAAGGTGACACTCGAGCAGCTGGCCGACGTTCATACGCGAAGGAACGCCCAGCGGGTTGAGGATGACGTCGATCGGGGTACCGTCAGCCATGTAGGGCATGTCCTCGACCGGCAGAACGTTACAGATAACACCCTTGTTGCCGTGGCGACCGGCGATCTTATCGCCCTGCTGGATCTTACGACGCTGGGCGACGTAGACGCGCACCTGCTCGTTGACGCCGGGGGCCAGGTCGTCGCCGTTCTCGCGGCTAAAGCGGACGACGTCGATGACGCGGCCGTAAGCGCCGTGAGGCATCTTAAGGGAGGTGTCGCGAACGTCGTGAGCCTTGGCACCGAAGATGGCGCGCAGCAGGCGCTCCTCGGCGGTCAGAGCGCTCTCGCCCTTGGGGGTAACCTTGCCGACCAGGATGTCGCCAGGGCCGACCTCGGCGCCGATGCGGATGATGCCGTCCTCGTCGAGGTTGGCAAGCATGTCCTCGGAGAGGTTCGGGATCTCGCGGGTGATCTCCTCGGGGCCAAGCTTGGTGTCGCGGGCGTCGATCTCGTGACGGGTGATATTGATGGTCGTCAGCAGGTCCTCGGCCACCAGGCGCTCGGACACGACGATACCGTCCTCGTAGTTAAAGCCTTCCCACGGCATGTATGCCACGGTGAGGTTCTGGCCCAGTGCGAGCTCGCCGTGATCGGTCGAAGGACCGTCGGCCAGGGGCTCGCCCTGCTCAACGGTGTCACCGACGCGCACGAGTGGACGGTGGTTGATGCAGGTGGACTGGTTGGAGCGCTGGTACTTGGCCAGGTGATACTCGTCCATGCCGCCGGCATGCTTGACGATGATCTTGGCGGCGTCGGCAAAGATGACCTCGCCGGCGTTCTTGGCCAGGGTGACCTCGCCGGAGTCCAGAGCGGCGCGACGCTCCATGCCGGTACCGACATAGGGAGCGGCGGGGTGAACCAGCGGCACGGCCTGACGCTGCATGTTAGCGCCCATCAGCGTACGCTTGGCGTCGTCGTGCTCAAGGAACGGAATCAGCGTGGCTGCGACGGACAGCATCTGACGCGGCGAGACATCCATGTAGTCGACGTCCTCGACAGGCACGTCGGCGGGAGCGCCGAAGGAGCCGTCGAAGTCGCGGGTACGGGCGATCACGGTGTGCGGACGGACGATCTTGCCCTCGGCATCGGTCGTGATGAACTCGTTGGTCTTGGGATCGAGCGGCGTGTTGGCCGGCGCGATGACGTGCTTCTCTTCCTCGTCAGCGGTCATCCAGTCGATCTGGTCGGTGGCAACGCCGTTCTCGACGCGACGGAACGGGGCCTCGATGAAGCCATACTCGTTGACGCGGGCGTAGAGGGCGAGCGAGCCGATCAGGCCGATGTTGGGGCCTTCGGGGGTCTCGATCGGGCACATGCGGCTGTAGTGCGAGTTGTGAACGTCGCGGACGGCCGTCGGCACGTTGGTGCGGCGGCTGGAGCCGGACTTGTGGCCGGCAAGACCACCAGGGCCGAGTGCGGACAGACGGCGCTTGTGGGTCAGACCGGTCAGGGGGTTCGCCTGGTCCATGAACTGCGAGAGCTGCGAGGAACCGAAGAACTCCTTGATGGAGGCCACGATCGGGCGGATGTTGATGAGCGACTGCGGGGTGATCTCGTCGATGTCCTGGGAGCTCATGCGCTCACGGACGACGCGCTCCATACGGCTCATGCCGATACGGAACTGGTTGGCGACGAGCTCGCCGACGGTGCGGATGCGGCGGTTGCCGAAATGGTCGATGTCGTCGACCTTGAAGCCCTGCTCGCCGGCAGCGAGGGACAGGAGGTAGCGCAGCGTCGCGACGATATCCTCGTCGGTGAGCACCGTGACCTCTTCTTCGGTGGTGAGGTTGAGTTTCTTGTTGACCTTGTAACGACCGACGCGGGCCAGGTCGTAGCGCTGCGGGTTAAAGAGCAGGCCCTCGAGCAGGCTGCGGGAAGCGTCCACGGTGGGAGGCTCGCCCGGGCGCAGACGACGGTAGATCTCGATGAGGGCGTCCTCGCGAGTGAGAGCGGTGTCGCGCTCCAGGGTACGCTTGATCACATCGGAGTTACCGAGCAGCTCGATGATGTCGTCGTTGGTGACGGCGATGCCAAGGGCGCGCAGGAACATCGTGGCGCTCTGCTTGCGCTTACGGTCGATGGAGACCATGAGCTGGTCGCGCTTGTCGACCTCAAACTCAAGCCAGGCACCGCGGGACGGGATGATCTGGGCCTTGTAGATCTGCTTGCCCGAATCCATCTCGGAGCTGTAGTACACGCCCGGGGAGCGGACGAGCTGCGAGACGACGATACGCTCGGTACCGTTGATGATGAAGGTGCCCTGATCGGTCATCATGGGGAAGTCGCCCATGAAGACGAGCTGCTCCTTGATCTCGCCGGTCTCCTTGTTGGTGAGACGGACGTCGGTCAGAAGCGGAGCCTGATAGGTCATATCCTTCTCGCGGCACTCCTCGACGGTGTGCGCGGGGTCGCCGAACTGATGCTCGCCGAAGGTAACCTCGAGAACATGGTTCTGGCTCTGGATGGGGCTGGATTCCTTGAACGCCTCACGAAGACCCTCGTCCTTAAAACGCTCAAAGGATTCCCTTTGAACAGAGATAAGGTTGGGGAGCTCCATGGCCTCCGGGATTTTCCCGAAGCTGACGCGCTTGCGCTCAGTGGCAGTGTATGCGTAGGTCACCAGGTTTTTCCTCCTTCACGGAAATGCTCGGTGGGTTGGCGAGGCATAGCTTCGCCAGTTATCGCAACCTAATAGTTTATCAGGTACCGACCGTTGGGCAAGAAAAGCCTTGACGCGATTGAGTTTTTGGAGTAGCAAAGTTTTTCGACAGAAAACACGCAGGTAGATGTATGTATATCGAACATCTGTTCATATATTTTCTGTGAACAGAGAGCCAGCAATCGCAGCTCTTATAAAAAACGGGCGCGAACCGAGGTCCACGCCCGTAAATGTCGGTGCCCGAAGGCTTACTTGCGCATCAATCCGCCGCGCTCGTCGATGGCGTCCCAGAAGGCATCGGCAAAGCGGGGGTCGTTTGCAGCCATGAGGGCGTTAGTGGCCATCCAACCAGAGGGAGTGCCAGTGTCGTAGCCCGACAGCGGGTCGATGACGACGGCGTACATGGCCTCGCGGTCGAGCGAACGGGCCATGGCGTCGGTGAGCTGGATCTCGCCGCCCTTGCCGGCCTGCTGATCTGCCAGCAAGTCCATGACCAGCGGGCTCAGCAGGTAGCGACCGACGATGTACAGGTTGGACGGAGCCGCCTCGGGAGCGGGCTTCTCGACCAGACCGCCGATGCGCCAGACAGCGCCCGGCTCGGCATCGGCAACGCCCTCGGCGCCCTCGAGCGAACCGACGCGCTCGCCGGCGATAACGCCGTAGCGGCTGACTTCCTCGGGCGAGCAAGCAGCGACGGCGATAACCGAAGCGCCACCGTGCTCCTTGGAAACGGCGAGCATCTTGTCGCAGATATCGCGGTTAGGCACAACGTAGTCGCCCAGAAGAACCAGGAAGTTCTCCCCTGCCACGGCGTCGGCAGCAGAGCGAATAGCATGGCCGAGGCCCTTGGGCTCGTACTGATAACGGAAGTCGACCGGCATACCGCCAGCGTGGGCGACGGCATCGGCATAGGCGTTCTTGCCGCGCTCGCGCAGCAGGTTCTCGAGCGAGCGATCAGGCTGGAAGTAGTTCAGTAGCTCGGGCTTACCGGGAGAAGTAACGATGATGGCATCGTCGACCTCCTCGGGCTCGAGCGCCTCCTCGACGACGTACTGAATGACGGGCTTGTCGAGCACCGGCAGCATCTCTTTGGGCGTGCACTTGGTGCCAGGCAGAAAACGCGTGCCAAGACCGGCGGCGGGGATGATTGCCTTCATGTTATTCAAGGATCCTTTCGCAGGCGCAGAATGCGCCCCATGCGTGCGGCACGGCGGCCGCAGACCAAATTGCGATACCGAAGTATCTTACCGCCGAAGACATACGTCGCCGTAAGGCAAACGCAATTCTTCAGCAGGTCAACGCAAATTATTGCTCGAATGGTGCAATTTTACGCCCCAGCGGTAACGGGATTGGCACGGCGAAGACAGCGATGTTCTGCATGCCGAGCAATGGGAATGAGGGGCCAAAACAAAAAAGACGGGGCTCGCATAGCGAGTCCCGCCTGCAAAGAAATCTGGCGAGAAAGCCTGATTACTTGAGGGTGACAGCAGCGCCAGCAGCCTCGAGCTTCTCCTTGGCAGCCTCGGCGTCCTCCTTCTTGGCACCCTCGAGAACAGCCTTGGGAGCGCCCTCGACGACCTCCTTGGCCTCCTTCAGGCCAAGGTTGGTGAGCTCACGGACGGCCTTGATGACCTGGATCTTGTTGTCGCCGAAGCCCTCGAGCACGACGTCAAACTCGGTCTTCTCCTCGGCCTCAGCAGCGCCAGCAGCAGGAGCGGCGACAACAGCGGCAGGAGCAGCGGCGGAAACGCCGAAGGTGTCCTCGATAGCCTTGACGAGCTCGGAAGCCTCGAGAAGGGTCATTTCCTTAAGAGCATCGATGATCTCATCGGTGGTAAGCTTAGCCATTTCTAAGTCCTTTCGGTTTCCGTGCGGATGCACGGAGATCAGTTAAAACACGGCGCGAATGCGCCAGGGGTGCGGCGTTGCCGCCGCGGGTGAAAACAGCGACTAGGCTGCCTTCTGCTCGGAGACCTGCTGGATCGAACGAGCGAGACCAGAGGAAACGCCGTTGACGCAGACAGCGATGTCGCGAGCGAAACCGGAGATGAGACCGGCGATCTGGCCGAGAAGCTGATCCTTGGTGGGCAGCTCGGCGATAGCCTTAACATCATCGGCGGAAACGGCCTTGCCGTCGGAGATACCGCCCTTGATCTCAAGGACGCCCTTGGACTTAGCAGAGAAGTCCTTGAGGGCCTTAGCGGCCTCGACCGGCTCGGTCTCGTAGAACACATAAGCGACGGGGCCGGCGAGGATCTCGTCGAGCTCGGGCTGCTCCTGGTTCTTGAGAGCGATCTTGACCAGGTTGTTCTTGTAGACCTTCATCTCGGCGCCGCACTCGCGAAGCTGATGACGCAGCTCCTGAGCCTGCTTAACCGTCAGACCGTTGTAGTTGACGACGAACAGACCGGCGTTCTCGGCGATACGGGACTCGATCTCTGCAACCTTGTCGATTTTGTACTGCTGGGGCATGAATTACACCTCCTCGAATTCTTTCCGGGCACGGTCCGCCACAAGGACGTGACGGGGGCATGTCCAAAAAGAAAGCCCCCGCGCTGCATGAGCGACGGGGGCGAGAAGACATATCTACTCGACCACCTCGGCTGGCGGGATATCCCATTAAGCTCGCGGGCGATGCCCGTTTGCACCGGCTGTCTCTGGCAGCGGATTCGTGCGTGAACCGAAAGTATTATGGCGGGGACCCCGGCGTCGGTCAACGGAAAACTGGGCTGTACACAATTCCACCATCCGGCCGCGCCGCCAAAGGCCAGGCGCAAGGTTTTCGCTCGGTCAGGTCCTGGGCTCGCACGAAGAGCACATTAAGTGCTCTTCGGCTCGTGCGGAATCTACGAAAAGCTTGCGCCTGGCCTTTGGCGGCGCGACCTGTGTTGACTTTGGGGCAGCCCGGGTTGCCGTTGGCCGGCGCGCCCCACGCATAACCCTTATGTCGGTGGGCTGATGTGTTGCGTCCCGTTGGGCTATAAGGTTGAAATGAAGGTGGACAGGCGGTGGAGGCCTTCGTCTAGATCTTTGTCGGAGACGCAGTAGCTTAGGCGGATGTGGCCTTCGGTGCCGAAGCAGTCGCCCGGGACTAGGGCTATGTTGGCTTCTTTGATGGCTTTGATGCAGAAGGCTTCGCTTGTTAGGCCGAATTGTTTGATGCTCGGGAAGATATAAAAGGCTCCTGCGGGCTCTACTGCGTCGAGGCCCATGGCGTCTAAGGCTGCGAGCACGCGTTCGCGGCGAGCTCGATAGACTTTGAGCATGGGGGCTGGGTCGACGGTCAGGGCTCGCGCCGCGGCGTCCATCTCGAAGGATACGGCGCTCGACACCAGGTATTGGTGAGCCTTTGCGATCTCGGCGATGACGGGGGCTGCCGCTGCGAGCCAACCCAAGCGCCAGCCGGTCATGGCCCATGGCTTGGAGAAGCTCTCGATGACCACCGTCTGCTCGCGTAGCTCCGGGTGGCGTTGGGCAAAGCGCTCGTAGCCGTCCACATAGACGAGGCGGTTGTATACGTCGTCGCAGACCACGTAGATGCCCGCCTGCTCCGCTACGCGCGCCACGGCGTCGAGCGATGCCGCGTTGAGAATGCAACCCGTGGGATTGTTGGGCGTGCAGATGACGATGGCCTTGGTCGCCGGGGTCACACAGGCGCGAAGCGCATCCTCGTCAATCTGAAATTGCGCAGGCTCCGTATCCAAAAAGACCGCTTTGGCGTGATTGGCTACGACGATGCTCTCGTACAGGCCAAAGGCCGGCGTGGGGATAATGACCTCGTCGCCGGGGTTGAGCATGGCCATGAATGTTGCCGACAGGGCCTCGGTCGCGCCGTCGGTCAGGATGACCTCGTCGGCGGAAAACGCCAGGCCCGCGTCCCCCATGTAGGCAGACAGTGCCTCGCGCAGGACAGGGCGACCGTTGTTGGGCGGATAGTGTGTGTCGCCGCGGCCCAGTGCGGCGGTCACCTCGGCGCTAATCACATCGGGCGTGGGAAAATCAGGCTCGCCGAGCGCAAGCGCGATGCATCCCGGATGCTGAGCGGCGAGCGCGTTGATTCGGCGGATACCGGAGGGCTTGAGCGTGGCAAGCGAGGTATTCATGGGCAGGCGCATGGCGTTCCTTTCGTAAGGGTTGCACTAGGATAGCGCGGCGAGGCGCCACCAGACGGTGTAACCTAAACGGAAACCAACCGGAAAGGAGGCGGCATGGAGACGATCGCGCGCGGCGATAAGCCCAAGACGTTGCAAACCATTGCGTATATCAACATTCCCGAGAGCGCCGATCTTGAGTTTTTGCTCTGGGACCTGCAGGATGCCATCGCCGCCTATGCACAGCTTTCCGGCACTGTACTCCCCCGCCCGGTCGACTTGAAGGCGGATGATGACGATGCTGCCGCCGATGGCCTCGTGCTCGCCGTTGATGATGCATTTGATGACGGGGCGATGATCACTGTCGAGCAGATGCTCGATCGCCTTGGGAATGCAGAGACACGCGTCTATGTCGTCGTGCAGGTTGCCCACAGAAGCACCGAGGGGGCGCACATGCCCGTCAAGCGCCTGCGGGAAGCTTGCGAGCTCCGTAAACTAACGTGGTGTGGCGGCGTTGCCATCTGCGCCGGCAGCGGCATCGCAGCGCTTCGCCACTCCCCGCGCATGGGCCTCTTGCGCCGACCGTTTTCCGAAGCCATGGACAAGCTCGTGGGTGCGGTGCGTATGGGTTGCTCGGTTGAGCATGCGCAGCGACTCGGCGGCGGCAGTGCCGAGGACATCGACACCAATGGCATGGTTTGCGCCGAGCCAGCCGTGCCCGCGCCGATCTGGCGAGGCGTTCTGAAACACCTCGGCGCCCGCACTCAATCAATAATCTAAATTAATAAGCTGCCCAGTCAACGGCTTCACTCCAACGCTCGACAAGCCGCTCCAAACGCCACGCCGCGTTGGCAGGACTCGTCGACGGCAGCACGATGGCAGGTAGCCCCGTCCGCTCTTGTAGATAGCGTTTGTAGAGCCGCCCGGCCGCGCCGCCGTTGCAGATAACGACCTCAATCGGCGTGACATCGGTAATGCGCTCGATATGTGCCGGCACAACGTTGCGAATGCTCGCGTCACTCGAGCCCTTAATGTCACAGCTCTCGATCACATCCCACAGGGCCACGCCGCCGTTCAGCAGCATGGATCGCTTGGCGGCAATCGAGGCGTCGAGCGTCGCAGGCTCGCTGTCCGCCAAAGGGTCGCCCTCGTTGGGCGGCACAGGCACTCCGAGGCACGCGGCCATCACGCGCCAAAAGCGATTCTGAGGGTTGCCGTAATAAAAGGCATTGGCGCGCGAAAGCACCGAGGGAAACGACCCCAGCACCAAAACGCGCGAGTGCTGGTCGAACACGGGTTCAAACCCATGCTCAATATGTTGATAGCCCTCGTCGGACACAGCCATGGCTTAGGCCCTCAACAGATAGCGTACCTCGTAGGGCGCAAGCTCAAGGGTGCCCGTCAGCTCGACCGCAGGTGCACCGTCGGTAAGCAGGTCGACAAAAGACCCATTGAGCTCGCCGGCGCCAAAGGTGTAAGGCTCGTCCACGGCATTCACCGCCACGAGTACCGTCGCGCCGTCGCAGGCGCGCTCGAACAGCAGCTGCTTGTTCTGGATCACCACGTTGCGATAGGCACCGTAGTTGAGAGCACGGGCCGCCGCGTCGTCGGCCGAGCGAAGGTGCGTGAGCTGCGTGACGAACGCCGTCAGCTCGTTGGGCGCAGGCTCATCGAGCGCAGGTCGCAGCGCCCAGTCACCATCGGGGCCGCCCTTTTCGCCGGCAATCCCCCACTCGCTGCCATAGTAGACGCATGGGATGCCCGGCATGCCAAAGAGCATGCCGTAGGCGGGGCGCAGGCAGGACTTGTCCGTCAGGATACTCGCCAGGCGCGGCACGTCATGGTTGTCGACAAACGACAGCAGATGCTTGCCGCGATAAATGCACCACGGGTCACCACCAAACTGGCGATGCAGCGAGTGGGCAATCTCGAACATGTTGACCGAGTTAAAGCTGGAGTACAGGCCCTTGTAGCACTCGTAGTTGGTGCAGGAGTCGAGCATCTCGTCGTTGACGATCTGGTTGTAGTCGCCGTGAAGCGTCTCGCCGATCAGCACAAAGTCGGGCTTAAGCTCACGGGTAAAGGCGTGCAGGCGGCGCATAAAGTCGCGGTCGAGCATATAGGCAACGTCCAGGCGCAGGCCGTCGACGCCAAAGACCTCGGCCCAACGACGCACGGACTCGAGCAGGTAATCGACCACGGCGGGGTTTTGCAGGTTGAGCTTCACGAGCTCAAAATGGCCTTCCCAGCCCTCATACCAAAAGCCATCGCCGTAGCACGAGTCACCGTCAAAGCTGATATGAAACCAGTCTTTGTAAGGCGAGTCCCACTTTCGCTCCTGAACATCGCGGAAGGCCCAAAAGCCGCGGCCGACGTGGTTGAAGACGGCGTCGAGTACCACGCGGATGCCGTGGGCATGCAGCGTCTCGCATACGGCGGCAAAATCGGCATCCCCACCCAGGCGGCGATCGATATGGCGCAGGCTGCGCGTATCGTAGCCGTGGCTGTCGGATTCGAGCGGCGGATTGATGAGCACGGCGCCGATGCCGAGCCCTTGCAGGTAGTCGGCCCATTGGGCAATCTTCATGATAGGAGCATCGGGGTTGGGCGCGGTGCCGGCAGCTTGGGCAAGCTCATTCTCGGCAACGGGTGCGGCGTTTTCGCGCGGAGCTCCACAGAAGCCTAGCGGATAGATCTGATAGAACGTCGTCTCGTATGCCCACATAGCAACCTCCCGGTAAGCTCAACACAACGACATCCATTGTATGCCCGGCTTGTATCCTCTTCCCCAAAATAAGTTGCGGTGGAATAGTTCCTGTTTGAGCCTTCAGAGGCCTTAAACAGGAACTATTCCACCGCAACTGATGAGGGGACGTGATTAGGCGACGGGCTTGGCGCGGCGTATGGCCGGGAACAGCACCGTGATGGCGAGGATGACGCCCACGACAGCGATCGTGCCGCCTGCGTAGCCGATCCAGGCGATGCCGGGGCCCGACACCACGGCGCCGCCGATCGCCGTACCGGTGCCGATACCCAGATTGAACAGGCCCGAGAAGATCGACATGGCGACGGCCGACGAATCCGCCGGTGTGTACTTGATGAGCTCGGCCTGAAACGCCACGTTAAAGGCCGTGGAGCAGCAGCCCCATAGCGCGCAAACAGCGAGAACGGCGACGAGCGACGGTGCAACCGGACCCATGAGCAGCAGAGCCACCGGCACGCCGGAGAGCGTGATAGCCAAGAACGGGAAGCGATGCCCATCGAACAGACGGCCGAACATCCAGCTTCCGAGCAGACCAGAGCAGCCGAACGCCGTCAGCGTCATGGTAATAGCGCTTGCGTCGACGTGCGCGACCTGTGCCAGGAACGGCTCGATATAGCTGTAACCCGCATAATAGCCGGTCGCCATAAAGACCGTGACCGCATAAAGCGCGATGAGGAACGGGTTCTTGAGCAGCTCGGGCAGCTGTTTGAGCGTAAAGCGCTCGCCCACCGGCATGGCCGGGAACACCGCGGCCTGGTAGACGACCGCGATAGCTGAGAGGGCCCCGACCACGGCGAATGTCATGCGCCAGCCCACGGCCAGGCCAATGGCGCGACCGAGGGGCAGACCAAAGATCTGCGCGATGGACGAGCCCGTGGCGATCATGCTGATGGCGAGCGCGCCGTGACGAGTGTCGACCAGGCGCGAGGCCATAATCGAGGCGACCGACCAGAACACGGCATGTGCGCAAGCGACCACCAGGCGCGCGCAGACCAAAATGGGATAGGTGGGCGCCACGGCGGACAGGAACTGCCCGAGAGAGAACACGGCAAGCACGCCGAGCAGCATACGCTTGAACTCAAAGCGCGAGGCGAACACCATAAGCGGCAACGACAGCAGCATGACGCCCCAGGCGTAGACCGAGATCATGATGCCGGCCTGGGCCTCGGTGAGCGAAAACGACGCGGCAATATCAGTCAGAAGGCCAATGGGCATGAATTCCGACGTGTTGAATACGAACGCGCAACAGGCGAGCCCGATAAGCGGGAGCCACTGCCTGAGTGCGATACCACCTTGCTTTGTTTGAGCCATATAGGAAAACCTCTCCGATCATCTAGAGCGGTGGGCGATTATAGCAATGAGAAGTCTATAAAATGAGCAACAAAAGAATTCTTGGAAAACGATCGTTAACAGATGGCGCGCCAATTCTGCTTAGAAAGCAAGGTACGCAGAAACTCAATGTCGAAAACGCGGCTTCATCTTCGGGCTATCGCGCCTGCTCGGATACGCACAAGGACACCCCCATGAGCACGTCAATTTCGAGCCAACTCGCAACCGCACAATGAACTAGCAAAAGCAGCATATAAGCAAACGCCCCATAATAAAGTCCCTCATGTACAAGCGCCGTCACTGAAAGTGCCGACGGCAGCGCCGCACTCGAAACTACCCATCCAACAAGAACCTGGATAGCGCAACTTGCAACCAGGTTCCATGCCACCAGCAGCGTTGCGGGACGCGCGATTTCCCTGCAGGAGGAACGAAGCACCGTGACCGAACGCATGATGTAGCGTGGTGCAAACCGAATGCCTCGTAGTCCCCTCTGCTCCACGTCCGCATCTTCAATTAACACGAATACGAACGACGCGGAAAGAAGCGTCACGATTACTGCCACCACAAGCGAGCACAACACCCCGAGCTGGCTGCTCGCAAGCGAGGCAAAGACTACAATTGCCGATAAAATCAAGTGAACCAAATAAATTAGCAGCGCCCCAGAAATCTGGAGGGGAACCGTCGAGGCCAAGAGATAAACCGGAGGGGTTCGAGCAGGTTGCACCGTCTCTTTGGACCGGTCGACGGCAAATAATGAAAAAGCCACATTCGATAGAAGCAGGTTTAAAAAGGCCGCGACCACAGTGCAAATAAGCGTAATGGACGGATTGATATAGGCGAGCTCAGTTGCAACGTTTGATACACCAATTTGAAGCGCGCTCATAACAAACAAGGGGATATATAACGCCATCGTGCAGCCACTCCGGCATCCCTTCGCCCGATCGCCCGATTCCAGAAAGACATTGAAGTTCTCTCGCAAGTTCACTCTATACCCGTTTTCTTACTAGGCAGGGCGAACGAGCGCCAATATAAACGCCGGTCCGCCCATCCATGATTTCTAGTTTTAACGTCCAGACTAGTCTGTCCAGCCGTCGATGTAGTCGCGGTTAAGCTCAAAGTACTGCGCGGCGATATCTTTCGCCAAGGAGTACGAATTAACGAGCGGGTGCATCGCGAGGCTCTCGACAATGTCGCGCTTCGATCGGTTAACGATGCCACGCGCCACGGTGCGCTCGTAGTACTTGACGCGACGAATCAATTCGAGGTTTCCCGCGGGCACAGAATCGGCTTCGACGCGATGCGGTACACAGCCATCGGTGGAGATATCGCACGTTGACTCAATGACATCTGTATCGAGAAGGCCGGGGATGGCGCCATTGTTGGGGGTGCACAGGATCATCTGCTGCGTCTTGCCAGAGCGAGCAATATCCATGAAACGGAGCGCGACACCTGCGTATCCGCCAGCATCTTTGCCGCACACGTCAAACGTCCACGGCTTGTCGCGATGAATACCCGTCTCGGCCGCCATGTAATTGTTTTCGCGCATTCCGTACCACTTCTCAAAGCACGCGAGGCCTTTTTCGAAGTCGTTCTCAATATCGATAGATGCAAGCTCGCTCGTCATTTCTCGATTAATTTCTTCAATTAGTTCGCCGCGCGTCTGGGGCGAAGAGAGAACGTTGGCAACGGCGCGCTCGCGATAGTAGAAATAGTATAGGTACTCATTTGGCACGCATCCGCGATTTAGGACGAGGTCCTTCTCGAAGAACCTAAGATCTGTATGAGCATATGCCCCGTCGTCGTGGATCAAGTCGGGCATGATGTCCTCGCCGTCAACCGTCACATTGCGGAAGAACGAGAGGTGGTTGAGTCCATAGCACTCGCCCTGAACCGATGCGGGATCAACGCCTTTATACTCGGCAAACTGATGCAACATGCCCGAGGGGGCATCGCAAATGCCATAAGTAAAATCATAGCCCATATCGCGTAGGGCCTGAGATACGACGCCAGCGGGATTAGTAAAGTTAAACACCTTGACGCCCGGCTTTGCGTACTTCTTGATTAACTCGCAATACGAAGCAAGCGCAGGGACGGAGCGCATGGCAAAAGACACGCCGGCTGCGCCAGTCGTCTCCTGGCCAAGAACCCCATGTGAAAGAGCAATGCGCTCATCGCGAACGCGCATATGGTCCCCACCGACGCGAATCGTCGTGATCACGTAATCGGCGTCCTTAACGGCCTCGACTGCATCGCCCGTCAGTGAAAAATTAAGCGTGGGGCAAAGCATGCCCGAGACATGGGCGGCAAGGCCACCGTAGATGCGCAGCTTCTCGGGATCATTGTCCATAAACACAAGTTCATCGATTCCAAGCGATGACGCCTGCTGGGCTATGCTCTTTGCCAAAAACATGGAGCGGACGCCACCGCCCCCTATGACCGTAAGTTTCATATCGAAACCCCCAATTAGCACATTCAATATTGCATGGTTCGCCTGTGTATGGATATTGTATCCAGCATGGAGGGCCGCTTCCCGCCCCGGCTGCAAGGCAGGAAAGGAATTCCCCAAGGAGTTATTATTTACGCAACGGAAGCGGCCGCACACGTCCGGCGGGAAGGGAGCACCGATGGTTGATAAAAAGCAGATTTCCAAGCTCTACTCAGCCGCAAAGCTATCCGAAACCGAGCAAAGCGTACTCGAATACCTACTCAACAATATCGACACCCTCGATGATATTGGCATAAAACCCGTCGCCATGGCATGCTTTACCAGCATGACGACAGTCATCAGGCTTTCGAAAAAGCTCGGCTACCGTGGCTACCGCGAAATGATGTACGATCTCAAGCACCTTCAGCATGTCTCCCGCGAAATGAATCAATCACTCAAAGACAGTAGCGTCCACTTCGTATGCCACACCGGAGATGTAGACGTATTCATCGCCGCCCTGCATCGCAACAGAATGATCGGAGTAAACGGAGAGGGCTTCTCACGCATCGTCGCGCAGTACATGGCGACCAAGCTCGTTGGACTTGGCTTTTTGGCCGTTATACAGGACTTCCTAGAAACCGATCAGTTTGTCGAATCCAACCGAAATACGCTCAGCTGCATGATGCTCATATCCAAATCGGGCCAGACAGAAGCCATCCTGGAAACCGCAAGGGCATGCCACGACGCGGGCATTACGACCCTCGCGTTTACCGGCAACGAAGACAGCGAGCTCGCCAAGACGGCAGACGCGATCTTTACGATACATGACGATCGCCCAATGGATCTTAAGAACGTTAAGCCTAACTGCTTTACCGGAAGTTGTATTCTCGCATTCGAAGAACTATTGAGTATCTGCCTTGACAATCTAAAACAAGAAGGCTTGGCTCCCTAAATCATGCGATAGGAAGCCAAGCCCTGGAATTGCGCTATGCAATTGAAAGCCACTTGCGCGTTTTACTCGTCACCGAGAACTTCGTGCACCTCAGAAGCGACTTCGCCGACACGAGGACCGTAAATGACCTGGATTGCCTTGTCGCTCAGGCGGATAACGCCCATAGCTTCAAGATTCTTGGTGAACACCTCGTCGTCTGCAACCTTAGAACCATCCTTGACAATCACGCGAAGACGTGAGATGCAGTTGTCAAGATCATCAATGTTGTCGGCTCCACCAAGCGCTTCGACAATGCCAACAGCAAGCGCGCTGTCCTTGGTCGCACGGCCCTGGACTGCCTTCTCGGGAGTGCTATCAGACTCGCCCTTTGCCTCAGCGGCCTTTGCCTCGAACTCGGCTCTGCTGTTGATCAACTCAATATCGTCACCATCGTCTCGACCGGGCGTCTTGATATCGAACTTAGTAATAAAGAACCGGAAGAGGAAGAAAGCTGCCAGGAAAAAGGCGGGGAGCAGAATAAGGTACGGAAGCAGATTAAGCTTCTCGGGGCGGAATAAGAATGGGATCAGATCCTTGATATTTCCCTGGTACACCGAAACGCCCATTGCCTCCGAGAGAACTTCACCCAGTCCGGAAAGCGGAGCGTAAACGCCAAAGTAGAGCCAGGGGGCGGCAAACAGGAACGTAAAGAGAATAGGCTCCGTAACGCCAAAGAAAACAGTCGAAATCACTGTGGGGATTAAAAGACCAGCAACCTTCTTGCGGTTCTGGGGCTTGGCACAAGACCACATAGCAAGGGCGATGCCCGGGAACAACGCGTAATCGTTAATGCCATAGCCAGCCATGAAGGCCCTAACCAAGAGCTTGTCGCTACTGGGAGAAGCGAGCTGTGCAAGCTGAATAGCGCTATTGCCCACCACGCGCGTTCCGTCGACGACCATGGAGCCGCCAAGCTCAGTCCAATACATGGGCGTCTCGAGCAGCGGATGCAAGCCAAACGGCACAAGGCTCTCGAGCACCCAGCGATAGACAAACGTACCGACCAGACCGGAGCCTTTCACGAACGTCGCAATACCCGAGAAGCATCCACCGATGACGGGCCAAACGAAGTACATGATGCCGCCCAGGACGCCACCGGCGACCAGCGATACAATGGGAACCGTTCGACTGCCCGCAAAAAACGCCAGCGCCGTTGGAAGCTTGGTCTTGTAAAAACGGCCGGTGATCCAGGCGACCAGGCAGCCCACGATAATGCCGCCAAAGACACCAGAGCTGTAGCCAAAAAAGCCGAGCGAGGTAGTGTAGAGTGCGGACTGCTCACTCGCCTGAATGGACGTAAGGCCGACCTTCTGAAGAGCTTCCACCGTTGTATTGTCGGCAGCCAAGCCAGCTGCTCCAAGCAGAATCTCAACCGTCTTGAGCATGGTGAGATAGCAGACAAGGGCAGAAAAGGCAGCCCAGCCCTTCTCTTTGCGAGACAAGGAGAAGGCGCAGCCGACGGCAAACAAAACACCGAGGTTTCCAATGATTACCTCGCCGAGACCCTTAAATACCGAGAAGAACGTAAAGAGCGGCGAAGCGGCATACCAGTCCCAATTAACGCCAAGGGACACAAGGGTCAGTTCGGTCGTAAAAACGCTACCGATACCCAAAAAGAGACCGGAAATGGCAATGAGCGTAATCGGAACGAGCATTGCCTTTCCGAACGATTGGAATTTTTCTTTCATCAATTCCCTCCTCAATGAGCCTCTACAAACGACTATTGCACCCCACGTCCCCACACAGGCGAAACGGAAGACATGTTCGGCAATAGACACAAAGTGATTGTAGAAAGGGGCACACAAAATGCGCATCGGCATCGCGTAATGCGGTTAAATCGACCGACGATTGCAAGTATTTACGAATCCGTAAACGGCAGCAAATAGGCAGCGAACGGCAACCTGCAGCGTAGGACAGTCCCCGCAGGCCGACAATTACCGGTATTTTGGCTCATATTTATTGAATTGTTGCTCGCCCAAAAGCGCGGAGCATCAACGCGCCCCTAAGCCAACCCCAGCAATATGCCCGCCGAATGCACGACAAACGCCACGATCCAGGCGACCGTCACCTGAAACGCGAACACGGCAACGGCATAGCGCGCGCCCAACTCGCTCTTGACGGCGCCGATGGACGCCACGCAAGGCGGGTACAGCAGCGTAAAGACCAAGAACACGTAGGCGGTAAACGGCGAAAACATGGCTGACAGTGCCGCGGGAGAGGTTGCGCCCAAAAGCACCGTGAGCGTCGAGATGACGCTCTCTTTGGCAATAAGTCCCGTGACGAGCGCCGTGGATGCACGCCAGTCGCCAAAACCGAGCGGGGCCAACACCGGCGCGATGATGCTACCCAGACCGGCAAGCAAGCTTTGCGACTGATCGGCGACCACATTAAAGCGAATGTCGAACGTCTGAAGGAACCAGATGACCACGGTAGCGGCAAAGATGATGGTGAAGGCCTTGGTGATAAAGTCCTTTGCCTTATCCCATGCCAGCATCACCGTCGTCTTGACGCTCGGCAGGCGGTAGTTGGGAAGCTCCATGATAAACGGTACCGGGTCGCCCTTAAATGCCGTGCGATTGAGCACCAAAGCCGCGATGCAACCGACCGCGATGCCGATCAGATAGAGCGAGACCATGGCGGGTACCGTCGCCTGCGGGAAAAACGCCCCGCACAGCAGACCGTAGACCGGCAACTTGGCCGAGCAGCTCATGAACGGCGTGAGCATGACCGTCATCTTGCGGTCGTGCTCGGATGGGAGCGTACGGGTCGACATGATAGCCGGCACGGTGCAGCCAAAACCAACGAGCATGGGCACGAAGCTGCGGCCCGACAGACCAAAGCGGCGCAGCACCTTATCCATGACAAAGGCCACACGCGCCATGTAGCCGGAGTCTTCCAGAATGGAGAGGAACAAGAAGAGCACGACGATGATCGGCAGGAAGGCCAGCACGCTGCCCACGCCCGTAAGCACGCCGTCGACAGCCAGCGAGCGCACCACATCGTTGGTGCCGAACGCTTTGAGACCCGCATCGGCCGAGGCGATGATGGCAGCGATGCCGTCCTCCATGAGTCCCTGCAACGCCGCGCCGATCACGCCAAACGTCAGCCAAAAAACGAGGCCCATGATCACCAGGAACGCCGGGATGGCCGTATAGCGACCCGTCAGGATGCGGTCGATCTTGACGGAGCGCACGTGCTCGCGGCTCTCGTGCGGCTTGACGACGCAACGCCCGCACACGTCGCCGATAAAGCTAAAGCGCATATCGGCCAGCGCGGACAGGCGATCGGTGCCGGCCTCGCCCTCCATCTGGGTAATGATGTGCTCGATGGCGTCGAGTTCGTTGCGATCCAGGTGAAGTGCCTCGGTTACCAGCTCGTCGCCCTCAACCAGCTTGGTCGCCGCAAAACGCACCGGAATATGCGCCGTCGCGGCATGGTCCTCGATAAGGTTCGCGATGCCGTGGATGCAGCGATGCAGCGCGCCGCCGTCCGGGCCATCGGGCGCGCAGAAGTCCAGGCGACCGGGGCGCTCGCGGAACCGCGCCACGTGCAAGGCATGATCAACCAACTCGCCGATGCCCTCGTTGCGGGCAGCGCTAATGGGGACAACAGGCACGCCCAACAGGCTCTCGAGCAGGTTGACGTCCACGGCGCCGCCGTTGGCCGTCACCTCGTCCATCATGTTGAGCGCGATGACCATGGGGCGATCGAGCTCCATAAGCTGCAGCGTCAGGTACAAATTGCGCTCGATGTTGGTAGCGTCGATGATGTCGATGATGGCGTCGGGATGCTCATCCAGGATAAATTGACGGCTGACGACTTCCTCGCCCGTGTATGGCGACAGCGAATAAATACCAGGTAGGTCGGTGACGCTCGCCTCGGGGTGGTTACGGATGGCGCCGTCTTTGCGGTCGACCGTCACGCCGGGAAAGTTGCCGACGTGCTGGTTGGAACCCGTCAGCTGGTTGAACAGCGTGGTCTTACCGCAGTTTTGGTTGCCGGCGAGGGCAAAATGCAGCGGTGCGCCCTCGGGCACAGCCGTCTTTGCCGCACGGGGCGAATACGTCCCCTCGCCGAGTGCCGGGTGCTCCGTCGTACCGATTGCGGCGTTAACGCGCGGGCCGGTATCGGTGTCGTGCACGCCCACGAGCTCGATGCGCGCGGCATCGTCTTTGCGCAGCGTGAGCTCGTAGCCACGCAAGCGAATCTCGAGCGGGTCGCCCATGGGGGCGTACTTCATCATGGTGACTTCGGTGCCCGGCGTTAGGCCCATGTCCAAAATATGCTGTCGGAGTGCCTGATCGTCCGATGCCACCGATGCGACAACGGCGTCCTTTCCAATCTCGAGTGTATCGAGCTTCACGTCCGTGTTCCTCCCCCGGCGCCCACAGGGCGTTGTATTTATGTTCACCATGGCTAACCGTTTGCCATGGCTAACCAATTTTAACCATGCATGATAGCGCGAACATGCAACGATGTTCAATCAACAGATCGGTGCAGGGGGGATTCTGGGCCATTGCTTCCCAGACGGGCCTGCTGCGGAAACCGAATCCCACTCCGGAACACCTAAACGGGATGGGCTTTCCGGTTGAGGCATCTAGCGGAAACTGCAGCCCGGAATCGGCGCTCAGACTGGGATGCAATTTCCCAATGGAGCCCTCGGGGAAACTGCGGCCCGGAATCTGCTCTCGAAACGGGACGCGGTTTCCCCGAGGACCGAAGCAGCCGCCCGCCCCTCGACAAAATGATCCGTTCCCTCCGTCGCATGCGGAACATCCAAGGAGTGTCCCAGGGTGCCGGCACAATAGGAACGTCCCCAGCTGCCGGCAGCATTTCGCCGCAACAACAAAAGCCCGCGCTGGCAACAAATGTCACCTGCGCGGGCTTGGTGGGCGCTCACAAAGGCACGTTACAGAGGCCCACGTCAGTTATGGATTACCGAACGGCACCGGCACGCGATGCCTCCGTCGGCTTACCAAGCGATGAAGCTTGCCGCAGTCTTAGACTATCGGCGCAATGCCGGCAAAGTGCAGATACAGCGAAATGATTGCCACGACAATGACCACCGCTGCGATCAGCTTGTCGTGCAGATGCGGAAGCACCGGTTTACCGCGGCCTCGCTCGCCCAGCATATAAACGGGAATGGCCGGAGCAAAAAGAATCGTCGTGATCATAACGCCCTGAAGACCCGTCGACCACACCAGGAACAATGTGTAGATGAAGCCGAGCGTACCGAAGAAGCGGGCTTTGCCGACGCTGGGCGCATGCGGCCCGTCCAGATGCTCGTTCTTCCAGCCAATCACCATGTAATAGGCAGCCGAGCAGACATACGGAACCAGAATCGTGTTGACTGCGCAGCTATAGAAGAACTGGTAGGTGCTCGCCGCCACATACGACACGATCAAGAAGAGCTGCGTAATGCCGGAGCTCACGAGAACCGTTACCACCGGGGCGTCGTGCTTGTTCGTCTTGGCAAACGCCAGCGGGAAGGATCCCTGGCGCGCCGCCTCGAACGGCGTCTCGGACGCAATGATGACATAGCCCAGCAGCGCGCCGACCAACGAAAGGATAACGCCAAGGTTTACGATGGCAGCACCAACCGGACCGATTGCGCACTCGAGAATTCCCGCCATGGAGGGCGTTGCAAGCTGTGCCATCTCCTCTCGCGGCATAATGCCGAGCGACAGCATAGAAATAATCAAATACAGGACAAAGACCGCCGCAAATCCGAGCGCCGTCGAGCGACCGACGTCACGCACGTACTTTGCGCGGCCCGAGATGACAACGGCGCCCTCGATGCCCGTGAAGACCCAGACAAGGGCAATCATGGTCGAGACAACCTGCTCGCCAAAGCCAGGACCAGCCGGCTCTCCCCAGAAGTTGTCCATAAAGATATCGACGTTGAACTTGCCCAGGAGCACAATGCTCAGCACAAAGAGTCCCAGCGGCACCAGCTTCGCCAAGGTGACAATCGTGTTAATGCCCGCAGCCTCCTTAACGCCACGAAGCACAAGGGCGGTAAGGAACCACAAAAACACGCTGGCGCAGACGATAGAAAGCAGGTTGTTGCCCGCGCCAAACGCAGGGAAGAAATAGCCCAGCGCGCTAAACAGCAAAAGTGCAAAGCTCACGTTGGAAAGGCATGCGCTGATCCAGTAGCCCCAGGCGGAGTTGAATCCAATGTAATCGCCAAAACCGGCCGCAGCGTATGCATAGATGCCACCGGTCAGGTCGGGACGGGCTTGAGACAAACCGTTGAACACCATCATCAACGCAAAGACGCCAATAAAGCAAATTCCCCACGAGACGATAACCGCACCGGTATTGGCTCCGCCTGCCGCCATATCGCCGGCAAGAGAAAAGATACCGCCGCAGATGCTCGCAGTGATGACCATCATGGTCAGACGGAAGAGATCCAGACCATTGGGGTCGATAATCTCGTCGTTAGAAGTTTTAGAGGCCATTGTATGTGCACCCCCTTCATCATGTGATCGAACGAAAGATGGCCCGGACGTCCCGAATCGGGTGCCGGGCCATCGGTCAAGCGATCATCAGACTGTTACAGCTATCGCGTTAGAAGCGCAGCGACAGGCAAGAAAGGCCGCCGTCGACCTTGCGATACTCGGAGGTGTCGACGACGAGTGTCTTGTAGCCCAGATCCTGCACGGCCTTGAGCACAGTCGGATAGCCCTCGGCAACGATGACCGTACCGTTGACCCAGATGCAGTTGGCGCCGTACGCCTCGTCCTCGGGCACGACGATCTTGTTGTACTGGGCAAAGTCAGGCTTATCGATGAACTCACCAGAGACGAGCATGTTGTTGTCCTCGATGTAGTTGACGCCCGTCTTGAGGTGCAGGACCTCCTCCAGCGGAACCTCAGAACCCTCGAGGCCCCAGCCCTCGAGAATCTCACAGAACTGGCGAATGCCCTCTTCGTTGGTACGAGCGGAGCGACCGACGTAGAAATGGTCACCGACCATCATGACGTCGCCGCCGTCAAGCGTGCCCGGAGAAACGATGTGCTTGACATGCTCGTCGTCAAAGAAGCGACGGACGGCCGGCTCAATCTCGTCCTTCTCGCCGTTGCGGCTATCGGCGCCGGGGTTGGTAATGATGGCGCCGCAGCGAGTGATAACGGCCGGATCTTCGACGAAGCAGCTGTCGGGATACTGCTCGAGTGCCGGCAGCACCGACACGTCAACGCCGCACTGCTCGAGCGCATGCTCATAATCGTAGTGCTCCTCGATGGCGCGCTCGTAGATGGGCTGGCCAAGCTCGGGGGCACTCGTGATGCCATTGCTCAGGGACTTGCCGGGGCGGCGGATGATGACGTGGCTGAACTTGGTCATGATGATCCTCCTTGGATCTCTTAGCAGAGAGCGGGACTTCTTCGCGCCCGCCTTCCTTTCGATGGCTTTATCTTAGGGCGGTTTTCCTGTTTTGTATATTGTATACAATCCTGAACGGTAGGTATTCTTCGGTAAGCGTATTCTTACGTATCGGCGCAAAGTAGCATGATTTAGCTGGTCGTTCTATAATTCAACTGAGCTATTCAAGTGAAACGTATTTGCTTTTAGAAATATACCGTTAAGGAACATAGGCTCATGGAAACGCTCAGAAAGCCCCTGAAGGACCACGTATACGACTATATTTCGAGCCGTATTGACGCCGGCGAGCTTTCGGCCGGCGACCGGCTGAGCGAGCAGGCGATCTGCGATGCCATGGGCGTGTCGCGCACGCCGGTCCGCGAAGCGCTCATCCAGCTCGCAAGCGACGGCTATCTGGACAATCTCCCCCGCCGCGGATTCCGCGTCCGTGGGTTCGATCAGCAAAACGCCGTTGAAGTCTTTGAGATTATGGGGCCGCTCGACGGGCAGGCCGCATATCTCGCCTGTCCGAATCTAACTGACGACGATATTACGCAGCTGAAATTTCTCGTCGGCTCCATGGACCTCGCGATCCAAGGCGGTCTCATCCGTAAGTATGACGACATTCAGCGAGACTTTCACCTTACGTACTTCAACCGCTGTGGCAACGACCGTCTGCGCGATATGATCTCGCAGCTCGAGCGTTGCTTTATCAAGCGCGATTACGAGACTGTTGACCAAGAGACGGCTTGCAAACTGCTCAATAAAGCCAACAACGAACATGCTCATATTCTTGAGTTGTTCGAAGCACGAGACGCGACGGGCGTGCGCGACTACGTTCGCGATGTCCATTGGAACACGGAAAACGCCCAGTTCACCGTTTGGTAGAAATACAACAAGGAAAGCTATCAGACGCCCATCTCACGAGAGTGGATAATCCCCCGTTTTTGTCGAAAAGCAGACCAAAAATGGGAGATTATCCACTCTCGTGCTGCGCGGTCTAGAAACCGTGGCGTTCCAGGAAGCGGAAGGCCAGGCGGATCCAGGGACGGACGGAAACCTGCTTGTCCTCGTTGTCGACCGCGGTATTGGCGTTGCCGAGCGAAAGGCCGTGGCCACCCTGGTCAAAGACGTGCATCTCACATGCAACACCCTCCTCGGCCATGCGCTGCGCGAACGGGTAGACCTGCGCGACCGGCGCCGTCTTATCGTCCGAAACGCCCCACACAAAGGTCGGGGGCATCTGGCGCGAAACGTGCGTGGTAGGGCAAATGTCGGTCAGGTGCTCATCGGTCGCCTCGCCGCCCGTCACCATCGACAGATAGTCGTTGAGCAAATCGCGCCCTGTCTTGCCACCCGTCTTGGGCACGCGCAGGTCGATGCGCGGGTCGCGCGTCTGCATATCGCGCACATAGGCAAGGTCGAGCAACGGATAGCCCAGCACCACGGCGTCGGGACGAATATCCTCCGGACGAGCCCCGGCAAGGCCCGCGAAGGGTCCGGTCTTCCACTGCGTTGCCAACGAGGCGCAGATCATGCCGCCCGCCGAGAAACCCACGATGCACACGCGCTTGGGATCGACATGCCACTCGTCGGCGTTGGCGCGCACGGTAGCGACCATCTTGGCGAGGTCCGCCTGCGGGTGCGGAAAGCTCACGTCGCCCGTGGCGCTCGTCACATAGTTGAGCACAAAGGCCTGGTAGCCGCGGTCCAAAAACGCAAACGCCACCGGGTCCTGCTCGTGCGGAGCGATATGCGTAAACCCGCCTCCGCCGCAGATGATCACCGCGGGGCGGCGGCCATTGGGCTTGTCGGGCAGCGGCTCGGCACCCAGATACGTAAACGTCGCCGGATAATCCTCGGTCGGCTCCTCGCCCCACAGCGCATGGTTCTCAATAATCATAGGTGCTCCCTCCGTGCGATTCGTGCGCACTCGTTTTTCGCACCTTAGCGTACCCCACTTGAGCCCGCGGCGCAGAAACACCCCCGCAATAAGTTGGCCTTCAACTGATATATCACAAAATCGCTGTTCAGAGGTATCGTTGGGCAGCGTAAAATAGGAGCGCTGACCGTGCTGGGAAACACGTACGAAACGTTTCCGGCAAACCACACGCGTGCAACATGCACGCCTGATACGTTGGAGGCATCTATGGGTCTGCTCGATTCGCTCAAGTCCACGTTCACTTCGTCGGGCGAGGCGTCCGTTCCGCCCGCAGCAAGCTTCGCCACCCGCGAAGGCGTCATCTACGCTCCCGTCAACGGCGTGCTCGTCAATCTGAGTGAGGTTCCCGACGAGACCATCGCCTCGGGCATGCTCGGCCAGGGCTACGGCATCGAGCCCATTACCGGCACCATTTACGCCCCCGCTAACGGTCGCATCGGCGCCACCACCGTCACCAACCACTCCATCGGCATGATCACCGAGGACGGCCTGCGCGTGTTCATCCATGTTGGCCTGGGCACCGTGGAAATGAACGGCAAGGGTTTTGCCCGCTTTGTCGAGATGGGCGACACGGTCAAGGCCGGCCAGCCGCTCATCAGCTTCGACCGCGACGCTATCAAGGCCGCCGGTCACGAGGACATCGTGACCGTCATCATCTCTGAGCTCGACCGCCTCAAGAGCATCGACCACGTCGGCGAGTCCGGTACGCTTATCGGCGGCAACCCGCTCGTCAAGCTGGGCGACCCGCTGCTGGTGGCCAAGACCAAGTAGCCAGGCCCCGCGCCACACAGCCAAAAGGCACCTCGTCAAGCGCCCGCGACCATTTGGCCGCAGGCGCTTTTCGTTTGAAAAACCATCCCGCCAATGCCTTATCCGTATAGCCCAAATGAGCCGAGCTGCTAAAATATCGAACTGTATGGATAACTATCATTCAACCGTTATGGGAGGATACGTGAACCGCACCAAAATCGCGCAGCTTTACGCCGATGCCGAGTCGCTTGGCGGCCAGACCGTCACCGTCGCCGGCTGGGTCAAGTCCATCCGCGACATGAAGAACTTTGGCTTTGTTACGCTCAACGACGGCAGCTGCTTCCGCGACCTGCAGGTCGTCATGAACCGCGAGGCACTCGACAACTACGACGAGATCGCCCATCAAAACGTCTCGGCCGCACTCATTTGCACCGGCACCGTCAAGCTGACCCCCGATGCACCCCAGCCTTTCGAGCTTTCTGCCACCTCCATCGAGGTCGAGGGCGTCAGCGCCCCGGATTACCCGCTGCAGAAGAAGCGCGCAACCGTCGAGTTCCTGCGCACCCAGCAGCACCTGCGCCCGCGCACTAACCTGTTCCGCGCCGTGTTCCGCATCCGCTCTGTCGCGGCTGCCGCCATCCACCGCTTCTTCCAGGAGCAGGGCTTTGTCTACGTCAACACCCCCATCATCACCACGAGCGACTGCGAGGGTGCCGGCGAGATGTTCCGCGTGACCACGCTTGACCCCAAAAACCCGCCCCTCACCGAGTCCGGCGAGGTCGACTGGAGCCAGGACTTCTTTGGCAAGCACGCGAGCCTTACCGTGTCCGGCCAGCTCAATGCCGAGAACTTTGCCATGGCCTTTGGCGACGTGTACACCTTTGGCCCCACCTTCCGCGCCGAAAACTCCAACACCACGCGCCACGCCGCCGAGTTTTGGATGATCGAGCCCGAGATGGCCTTTGCCGACCTGAACGACTACATGGATAACGCCGAGGCCATGCTCAAGTACGTCCTTAAGGACGTTATGGCCACCTGCCCCGACGAGCTCAACATGCTCAACAAGTTTGTGGACAAGGGCCTGATCGAGCGCCTGGACCATGTGGCAAACTCCGACTTTGCCCGCGTTACCTACACCGAGGCCGTCGAAATCCTGGAGCAGGCCGTCGCCGCCGGTCACAAGTTTGACTACCCCGTGAGCTGGGGCATCGACCTGCAGACCGAGCACGAGCGCTTCCTGACCGAGGAGCACTTTAAGCGCCCGACCTTCGTGACCGACTACCCGGCCGAGATCAAGGCCTTCTACATGCGCATGAACGAGGACGGCAAGACCGTCGCCGCCGCCGACTGCCTGGTTCCCGGTATCGGCGAGATTATCGGCGGCTCCCAGCGCGAGGAGCGCCTGGATCTGCTCGAGGCCCGCATCAAGGACCTGGGCATGAATCCCGAGCAGTACAAGTACTACCTTGACCTGCGCCGCTACGGTTCCTGCAAGCACGCCGGCTACGGTCTGGGCTTCGAGCGCTTGGTCATGTATCTGACCGGCGTGGGCAACATTCGCGACGTCCTGCCGCACCCGCGCACCGTGGGCAACGCCGACTTCTAATCGCCACAGCGCCACCAAACGCGTTCCAGCGCATCACGCCAGCGCCTCTCGGCAAGCCGAGGGGCGCTTTTTTCAACAGCATCCGTCAAGCTTTTGGCAAGTTTTTGGTCAGTTGGGCAGGGCTGTTGAAAACTCGACCCGCCGCTTGCCGACGGCTACCGACCGCCCAGGGCGTCCTGCACCCCTGGGAAAGCCCCGCGTCCTAGGCTCCATACCGTCGCCACCCAAAACGGAAAGGACGTGGGCGCCATGACCGAAACCGCTGTTGAAACTTACGAGACCACGACGAGGGGCGCCGCCTCGATGGCAGCCTATCGCGCCGTTCGCATCCTGCAACTATTAAGCGAAAACACCGGTGAGGACAAGGCCATGCTTTCCGATGAGTTGATCCGGCGCCTCGCCCATCCCGACGACCCCGCCCGCATGCCCATCTCGGCGGCGCGGCGCAGCATCTACACCGCCATCTCCGCACTTCGCCATGCCGGATACGAAATTGAGTACAAGCGCGGCGTGGGGTATCGGCTCTTGACCCGTCCGCTCACCGACGAAGAGATCATCCGACTCCACGGCATGGTCATGCGCAACCGCTCTACGCCCATCGCCATTCGAAAAAGCATGGCGCAGCACCTGGTCGCCATGGCGAGTGCCGACGTTCGCGGCTACCTCGATGCACCCGAGCCTGCTCCAAGCGCAGGCGGCAAATCCACCAAGGCCACACGCACGCCCGTCAAGCGCATCGATGCCTGCGAGCTCATCGAGCAGGCCATCGACCACGGAACCACGGTGAGTTTTGATATTTCGAGTGTCACGGCACGCGGAGAGGTCGAAGTGGCGCGGATGACACTCCGTCCCTTTGCCATCAAGCAACGAGACGGCATCTCGTATTTGCTGGGAACGGTCTATGACGCGCGAGGCGCCGATGACACGTTGCGTACCGTAGAGATCGGCCGAATGAGAAACGTCACCACACGTCTCCTCGACGGCAAGAAGCTCTTCGCCGCCCTGGACGAGGACGATGCCTCCTCCGCCGCATAAGACCCTCCGCCGCCCATTAGACTACCCGTACCGCCCATCCGATTCTGTATTAAAAAACCCGCCAGGCTGTTGTAAAAATGGACATCAGCGCTACTATAGTTCCACTTGCACTTTGTCCCAGTGCAGTGTTTCCAGCCATTTTTATACTGGGGGTAATGATATGAAGGACATCACCATCAGCCGCAGGAGCCTTCTGGTCTCCGCCGGTCTGCTCGCGCTCGCCCCGCTCGCCGGATGCGGCGGCAACTCTGGTTCCGGCTCTGCTGCCGCCGGTTCCGACTACACCATCGGCGTTCTGCAACTCACCGAGCACTCCGCACTCGATGCCGCCAACGACGGCTTTGTCAAGGCCATCAAGGAGAGCGGCCTTAAGGTCAAGATCGACCAGAAGAACGCCCAGAACGACCAGTCCACGTGTAAGTCCATTGCCGACAAGTTTGTGGGCGACAACGTCAACCTGATTTATGCCATCGCTACGCCCGCCGCGCAGGCTGCCGCCGGCGCCACGGCCGATATCCCCATCGTGGGCTGTGCCATCACCGACTACGCCGCCTCCGGCCTGGTCCAGGACAACGACAAGCCCGGCACCAACGTCACGGGTGCTTCCGACCTCACCCCAGTCGCCGAGCAGCTCGAGATGATGCAGAAGGTCCTGCCCGACGTTAAAAAGGTCGGCCTGCTCTACTGCACCGCCGAGTCCAACTCCGACGTCCAGATCAAAGCCGCCAAGAAGGAGCTCAACAAGCTGGGCCTCGAGTACACCGATTTCACCGTCTCGAGCTCCAACGAGATCCAGTCCGTCGTCGAGTCCGCCGTGGGCAAGGTCGACGCGCTCTACTCCCCCACCGACAACACCATCGCCGCGGGCGCTTCGCAGGTCGGTCAGATCTGCAAGGAGAACAAGCTCCCCTTCGTGACTGGCGAGGAGGGTATGTGCATGGCCGGCGGCCTGTTCACCCTCTCCATCAACTATGAGGACCTGGGCTACGCCGCGGGCGAGATGGCCGTTAAGATCCTGAAGGGCGAGGCCAAGCCCGAAGACATGCCGATCAAGCACCTCTCGAGCAAGAACCTGGTCGTCGTCAAGAACGACGAGATGGCCGAGGCGTTGGGCATCGACCTTTCCGCCCTGGACGAGTAGCACCATGCGCCGTAACGCATCTAGGGTTCGTTCTCGCCCATAGCTGCGTTATTCAATATCTGAGCCATTGGGGCGAACGTCATAGACCGGCGTTCGCCCTGCTTGTTTCAGATATAACAAAACGTTTGCCTGCCGTTCTTATATTCATTGTTACCGCTATTATGGAACATCACGTGTCCACCCTATCCTAGGAGGTATGAAGCATGCTCATTGCATTGCAGGGCGCCGTTTCGCAGGGCGTCCTCTGGGGCATTATGGTGCTTGGCGTGTTTATCACGTTCCGCCTGCTCGACATCCCCGATATGACCTGCGACGGCAGCTTTGCCCTCGGCGGCTGCGTCTGCGCCGTACTCATCGTCAATAACAACGTCGACCCGCTGCTCGCCGTGCTGGCCGGTATGTGCGCCGGCGCCATCGCGGGCGCCGTCACGGGCATTCTGACCACCGTCTTTGAGATTCCCGCGATCCTCGCCGGAATCCTCACCCAGATCAGCCTGTGGTCCATCAACCTACGCATCATGGGCAAGTCCAATACGCCCATTCTTGCCAAGGGCACCGTGTTCTCGGCCGTCAGCAATATGACCGGTCTGCCGCAGTCCACCGTTGCCATCATCTTGGGCATCCTGCTCGCCGTGGCTATCGTTGCCATCCTGTATTGGTTCTTTGGCACCGAGATCGGCTCGGCGCTGCGCGCCACCGGCAACAACGAGTACATGATCCGCGCCCTGGGCGTCAACACCAACTCCACCAAGATGATCGCCCTCGTGCTCTCCAACGCCCTCATCGGCCTTTCGGGCGCGCTCATCTGCCAGAGCCAGAAGTATGCCGACATTGGTATGGGCACCGGTGCCATCGTTATCGGTCTTGCCGCCATTGTTATCGGTGAGGTGCTCGGCCGTCTGCTGCCCGGCGGCCTCACGCAGTTTAGCGTCCGTCTTGCCTCCGCCGTCTTTGGCTCCGTGGTGTACTTCCTTATCCGCGCCATCGTGCTGCAGTTGGGCATGGACGCCAACGACATGAAGCTGCTCTCCGCTGTGATTGTCGCTGTGGCTCTGTGCGTGCCCGTGGTTTGGGAGCGTTATAAGCTCCGCAGCTCCTACACGAAGGGGGATGAGGCAGATGCTTAAGCTCTCGCACGTCAAGAAGACCTTTAACAAGGGCACCGTCACCGAAAAGCGCGCGCTCACCGGCGTCGACCTCACCCTGAATGACGGCGACTTTGTAACCGTGATCGGCGGCAACGGCGCCGGCAAGTCCACGCTGCTCAACATGATCGCCGGCGTGTACCCGCTCGATTCGGGCGTTATTGAGCTCGACGGCACCGATATCTCGCGCCTGAGCGAGTCGCAGCGCGCCAAGTACCTGGGCCGCGTGTTTCAGGACCCCATGCGCGGTACCGCTGCCGACATGCAAATCGCCGAGAACCTGGCCCTCGCCAAGCGTCGCGGCCAGCGTCGCGGCCTTTCGTGGGGCGTCACCAAGGCCGAGAAAGATGAGTACGTTGAGCTACTCAAGCGCCTGGACCTTGGTCTGGACACGCGTCTCAACGCCAAGGTCGGCCTGCTCTCGGGCGGCCAACGCCAGGCGCTCACCCTGCTGATGGCCACGCTCACCAGGCCGCGCCTGCTGCTGCTCGACGAGCACACCGCGGCCCTCGACCCCAAGACGGCCTCTAAGGTGCTCAACCTGACCGAGGAGATCGTCGACGAGAACCACCTGACCACGCTCATGGTCACGCACAACATGAACGACGCTATCCGTCTGGGCAACCGTCTGATCATGATGCACGAAGGCCACGTGATCTACGACGTGGCCGGTGACGAGAAGAAGTCGCTCACCGTGGCCGACCTGCTGCAGAAGTTCGAGGAGGTCTCGGGCGGCGAGCTCGCCAACGACCGCATGCTGCTAAGCTAAACCTACCAAAAAGGGACAGGTTTATTTTGGCAGGTTTTATCTGCGCAAACGTCAAAACCGCCGCAAAGGGACAGACGCCCTTGCGGCGGTTTTCGCTAACCCCCATATCGAGCACAGAAGCCCGTCCGAATTTGATCGGACGGGCTTCTTGATGGGTATCATGGTTGGACGATCATTAGGAGGTTTCTCTACATGGAATTGTTTGAGCCGATTCTTCATTTCTTTGCACAACGATGGGTCCACAACATTATCTGGGCAGGTATCTTGGCCATCGGCACCGCCGTTGCCGCCAAGGTCGCGTCCAAGACCCTGTACCACCTGCTCAACCGCGACGATAACCCACTCCCTTCATCAAGCATCTTCATCAACATCGCGCGCGCCGTCATTTGGATGATCGGCGGCAGCTTTATCCTCGACAACTGCTTTGGCATTAATGCAAACGCCCTCGTCGCCGCTCTTGGCGTCGGCGGCATCGCCATCTCGCTCGGCTTTCAGGACACGCTGTCAAACCTTATCGGTGGCATGCAGGTGACCTTTATGGGCATCATCAAACCCGGCGACAATATCGAGGTCGGCGGCGTGACGGGCGTGGTCCAAGATATCACCTGGCGCCATACGACCATCGAGGACGCCTGCGGGCAGACCATCATCGTCCCCAACTCAAATATCTCCAAGAACACGCTCGTGCACCTCATGCCCTTTGGGCGCGTTGCCGTGCCCGTTGCCGTAAAGGACACGTCCAAGTGGGCCTCGTTGGACGCGCTGGCAGATGAGCTTACCGACGCCACCAAGGCCGCGGTGCTTCCCATCTCTGGCTTTGACAAGGAGCCCTACGTGCTCTTTAGCGAGATCGGCGACTTTGGCGTCAAGGGCAAAATCATCTTTATCGTCAGCGACGACAGCACCACTTTCACGGCAGCCGACGCTTGCATCCGCGCCATCGCCCCCATCATCGCCTAAAACGGTTGATTTCCGATCTCAGCCGAACACATTGAGCAAATAGGCCATTCCCGCAGTTAGCCGAACGCCCCCGCGGCCCCTCCCGGGGTCCGGGGGCGGCATTTTCCCAGTTGAAGGAACGGTGGAGATGTGTTTCGATGGGTCCGGTGGCCATGCTCCGCCCGCCGCCCGGCGCCTCTTCCCAGACTCAGCCGGACGGTCGGTCCGTCTATTCCGTTTTTCCTTCTAGGCTAGGACAGCGGGGCATCGCCCCTTTCCGCGCGCGCCCGCTCGATGAGCCCCGGCGTCAGGTCGAGCTCCTCGACGGGCACGTCCTCCACGCCGTACGCCTCGAGCAGCGCCGCCGCGTCGCCGCCGAGCATCGCCCGGAAGGCGCGGGCGGGCGTCGCGAAGCCGAGCGCGCCGCGGGGCTCGGAGTTCACGTGCGACATGGCCAGCGCCAGGTCGGCCGGGGCGAGCCGGTCGAACCTGAGGCCGCGGCCCTTGGGCAGCAGCTTCCTGATCTCGACGTGGTTGCGCTCGCAGGCGCCCTTCTGGTCGCTGCGCCCGGGGTCGCAGTAGAACAGCCTCGTCTCGCCCCGCCCCTCGCCGAGCAGCGCGGCGATCGCGCCCTCGTCGGAGAACTCGGGGCCGTTGTCGGTGAGCACGGCGCGGAACACGCGGCGCGTCCCGTCGGCGCCGAGGACCGCCCGGACGCCCTCCAGGGCGCCCGCGACGCACCCGGCGGTCTTCTCCTCCAGCGGCAGCGCGAGCTGGAGCCTGCTGGGGCGGTGCAGCAGCGTGAGCAGGCAGGCGCTGTCCTCCCGGGCCCCCTCGACGGTGTCCATCTCCCAGGCCGCGGCGCACGCGTCCTCCCCGAGGGCGAGGAACGCGGCATGTGACCTGCGGGCGGAGTGGCGGGTCGCCGCCCGGCACGCGGCGCGCTTCCTCGGCCTGTAGCCGACCTTGCGCCTGAGCTCCATGTTGGTCATGCCGTCGTAGCCCGCCGAGACCCAGCGGTAGATGGTCGACGGCGACAGGTCCACCGGGCCGCCGTTGCGCGCCGCCATCTGCTCGGGCGACAGCCCCCGGCGCAGGCAGTCCCTTATCGCCTCCAGCCTGGCCGCCGCGGCGGGCTCGTCGGCGTCTATCCCGCGCCTGGACGAGACGAGGACCGAGTCCGCGCACAGCTGCGCGGCGCGGGCGTCGTAGAAGACGTGCGGGCGGCGCTTGCAGCCGATCGCGCGGTACCGCCCGCACCCGTTGCAGCAGCGCGGCCACGCGGCCAGGCGCGGGCATGCCGCAGACAGGTCGGCGGAGGCGTCCACGCGCTCGCCGCGCCTCTCCCTCGGCGCGGTCACGAACCTGTGCGACGCCACCTCCGAGCACACCGTCGAGGGCGACCTGCCCAGCTCCCTCGCGATCTGCCTGCACGAGGCCCCGCGCTCCAGCATCCTCTGGACCGTGTCCCGCTCGTGCCTCGTGAGCCTTCCGTAGGCCCTCGGGACCGCCCTTGCGGAGCCCCTTTTCTTCTTTCCGGACATGCCGTCCTCCGATCTCCCGGGGCCGGCCGATCCGGCCCTCAGGGTATCGGGTTCCCACATTCATCCG
>NZ_QRLS01000013.1:0-69534 GCF_003472325.1 Collinsella sp. AM12-1
GGACCCGTTCAGGCTGTTGCGTTGAGATTGAAAATCAACCACCACACAGGAGTGGGTTTCTATTCCGATTTTCAAATATCTCAATCTGTAACATCTGGGCGGGCAAATCGGCTCTATCTGTTACAGATCGAGACAGACGGCGGCAGTCGGGGCGAACATCTCAATCTGTAACAGTAAGATGACTTTTAACGGTCTAAATGTTACAGATCGAGACAAACTACCGTGGCGGGTCGAAACCACCACAAAGGTGCCTGTCCACTTTGTGATGGTTAGGGGAGGAGCTTCATCGCGGCGTCGTGGGCGACGTGCTCGTAGGTGTCGTCGAGGGGCTTGAGCGGCAGCAGGGCGGCGGCCTGTGCGTCGCCACGGCGCTCAAGGGCGTGGGCGATGAGCCAGTCGGCGAGCTCGGGGTTCTTGGGTAGCGCTGGTCCGTGCAGGTACGTGCCGATGACTCCCTTGTAGATCAGACCCTCAAAGCCATCGTCGCCGTTGTTGCCGGTGCCCACGACGACGGACGTTCCGAGCGGCGTGGCCTCTGCATCGAGCAGGGTGCGGCCGCCGTGGTTCTCGAATCCCACAAAGGGCTCGGGTGCCAGGTTGGCCTTGACGGCGACGTTGCCGATCAGGCGATCGGAGCCGCGCACGGTTTCGGCGGCAACGACGCCCAGGCCATCGATGCGATTCTCGCCCATATAGTACGAACGGCCGAGCAGCTGATAGCTGCCGCAGATAGCGAGCAGCGAGCCGCCGTCCTCAACATAGGCTGCGACCTTGTCTTTTTGAGCGAGCAGCTCGTGTGCCACGGCCAGCTGGTCGCGGTCGGAGCCACCGCCCATCATGACGATGTCGGCGTCGGTGAGATCGAGCGTCTCGCCCATACGGACTTCGTCCACGCGCACGGGAATGCCGCGCCAGGCGCAGCGGCGCTCGAGGGCAATGACGTTGCCGCCGTCGCCGTAGAGGTTGAGGGCATCGGGGTACAGATAGACGATGCGCAGGGGGCGCGAGAGCTCGACCGGCACAATGTCGGTGGGGACAGCGCTGCCATCGGCGCGCGTTACGGCGTGGGAGGCAACCGAGCTCGCATCGGTGCCCTTAAGCTCGTCGAGCTCCTTGACCAGCGGCGGGAAGGCCGTGTAGTTGGCGACGGCGTAGAACGTATCGCCAGCCTCCTCGTCTGCCACGGCGCCGATCGCCTGCTCGATATTCGAGATGATGGCGGCGTCGATGCCGGCGTACTTCAGGCGTACCTGCATATCGTGCGCGCGCGTACCCCCGACAAAGGCGATAAGCCCTGGGGTATCGGCGATGCGCTCGAAGTCGACGTCGTAGATCCACGAGACATCGTGGCCGTCGGCGTCGTTGTCGTTCAGGAAGAAGGCGCAGAGCCTGCCGCCTGCCGTTTTAATGGACTGGATCTGGCGATCGAAGCCCACGGGATTTTTGGCCAGGTTGGCCTCGACGGTACGGCCGGCGATCTCCCAGCGGCCCATGCGTCCGCCGGCGGGGACGTAGGCATCGAGCGTTGGCTGCAGATGTGCCGCGTCCACGCCCAACTCGCGCGCCGCAAAGAAGGCGGCGGCAACGTTGTAGACCATGTACAGGCCGTTGTAGCGCGTGGCGATGTGCGTTGCGGGCGCTTGTGCCTCGGGTCCAAAGTTCAGGTCAAAGCCGTAGCCGTCGCAGCCGAGTTCCACGCCCGTCACGCGACGGACAAGCCCAGGGCGGGCCCAGCCGCACGAAGGACAATGATAGGCGCCGAGCTGGCCGTACTGCACATAGTCGTATTCCAACGGCGCGTTGCACTGCGAGCAAAAACGCGAGTCGCTAATGCGATCGGACTCGGTGCCCGTGGCACCGTCGATGCCAAAGGCGATGCTCGTGTTGGGGACGCGTGCGGCGATCGAGGCGCACAGCGGATCGTCGGCGTTATAGATGAGCGTCGTTGCCGGCGAAAGCTCCAGCGCGTGGGCGATGACGTCCTGGGTGTGGTCGATCTCGCCGTAGCGGTCCAGCTGGTCGCGGAACAGGTTGAGCAGCACAAAGTAGGTCGGCTTGAGCTTGGGCAGGACGCGCACCGTGTAGAGCTCGTCGCACTCAAAGACGCCTACGCGCTTGCCGCTTCCGGCACGCTTAAGATCGCTGCGGCTCTCGAGCAGGGCGCCCACCACGCCCGGCTCCATGTTGTTTCCGGCACGGTTGCATACCACGGTGACGCCGCTGGCGGCAACGGCGTCGGCGATGAGGTTGGAGGTGGTGGTCTTGCCGTTGGTGCCGGTGATTACCACGCTGCGGTCGACAAGGTCCGCGAGGTCGCTCAGCAACTCGGGGTCGATCTTCATGGCGATGCGGCCGGGGAGTACGCCGCCCTGGCGCTTAAGGACGGAGCGCAGCCCCCAGCGGGCGATATCGCTCGAGGTGCAGGCGAGAGATGAGCGGAAGTTCATGAAGCCGTTCCTAACGTGAATGACATGGTCGTGACGTTTGCGCCGTTAAAAGCCGTAACGGCGCGCAAATTCCTGGGCAAGCTGCGATACGTCTTCGCAAGCGCTGGCCCAGGGGGCAAAGTCGGGAGTATCCGAGATGATGCCGTCGGCTTCCCAAACTGCCTGATGCGAAAGGTCCCAGGGGTCGTGCGGCTCGGGCCGGCAGGGAAGGTACGGTGTCTGATACATGGGGTTCAGCAAAAAGAACGCGCCGCCCTCGCAGCGGTTGGCAAACTCGCGCAGCGCGCGTGTGGCCGGGCGCATCTTGTTCGTTTTGAACAGCAAGATCGTGCGGGCGAGCAGGTACCAGGGGGAGTCCTCGAGGACATCGGCCCCCATCTGTTCCTCGAGCTGGTGGGCCAGGGCAAAAAAGCCGTCCTCGTCTTCCAGACGAGCGAGGGCGAGTAGCACGGTGCCTGCAGCTCGGGTGGGATAGCCCTCCGCCTTAAGAACACGGCGAGAATAGTTGGCGGCGGCACGGTAACGAGCGCTCGCCATGCACAGCTGCGAGATGGCCTCGAGCGTGTGGAGCCACCCGATAAGCGCCGGCTCGCTTACGGTGAGATCGGCCGCCGTCACGCCGTCCGTCAAAACCTTGTTGGCCCAGTAGTGTGGGGCCTCCATGTCGAACCCGGGCACGCTTTGCTGCAGGTAATCGGCCGTGGTCGCCTCGAGTTTCATCAGGTCGCCCAGGCAGGCGTCGACGGGCGTGTCCGCCAAAATGATGGCGAGCAGCTGGGCATCGACGACATACGCATCGATGCGGACAATCTTGAGCAGCTCATCGCGCATATCGTCGAACAGGCGGTTGCGTGTCTTCTCAAACTCCTCGTCGCTGCCCATGTCCTCGATGCGATGGAGTTCGTCGAGCAGGTGGCGGTGGACGCCGGCATAGGACAGCAGCGCCTGGGCATGCTCGGTCTGCGCATACTTGTGAGGGCTGACGCTCACGTCGTTATGGACAAGATCGCGTGCTGCATCGGTGAGTTCGGGGTGCGACGCAACGTAGGCGCGCTCCAGGTAGGCGGGGATGTAGACGCTCGGATCCATTAGAGGTCTCCTCCCTTAAACGGCAAGCCCTGCTCGGCCGCTCGCAGGATGCGCTCGTCGATCTGGGAACGCACGATATCGTTGGTGGCGACCCAGGCGGCAAAGCTGGCGTTGTCGGGGGCACCCAGGCCCTCCTGCAGAACCGGCGTCGCTTCGGACAGCGCAAGGACAAGCTCGTCGGTGGAGCCCGCATCCACGTTGACGCGGGCATAGACGCCATCGGGAAACTCGGTTTGGAAGTAGAGCGCCTCGGCTGCGTGCGGGCACGAGCGTGCAAGGATGCGCAAGTAGTGCTCGGCACCCTCGTAGTCCAGCTCGCGCCAGGCAGCGCTCATCAGCGCGATGAGCGTCCACGGGTCCAAGTCACGCTCTGCATCCTTGGGACGACGGCGTAGCGGCGTGTTGGCGAGATAGGGGACGGAGTGGGCAGAGCGAAAGCGCTTGAGCTCCTCGGCGGGGTATTCGAGCTTTGCCATGGCAAGCATCGCAGTATGGCGGACGCCGGCGGGGTCGTTGGGCGCAAAGTCCAGGCTGCGATTCGCGGCTTCGAGCGACATGCGATAGCGGCCGCTAATGAGGGCGCGCGACGCAAGGGCGGCAAGCCAGCGCAGGTAGGGGCGGCGCATAAGGTCGCCAGCGGCCTCGCGCTCGTAGGGGTCCTGCGCCGAGGCGATCTTGAGTGCCAGGTCGTGCTCGACTTCATCGCGCTTGGATACCAAATACTGTACGTACTCCTCGTTGGAGTTGGCGGTGAGGGCGGTCAGCATGCGCTGGGCATCCCAGTTGGTGGGGTCGAGCGCGGCTGCCTCGCGAAGCATGTTTTCGGCTGTGGTCTCTTCTTGCTCTGCCTGGGCATCGTCAGGGATAAAGGGAATGCGGTAGTCGACAGCCTCGACCACCTTGGCAATAAGGTGCCCGGCGCGGTCGCGGTCGTGCACGATGAGCGGCGCGGGGTCGCGGGTGAATTGTTCCATCAAACGCTCTACGGCGGCACCGTCGGTGAGCGGGATATTGTCGCGGCGCAAGGCCTCAAGAACGAGGCGATGGCAATCCTCTTGAATGGGATCGAATGCCATGGGGCCTCCTTTGCTGCGGTTAGGGTTCAAATGTCTCTATATAAGGTTCTAGTTTACCCGCATGTGGCACACCGGGGGTGCCGCACTTGGACATGCACCTTTGCACCACGAAGACGGATGTCGCACAAATGTCGGCACCTTGGACGACTGAGTGGTATCACGGTGCCGCAAACGGTCGATTTTTGGCGGCGAACGGGGCGCATTTTGGAGGGGCACAGTCCTGCCCGGGATATGTGGTCAACCTTGATAAAACGTTTGCCCAGCTTGGGAGTATGAATGCCCCACAAGGGTCTTCAGGGATAGAAAAAACGTTTCATCATTGTCGGCTTTAGGTGAATAACTGACCAACCAGAACGGTAGAATAGTGTTTGTCTGAGCGTTGAGACGTTTAGACATCGCGCATTGTCATCGCCGGCAACGCGCAAAACGGTCCTAACGGAGCCAATCGGGTGCTCCGTTATATACGCAAGTCTAAGAGGGGCTTGTTTAGGAGGCACAGTATGGGACGTTTTACCAATCCTCGCGATCTGTACTTTGGTGAGGGCGCTCGCCACGAGGTGAAGAACCTCAAGGGCAAGAAGGCCATCATCGTTTCTGGCGGCAGCTCTATGCGCCGCGGCGGGTTCTTGCAGGACGTTGAGGCCGACCTTAAGGAAGGCGGCTTCGAGGTCAAGCTGTTCGAGGGCGTCGAGTCCGATCCGTCCATCGAGACGGTCATGAAGGGCGCCGAGGCCATGCGCGAGTTCGAGCCCGACTGGATTATCGCCATCGGCGGCGGCTCGCCCATCGATGCCGCTAAGGCCATGTGGGTCTTCTACGAGTATCCCGAGGAGTCCTTCGATAACATCATCCAGCCGTTCAGCTTCCCCGAGCTGCGTCAGAAGGCTCATTTCTGCGCCATCTCCTCTACCTCCGGTACCGCTACCGAGGTCACTGCCTTCTCCGTCATCACCGACTACGCCAAGGGCATCAAGTACCCGCTGGCCGACTTCAACATCACCCCGGATGTCGCCATCGTCGACCCCGAGCTCACCTACACCATGCCTGCTAAGCTTTGCGCTCACACCGGCATGGACGCTCTGACCCACTGCATGGAGGCCTACGTTTCCACCTGCGCTTCTATGTTCACCGATGCCAACGCCCTGCACGGCATCCGCGAGATCGTCGAGTGGCTGCCCAAGTCCTATGCTGGCGACCATGAGGCTCGTCAGCACATGCACGAGGCTCAGTGCATCGCCGGTATCGCCTTCTCCTCGGGTCTGCTCGGCATCGTTCACTCCATGGCTCACAAGACCGGTGCAGCCTTTGAGAACGGCCACATCATCCACGGTGCTGCTAACGCCATGTACCTGGGCAAGGTCATCCAGTGGAACTCCAAGGATCCCCGTGCTGCCGAGCGTTACGCTTACGTGGCCAAGGAGATCCTGCACCTTCCCGGCGAGACCAACGAGGAGCTCATCGCTGCGCTCGTCCAGAAGATCCGCGACCTCAACGACCAGCTCAACATTCCGCAGTCCATCAAGGATTACGCGAATGGCGGCGTGAAGGTCGACGCCGAGAACCCGCAGATGGTTTCCGAGGAGGAGTTCCTCGCCAAGCTGCCCGAGATCGCCGCGAACGCCGAGACCGACGCCTGCACGCCGGAGAACCCGCGTGAGACCAAGGCTGCCGACTTCGAGAAGATCCTCAAGGCCTGCTACTACGACACCGACATCGATTTCTAATCGACTCTTGTTATCGTAACGAGGGGCTCCGCACGTATCTGTACGGAGCCCCTTTCTTTTTTCTTTTAGAGAATGGGATAGTTATGGCTGCAATTTTCAATAGCCCCAGCAAGTACATCCAGGGTCCGGACGAGCTCGCCAAGCTCGGCTCCTATGTCGAGCCGCTCGGCGCTAAGGCCCTCGTCATCGTGACGCCTTCGGGCAAGAAGCGCGTCGGTGCCAAGATCGAGGGCGGTTTTGCCGAGGCTAAGGCCGAGCTGCTGTTTGAGGACTTTAACGGCGAGTGCTCCAAGAGCGAGGTCGATCGCCTGGTTGCACTCGCTCACGACAACGGTTGCGACATCATCGTTGGCGTCGGTGGCGGCAAGATCCTCGACACCGCCAAGGCCGTCGCCTACTACCTGGAGTCCCCGGTCATCATTTGCCCCACCATCGCTTCGACCGATGCCCCGTGCTCGGCGCTCTCCGTGCTCTATACCGATGACGGCCAGTTCGATAAGTACCTGTTCCTTAAGGCGAACCCCAATATCGTTCTTATGGATACGACGGTTATCGCGGCGAGCCCGGTACGCCTGACGGTGGCAGGTATGGGCGATGCGCTCGCAACCTACTTTGAGGCCCAGGCGACGCACGATGCCGACGGTGGCACCTGCGCCGGTGGCAAAGGCGGCATGGCCGGCCTGGCGCTCGCCAAGCTCTGCTACGAGACGCTTATGGCCGATGGCGTCAAGGCCAAGGTCGCGCTGGAGAAGGGTGCGCTCACGCCTGCCGTCGAGCATATCATCGAGGCCAATACGCTGCTTTCGGGCATTGGCTTTGAGAGCTCGGGCCTTGCTGCTGCTCATGCCATCCACAATGGTCTGACGATGCTGCCCGAGTGCCACGGCATGTACCACGGCGAGAAGGTCGCCTTCGGCACCATCGTCCAGCTGGTACTCGAGGATGCCCCGACCGAGAAGCTCGAGGAAGTCTTGGGCTTCTGCATTGAACTGGGCCTGCCGGTCACGATGAAGGAACTTGGCGTTGCCGAGCTTACACGCGAGCAGGCCATGATTGTTGCCGAGGCCGCGTGCGCGCCCGATGACACCATGTGCAACATGCCGTTTGAGGTGACGCCCGAGATGGTCGCAAACGCCATCCTGGGTGCCGACGCTCTGGGCCACTACTATCTCATGGATGAGTAAATCAAGCTATGGAAGGGGCAAAGCAAGCAGATGGCTTTGCCCCTTTTTGCTATGGTGCAAACTAACCTGACCCCATCGCACCAAGTTGGTGCAAGGGGGTCAGGTTACTTTGCACCAATCGTTGTTTGATGAAGGGCGGATTCTCGTATGGCGCTTCCTATGGTTTACGGTGGTCCTGGCCGGTATGTTCAGGGGCCGGGCGAACTTTCGCGTCAGGGCAGGTATTTGTCATGGTTGGGCTGCGCTGCCTATGTCTTGTTTGACCAGGGCACCGAGGATCGGCTGTGCAGGCAGATTGTCGATGGATTTCTGGACGACGATCTGAGTGAGCCATTCTTTAAGATTTATGACGGTCCGTGTACGGAAGATGCCGTTGTCGAAATGGCCAAGGAAGCCCGGGCCGAGTATTGCGACATGGTGGCGGGCATTGGCGGCGGCAAGATGCTCGATATCGCAAAGGCCGTTGCGTTTTATGCTGAGCTGCCGTTGTGCGTATGTCCCACGGCGGCTTCGATGGACGGTCCGTGCAGCGCGATTTCGGTGTTGTATCACGAGGACGGGTCGTTCGACCGCTATCTGATGCTCGAGAAGAATCCAGACCTGGTCGTGGTCGATACCAACGTGGTCGCGGCGGCCCCACTGCGCATGACGGTCGCCGGTATGGGCGACGCGCTGGCAACGTACTTTGAGGCACGTTCGTGCGCCGCGGCGAGAGGTGCGAACGAGCACGGTGGCGCACCGGGGCACTTGGCACTGGTCGCGGCACGTGCCTGCTACGACACGCTTATGGAATGCGGCATCGCTGCCAAGCGCGATCTCAAAAGGGGACGTACATCGCCAGCGGTTGAACGCCTGATCGAGTGCAACATCCTGCTCTCGGGCGTCGGCTTTGAGAGCGGTGGCTTGGCGTTGGCGCATGCCATCGCCAACGGTCTGACGATTCTGCCCGAGTGCAAGGCCATGCATGGTGAGGCTGTGGCATTTGGCCTGGCGGTGCAGCTGCGTCTGGAGCGTGCGCCCGAGCTTAATCAGGTGCTCGAGTTTTGCCAGCGCGTTGGTCTGCCGACGACGCTCGAGGAGCTGGGCCTCGGCGAGATTTCCGATGCCGACCTGATGAGCGTTGCGGATGCGGCCTTTAGAAACGAACGCAATATGGCCAACGAGCAGGCCAAGGCGACCAAACAAAAGCTCGTGCAGCTCATGCGGGAGGCATAGCTTGGCGCTTGATCGACCTTGTGCAATCGAGGCTGCGATAGGCCATGGGTTATTTGCCTCAAAGGTGCTCCGCGTGTAATTTGCCCGAGGCGTGGGCTCATAGCGTATCATTATCTCTTGCTTGTTTGCACTGCTCAGGGAGGGGCCGCGCATGGCGCAGGAACACGATCTATTTGATGACATTATCGAGATCAGCAAGGGTTTCGACTTTCTTAAAAATCCGCTTGGCGGTGTGACCGATGCACTCGATCCGTCGGCACCGCAGTGGAATCCTGCCGACTACAAGGAGCGTCCGCGCGGCAACACCATTCCGTGCCTGACCTGCAAAAACGAAAAGAGCGGCTGCACCGCGTGCGTGGACGTGTGCCCGGTCAACGCTATCGAGGTCGAGGAAGACGCCATCGAGATCCTCGACTCCTGTCGCAAGTGCGGCCTGTGCGCCGCCGCCTGTCCGACCGAGGCGATCATCTCGCCACGCCTGGCGCCCAAAAACCTGTATGACGACATTGTCTCGGCAGCTACGAGCCACGAGACCGCCTACGTCACCTGCACGCGCGCCCTTAAGCGCATGCCGCGCGAAAACGAGGTCGTCGTTGCCTGCGTGGGCGATATTACGGCCGAGACCTGGTTCTCGGTGCTGGCGGACTATCCCAACGTGAGTGTGTACCTGCCGTTGGGCGTGTGCGATAAATGCCGCAACACCGGCGGCGAGGACATTCTGGGCGAGGCGATTGCGAAGGCCGAGGAATGGGCCGGTACGGGCATGGGTCTTGAGGTCGACCCCAAGAGCCTCAAGTGCCATAAGCGCCGCGAGTACGAGCGCAAGGAATACATGGAAAAGATCGCCCGCACCACGGGCCTGACCGTGACTAAGCTCAACCCGGCGACGGCGGCGCTAGCTTCGGTGACACAGAAGCTCAAAGCCCATCGTCATCAGATTACCCAGCTGGAGCGCACACTCAACACCATGTGCGGTACCACGACGACCAAGCGTCGCCGTTCGCTTACGCACGGGCGACAGCTGGTGCTCTCGACGCTGCAAAACCACCCCGAGCTTGCCCAGAACATGCAGGTGAGCACGCCGGAGTGCGATTTTGACAAGTGCACGTCGTGCGGCGAGTGCGTCAATGTATGCCCCACGTTCGCCTGCGATTTGATGGGAAGCGGCCGCTTTGCGTTGGAGTCCACGTATTGCTTGGGCTGCAGTGCCTGCGTCAAGGTGTGCCCCGAGCATGCGCTCAAGCTGGTTGAGCATGACGCGTCCAATCTGGTCGTCGTCGATCCCGAAGCCGAGGAAAAGGCTGCCCAGAAGGCGAAGGCTCACGAGGAGGCCGAGAAGGTCAAGGCCGAGGCAAAGGCCAAGCTCGATAAGATGCTCGATCAGGTGGAAAAGCTCGCAGACTAGTCAGCGACCCCTATCTCTGCTTCATTTGCGCCGCCGTGGCGTCCGGGTTCGCCTGGATGCTGCGGCGGCGCTATACTTATGCAGTTTGAAGTACCTGTATCAAAAGGAGCTGTCGTGTCCCTTTCCATCGGTATCGTGGGCCTGCCCAACGTGGGCAAGTCGACGCTGTTCACCGCGCTTACCAAAAAGACCGGCCTTGCCGCCAACTACCCGTTCGCCACGATCGACCCCAACGTGGGTATCGTCGATGTGCCCGATAGCCGCCTGCAAAAGCTCGCCGACATCGTCAACCCGGGTCGCATTGTGCCGGCTACGGTCGAGTTCGTCGACATCGCAGGTCTGGTGAAGGGCGCTAACGAGGGCGAGGGTCTGGGCAACCAGTTCTTGGCAAACATCCGCGAGACCGACGCCATCTGCGAGGTCGTGCGCTACTTTAAGGACCCCAACGTCATGCGTGAGGTGGGCCGCACCGGCGAGTTCGTCGATCCCGCCGGCGATGCCGACACCATCATGACCGAGCTTATCCTGGCCGACATGGGCACGCTCGAGAAGCAGCTGCCCAAGCTCGAGAAGGAGGCCAAGCGCGACAAGGAGCTCATGCCCAAGTTTGAGGTCGCCAAGCGTCTGCTTGCCTGGCTCAACGAGGGCAAGCGCGCCGCATCCATGGAGATGACTGACGAGGAGCGCGCCGCCGCCAAGGGCCTGTTCCTGCTCACCATGAAGCCCATCCTGTATGTGGCCAACGTGGACGAGGATATGCTCAACGAGGACCTGGCGCCCATCGATGGCGTCAAGCCGCTGCCGATCTGCGCCAAGATTGAGGCCGAGCTTTCCGAGCTCGATCCCGAGGACGCTGCCGACTACCTGGAGAGCCTGGGCCTGGAGCAGCCCGGCCTGGACGTGCTCGCGCAGGCCGCCTACAAGCTGCTTGGCCTGCAGTCGTTCTTTACGGCTGGTGAGATGGAGGTCAAGGCCTGGTCGGTTCGTCAGGGCGCAACCGCTCCGCAGGCCGCCGGCGTCATCCACACCGACTTTGAGCGCGGCTTTATTAAGGCCGAGGTCATTGGCTACGACGATTACATCGAGCTCGGTGGCGAGCAGGGCGCCAAGGCCGCCGGCAAGCTGCGTATCGAGGGCAAAGAGTATGTCATGGCCGATGGCGACGTCGTGCACTTCCGCTTTAACGTGTAAGGACGACGCATATGTTTAAATATGGCAAAAAAGCTGGCTACATGGGTATTGCGTTGCTCGTACTTGCGGTGATTCCGCTGGTGGTTGCAGCGTGTGTTATCCCCAACATTGGTCCCGAGGTGGCAACGAAGTTTAACGCGGCCGGTGAGGTGACGCGCTGGGGCAAGAGCTACGAGCTGCTGGCGCTGCCGGTGCTCAACCTGCTGCTGAGCGTGGCGACGTACTTTACGGCAGGACGTCAGGCTAAAAACAATGATGACTCCGCCGCCATGGCGCGCATCGTGTGCGAGCGCTACCTGCGAAACGGCTGCATCACGGGTGTGTTCCTCAACGTGATTAACGTTTACTTTATGTACTCGGCTATTACCGGAACAGGCTTTGGCTTTGGTTTCTAGCTTGTCCTTTTAGGCAACGAGCCTGCACGCATATTCAATGGCTGCTGCGAGGCCGCCGCTCGATCGTGGTTTAAAGACCATATCGGCGGCGGCCTCGTTTTCGTATCCGGAACCGCGGAGGGCGAGTGCGATACCGGCTTCTAAAAGGAGCGGCAGGCCGCGTTGGCTGGTTGCGATTACGGCAGCCTGATTGAGCGAGCGGCTGTGCGCTTGGCATTGGATGACAAGTTCGCCTTGCGCCGGGCAAGGGACCAGAACGGCGGCGACGCGACTTGATAGCAATGCAAATGCTGTGCGCTCATCGGGCGAAAGACATTCTGCTTCAACGACGACGAGCTTGGGCGGTGCGCTGTTTGTGCGAAGCGTGGCTCGGTACGTGCGGACCGAAGAACCCGACATAGAAAACTCCTGTGTATTCGGCAAAACGTAAACTATAGTTTACGTTTATGTTCGGCTCCATTTCAAACTCGTCTGCATGGACGAACGTGCTAAACAGATTCTTGGCAGGCGGGTCGAAGAGACACGCAGGGACCTTGGTATCTCCAAGGTTGATTTTTGTGTGGCGACAGGAATCAGCCGACCCTACCTCGACCGAATCGAAGATGGGACGGCAAATTTCACGCTCAAGGTTCTATTTAAGATCGCGCCCGCACTCGGCATGACGGTGTCAGAGCTTCTCGAGGGGATCGAATAGGGGATACCCGTCGACAACTGAATTACGCCATCGGGATGCGGTCGTGGTTGACTTGGCTGTAGAACAGGCGCTGGATCTCGGCGGCATCGCGTGACTGGCCGAGTGCCCACATGGTTTTGGCTACGAGCGTCTCGGTGGTCATGTCGTCGCCGCGCAAAATACCCGAATGATCGGCGTAAGCGCGGCCGACCTCATAAACACCCAGGTCAAGGCCCTCTTCGGGGACCTGCGTGGTCATAACGACAGTGCGGCCCGAATCGACCCAGCGGAAAATTGTCTCTTGGAACGACTCGCCCGACTCACCAAACTCGGGGATGCCGCCAATGCCAAAGGTCTCCAGGATTACAGCATCGTAGCTATCGGCAAGGGCGTCCAGGATACCCGGGTTCACGCCGGGCGTGAGCTTAAGGACAAACACACGCGGGTCGATACTGTCGTAGAAACGAACCGGGCACTCATTCTGGTGAGTGCCGTGAATCCCGTTGCGCACGATGCGGTCGTTGCGGATGTAGGCAATGGGCGGATAGTTGACACTAATGAACGCGTTAAAGCTCATGGTGCGCTGCTTGCGGGCGCGCGTGCCGGCAATTGCCACGCCGCCAAACACGATCGAGACATCGTGCGAATGCTCGTCGAGCGCATAGAGCAGGCTCTGGTACAGATTGAGCTTGGCATCGGTAAAGGGGTTGCCCATGGGCTTTTGCGAGCCGGTGAGCACGATGGGCTTGGGGCTGTCCTGAATCAGGTAGGAAAGCGCCGCCGCGGTGTAGCTCATGGTGTCGGTGCCGTGCAGAATCACGAAGCCGTCGTGGTCGGCGTAACCCTCGACGATGACGTCGCGGATACGCATCCAGTCGCTCGGACGCATATTGGTGCTGTCGATGTTCATGGGCTGCACGACGTCGAGCTCGCAGAGGCCCGAGATCTCGGGGACGCTCTGGGCGAGCTCCTCACCGGTCAGGGCGGGGGAGAGGCCGTTGCCGTCCTCGGTCGATGCGATGGTGCCGCCCGTGGCGATGAGAAGGATGCGCTTCATGCTGGTATTCCTATCGTATTTGCCGCCCCAGAGGCGGAGTCGTTCGGCAGTATTGTGGCACAGGGCGTCCAATGTTCAAACGTAATACATCATCTGTAATGTTTAGTAACACTCCAATTGCCGTCAAATAAGGCCCAGGTCGTGCGTTTGCCGTGCGCTGATGGCTGCGAGGGACGAGAAACCCCATATAACGTGTACACTATGAAAGTTATTTTCGTTCATTCACGCGGGTGGGCACCGGCTCCCCGCCAACAAGAGGGGGAAACCATGGATCAAAAGGCTTCCGCAAAGGTCCTCGTACTCGACTTTGGTGCGCAGTACGGTCAGCTCATTGCCCGTCGCGTTCGCGACCTCAACGTGTATTCCGAGATCGTTCCCTGCGACATCTCGGCCGACGAGATTCGCGAGATGAACGCCTCTGCGCTCATCCTTTCCGGCGGCCCGGCTTCTGTGTATGCTGAGGACGCTCCGTCCATCGATCCTGCCATCTTTGACCTGGGCCTTCCCGTCCTGGGCTTTTGCTACGGCCATCAGATCACGGCCGTGACGCTCGGCGGCAAGGTCGGCCACTCCGAGGTGGGCGAGTACGGCCGCGCCACCATCACGCGCACGGCTGGTGCCAAGCTCTTTAACTCCACGCCTATGGAGCAGACCGTGTGGATGAGCCACCGTGATGCCGTCTCCGAGGTGCCCGAGGGCTTTACCGTTACTGCCAGCACCGACGTGTGCCCGGTTGCCGCCATGGAGTGCGTCGAGCGCAAGATTTTCACCACGCAGTTCCACCCCGAGGTCAAGCACTCCGAGTACGGTCAGCAGCTGCTGAGCAACTTCCTGTTTGAGATCTGCGGCCTGGAGCCCAACTGGAGCATGGACAACCTGGTCGAGACCATGACGGCCGAGTTCCGCGAGAAGGTCGGCGACGACCGCGTGATTCTGGCCTTGTCCGGTGGCGTCGACTCCTCCGTCGTGGCTGCGCTGGGCGCCCGCGCCGTGGGCAAGCAGATGACCTGTGTGTTCATCAACCACGGTCTGCTGCGCAAGGGTGAGCCCGAGCAGGTGGAGGAGGTCTTCACCAAGCAGTTTGACGTCGACTTTATCCACGTCCACGCCGAGGACCGCTATGCCGAGCTTCTGGCCGGCGTGACCGAGCCTGAGGAGAAGCGCCGCATCATCGGCACGCAGTTCTGGAAAGAGTTCTTCGCGGTCGCCCAGCAGCTCGAGTGCGATGGCAAGCCGGTCAAGTATCTGGCTCAGGGCACCATCTACCCCGACATCATCGAGTCCGGCGCTCGCAAGACGGGCGGCAAGACGGCCACCATCAAGAGCCACCACAACCTGATCCCGTTCCCCGAGGGCGTGCACTTCGACCTCATCGAGCCGCTCGACCACTTCTTTAAGGACGAGGTCCGCGCGCTTGGTCTGGCGCTCGGCCTGCCGGGTCACATCGTGTTCCGTCAGCCCTTCCCGGGCCCGGGTCTGGCCATCCGCATCATCGGCGCGGTCGACAAGGAGAAGCTCGAGATTCTCAAAAACGCCGACGCTATCGTGCGCGAGGAGCTCGACGCCTACAACCAGCGTCTGTTTGAGCAGACTGGCGAGCGCAACTCCGAGCACAGCTGCTGGCAGTATTTCGCGGTCCTGCCCGACATTAAGTCCGTTGGCGTAATGGGCGACGAGCGCACCTATCAGCGTCCGATCATCCTGCGTGCCGTCGAGTCCAGCGATGCCATGACCGCCGACTGGGCCAAGCTGCCCTACGACGTGCTGGCCCGCATTTCCGGCCGTATCGTGGCTGAGGTCCCCGGTGCCAACCGCGTGTGCTACGACATCACGTCCAAGCCGCCGGCGACCATCGAGTGGGAGTAGTTAAAATATGTGCAATTTACGTGCATGAAAACCTAGATAGCACCCATGGCGCACTGCATCATGGGTGCTATCTTTGTATATGGGAGCGGGTCACGGCATATTCCAGTCGCCACGTGACGGATATCCGCCACACCATGACGGATTCCAGGAACATACCGCCTGCCGCGCGTGCAATCGCCGTATTGCGCACACACGAGGCAAGGAGGTCCGCATGGAGACAGTTAACGTCACCGTACGCATGGAGAGGCAGACGAGGGACGACGCTGCGAAGCTCTTCTCGAAGCTCGGCATCAGCACCACCCAGGCGATCAACATGTTCCTCAAGCAGGCCGTGAGGGAGCAGAGGACACCCTTCGAGGTCTGGATTCGCGGCAATTTTGAGACTGGATGCAAGTGGGACAAACTGAGGCAAACTGGAACGAACTGGAGATAGTTTCTAACTATTGAGTGGGATTAGAGTAAGTAACATGCGAAGAATCGATTCAGCACCTACACGCGACATCCTTGTTAAGCTGCTGCACAACGACGCCCTCGGGAGGAATGGAGATCTCGCCGAGTTTGCCGGGATACTCAAATCCATCGAAGGCGGGTTTTCCCTGTTCGTCGACGCTGATTGGGGAAGCGGGAAGACATTCTTCGTTAGACAGGTGGCCTGCATCCTTGAAGAGGTTAATCCTTTTCTTGAGTCTCACGGAGACCTCGACGGATTGCTTGACAACAATCGCGAGCTTGCACCCTATATGGAGCTGAACAGCTTCTTGCCCGTATACTACAACGCCTGGGAAAATGACCATTGGGATGATCCGCTGCCTTCGATTGCAGCATCTATAGCCCTCCAAGGCGATGCATGCGCCTCTTTTCGCAGTGACACCGAAGCTGGCGAAAAGATTGCCGGAACACTCGACGCCATATTGGGGGTCTTTGGACATGGCGGAGCCAGCTCTTTAAGAGACGCTTTTTCGGGCAGAGATTTAATCCAGGCTTATCGTGACAGAGAAACGCTAAGGTCCTCTGTTTCAAACCTGGTAGATGTAGCTCTCCCTGAAAAAGCCAACACATTGCTTCTCATTGTCGATGAGCTCGATCGTTGCCGTCCTTCTTTTGCAATGAAGGTGCTCGAGCAGTTGAAGAATCTGTTTACAGATGATCGAGTAGTCATCGTGTATTCGGTCAACGCCAATCAACTATCACATGTTGTTGAAGGCATGTATGGGCAAGGTTTTGACGGCCGACGTTATTTGTCGCGTTTCTACGATCTAACCATCCCTCTAAGAAAGGTCGATAGCTTTAAGCAGCTAGAAGCGAACGGCTTCATAAAAACCTCCAACCGCTTTGACGTAATTGCGTATGAGCTTGCAGAGGCATACGGAATGACGATGAGGGACGCCAACAGGTATCTGACTGAGCTTTTCAGAGTTCGCCCTTTAGTATTGGAAAGCCGCGATGGATTTGTAGACGACCGGGTTCGAGCGTTTGCCGATGCCGGCCTGGTCCCGACTATGCTCGCCTTGAAAGTATTTGACGCCGACGCGTTTGCCTCTGTGGTTCAGAAATTTGAAATTGAGCCTCTTTATCATGCATTCTCTAAGAGCGAAGCGGCGATGGAGTTTATGGATGCAACATGGGGGTCGTACATAAAGTTCGAGGAGGGAAAGACCCCTTCCGACGAAGACAAGGTAGGTGCAAGGCACGAGCTCCTCGAGACCTTGGTCTACATGATTTGGTGCAAAGACAGAAACAATTCTAAATACCAGCATTCCTATCAAGTTCTTATTGGAAGAAGCTGGGGATTTGACTCGCTCCCGCGTTTAGCAAAGATTATCTAGGAGTAACAGATGAAAGGCGAAGAACGATACCTTCTTAACTTGCTCGAAGGCACGAAAACTCGATTTGTTATCCCCGTCTATCAGCGCAACTACGACTGGAAGATCGAAAACTGCAAGCAATTGTTCGACGACCTCGAGGATGTCATTTCAGAAGGCGTGGAGAGTCATTTCTTTGGAAGCATCGTCTCCAAAGCAGATGGCCCCGACACACGCATCGTCATCGATGGCCAGCAAAGGATCACCACGTCTTACCTCCTTCTCCTTGCGCTTGTGAGCAAGCTCAGGGAAGGCGCCATCGCCTCCGAAGACGACAATCTGGCCGACATGATCAACGAGGAATACCTCATCGACAAATGGCATAAGTCCGAGCGAAAGCTGAAGCTGAAGCTCATCAAGGACGACCAGGCTGCCTTTGAGGCGCTTTACTCCGCTGACGCAGAGAAGTTCATCCAGGACTCCAACGTAACCCAGAATTACATCTATTTCTGCGGCCGTATCGACAAGACAAGGCTGACGGCCGATCAGCTGCGCGATGCCATCGAGCGCCTGATGATCATCGACATCAAGCTTGACAAGGAGGATGACGCCCAGCGAATCTTCGAGAGCCTCAACTCGACAGGCCTCGACCTGAACGAGGGCGACAAGATCCGCAACTTTATCCTCATGGGTCTGGATGCCCAAATGCAGGAAGAGTATTACGAGCAGTACTGGAACGAGATCGAGAAGAATACCGGCTACGACGTAAGCTCCTTTGCTCGTGATTGGCTTGCTGCCGTCCGCAGGAAGACCCCCGCAATCAAGAAGGTCTATTCCGTGTTCAAGGACTATGTAAAAGCGGAGGCATTCGATACGAAAGTCCTGCTTGAGGAACTTCTTAAGTACTCAAAGCATTACAAGGCGATTAACGACGCCGATTCTGGAAACCATCGGCTTGATGCGGTTTTGAGGCGACTTATTCTGCTGGACATGAGCGTCATGAACCCGTTCACGCTTAATCTATTCGAATACAGGCGCTGTGGAGGAATCAGCGACCAGCAGGTGATCGAGGCGCTCAAATCCGTCGAGACCTACCTTTTCAGGCGCTGGGTCTGCAAGGTTCCCACAAATGCGCTCAACAAGGTCTTCGAGACTCTGCACAGCGAGGTTTTGAGAGGCGTCAAAGACGGCGGTTCATATCCTGACGTGTTGAACAAAGTTCTCCTCTCCAAGGAGGGCAGCGGCCACTTCCCCGACGACGCCGAGTTCATTCAAGCGTTCGAAGAGAGGGACTTCTACAGGATCGCGAGCTACAAGTACTACCTCTTCGATCGTCTTGAAAACGGAGACAGCCTCGAAAGGGTCAACGTCGTCGACAACCTTCGCGATGAGTCTTTCAGCATTGAGCACATCATGCCCCAGACGCTTTCGACAAGCTGGCAGCAGGATTTGGGCGTTGAGTTCGCCGCAATTCACGCAAGGTGGCTGAACAGCATGGCGAATCTGACGCTTACCGCATACAACTCCAAATACAGCAACAGGCGCTTTGCCGAGAAGCGGGACATGGAGAACGGCTTCAAGCAGTCTGGCTTCAGGATCAACGGCTTCGTCTGCCAGCAGGAGGCCTGGGGCGAGGAGCAGCTGAAGGCTCGCAACGAGCTCATGAAGAGGAAGTTCCTTGAGCTTTGGCCATCCATCGAGTCCGACTTCGAGTGGGGCAACGACGCCTACGAGGAGCATGCCCTCGACGATGATTTCTCGTTCACCGGCAGGCAGATCGCCGCATACAGCTTCATGGGATCTCGCTTCACGGCGAAGACCTGGGTTGACATGATCTGCGGCGTGCTTTCCATGGTTTACGAGCTTGATCCAGTCGTCTTCCATAAGTTCGTACCTGAGGGCTCGGACTTCCCGGGAAGGTATTTCTCATGGAAAGAAAGCGACTATTGCTTCAAAGTCGGTGAGGGAATCTACTTCAATCCCGGAAGCTCGACTTATGTGAAAATCGAAACGCTGAAGATCGTTTTTGAGGCAGCGGGCATTGACTGCTCAGAGCTTCTGATCGAGCTGTACAAGTCGAAGGTCGGGGATCCATCGTAGCTGCTGGGGCCTGTAGAGGCTTCTCTACCCTGCCTCCTCTGACATGCAATGTCCATGTGATCATTAGCTGCTATCGCAGTTTGCCGTGACCCACCTTGACCCGCTAAAACACCCTGCCCCGCCCCGAAATCCGTGACCCAGATTTGGCCCCATGGATTCACGGCGATTTTGAGACTGGGTGTAAATGGGACAAACTGGTGCGAACTGCGGCAAACTGGAACAAACCGGAGATAGTTTTTAACTATTGAGTTGGAATAGAACAGACGTTCGATATAATAATATAGTATCAGATAGCGGGCACGGTTTCAATCGAATCCGTGCCCGCTGCTGTATGCGTGCCCTTGCACGCCCAATATGCGCCGTAAAATCCGTCTTCTTCAACGTCAAAGTGAATGCGCTTCGTTTTTTGCCTCTCAAAATCTTATTTTCACGATTTGCATTTTCATCCCGTTGTCACCGACCCTTGCGAGAAACCGGAAAAAGCCGCTGACAGAAGGGTCTCTCAAATCGTTGTAACCCAGCATATAGCCGCGACTTGTGACCTGCAGACGGCTGTTCCACGTGCCGATTTCCTTGGCGGCATCCGAAACCGCAAAATATGCCCCCACATCCTTGATTTTTGCAGTCTTAAGCCATGTTTTTGCGATCATCTTTACTGCCGTCCGATTGGCAGCATCAAAGACCAGCACACCGCCGGGGAAAGCGTCCGCCATCCCCCGCACCAGTTCCCGGACCTGCTGGGTCAGAAAGTAATAGAACACTCCGGAGGCAAAGAACACCGCCCCGCCGGAGGCATCGATTTTGCCAAACCATGCGGTGTCTTTCAGGTCGCAGGGGATATTTTGTTCTCGATCCCCGGCGGGCAGCAGCTGCTGCCGCAAGGCAATCACATCCGGGAAGTCCAGATTGTAGATCTTGCATCTACCGTTGTCGCAGGTTCTGCCGGTGTTGTCCAGCCCGCAGCCCAGATTGACCACCGCCGCATTGGGGTGGTCTTTCAGATAATCCCGCACCTCGAAAGCAAGATCACCCTGCCGCATGGCCACCTCCAGCGCACCAAAGCGCTGCATCAGGCTGCGGGAGTTTTTCTCTGCCTCTGAAAAGTCGTAGTCGATCTGGCCGAGCAGACGAACCGCTGTTTCATCCTTGTAAAGGTTCGGGTACAACTCCGTACACAGCTTCCGGGAATACAGCGGGAGGATCAGCGTCTCCTGCACGGTGTTTTTCTCAATTTTACATTTCATAGGTTTCTTCCTCAGTGAATAAAAACTGTCATAATTGCCGCCAGCACAGCCGCTATGACCGGCATGCCTAACTCATGTGCAGGATGGATGCAAAAATGCCCGTGCTTGATGCCCTTACTTCCGCGCCGTGATGCAGAGCCACTTTTTCTTTTTGCGTATCTGCACCTCGTGAAAACCCGCCTGCTCCAGATACGCCTTTAATTCAATGTCCTTGTAGATGGTCATGCCGCCGATGATCTGCGTCCACCTCTCGTCCTTGTCCGTATCGCCATTGCTCTCGTTGCAGATGAGAATTGTCCCGCCTGGCTTCAGCGTCCGCCAGACCTCACGGAGGCATCGGGGCAAATCAGGCCAAAAATAGACGGTCTCAAAGGCCGTGGCGGCATCGAAGTAGCTATCCTCAAACACCATATCCGCCACACTGCCTTGCAGAACGGCGCAACGCCCCTCCTGAATTGCAACTCGGTTGAGCTTTCTAGTCTTCTCCACGCTGACGGGCGAATAGTCGACGCCCTTGACGACGCCATGCGGGCATTTTTTCAGCAGCCGTTTTATATTCGCCCCGCCGCCGCAGCCGCAATCCAGCACCTTGGCATTTGGCGCAAGTCGTAGAAATCGAAGTCCCCACCGCGCCACAGGGCTGTGGCCCAGGTTCATCATGGCAACCATAAGTTTTCCGCCGAGGCCCACGGGCTTGCGGGTGTTTTCAAAGAACGACATCTGGCCCCTCCGATTTCGTGCATTCCGCATAGGTCAACGGGAACGAGGCCTTCAGCACCGCGCTTTTCCGCACCGCCCAGCCGTTTTGACGCAGGAAACGCAGGTATTCCTCGCTTGTCCACCCGCTGTGGAGGGGGAATCCCGCCATACTCATGAAAAAGGCTTTTGCCTTGCCGGAAACCGAGTTCCCCGCGTGGGTGAAGGTTGGCGCGATGAGCACGCCGACGTCCTTCAGCACCCGCCTGATTTCTTGCAGGGCCTTTTCCGGATGCGGCACTATGTGAAGTGCGTTGGACACGATCACCACTTCGAAGGACTTCTGTGCATAGGGCAGGCGGAACATATCTTGTACGGAAAAGTGCAGCTTTGCGGATTGATTGTCCCGCTTTGCTTCAAGGATCATCTTTGCAGAGGCGTCCGTAGCCTCGATGCGCGCCGCCGCATCCACGACGCTCTTTGCGATGAGCCCCGTGCCGGTGGCAACCTCCAGCACGGTCTTTGCTTTCACCACCGGCCGGATCAGCCCATACATCTTCTCATACGCCGCCCGGTCGTTTCGCATGAAACGGTCGTACCGACCAGCATTCCTGTCCCAGAAGTCCTTGCGTTCGTGCATGGCCATCGCCCCCAAACAGTTAGAGCCATCTAACTATAACACACGAATCATGCAGTAAGATGAGGCTAACCTTCTTTTCTTGGCTAAGACGCATCTCTTCGGTTTTCGCTTATAACGGCGCGAATCAGATACTAGGCTGGAGCTGAAGAAAGAGCTCGGCGGACAGGTAGGTCGATACCGGTTCCCGGAACGGTGATCCAGCCAATTACACCAGGGCCCTAGTCATTGAGTGGGAATAGAAAATTCCTTAGTTATGGGGGTATAAATTTGATTTCCTTTAGGATACCCCCCCCCATAACTATATGAATTGACCTGCTGACTCCAATGAAGATTGGAGGGCAACTGCCAGGGGTGACGGCCCAGCGAGTGTTATTTTGCGAGCTATGCGCGTTGAAAGCGACCTTTCGTGGCATAAACTACTTGCCGGAAGCCGCGGCTTTCAGAGTACGGCTTACGTGTACGTTTAACCTCCGTGGGCGACGGGGTGCCGCAAGGCGTAGAATATCGCCCACCTGTAGGGGCCTGCAGCGATGCGGGCCCCACTTCGTATGAAGAGGCGCAACCGGTGAAGGTCGTATCCATCTCCCAGGACTTCTTTGACCTCGTCGAGGGCGACCGCGAGCTCATGCTTAAGCACAATCTCCCCTGCATCGTGGTGGTGAGGCTGCGTTTCCGCGGGAAGCGCAGGGACTTCGCCGTACCGCTGCATTCCAACATCGCCCCCAACGTGCCCAAAGACCAGTACTTTGCGTTGCCACCCCGCCCCACGACGCGCCCGTGCTGTCGCCACGGCATCCACTACATCAAGATGTTCCCCATAACCAAGTCCTACCAGCGCCGCTTCAGGACCGAGGGCTCGGCCTACTACGAGACGCTCCAGCGCATCATCGACGGCAACACCAAGCGCATTGTCTCCGAGTGCCAGGCGTACCTCGACCGCTACGAGCGCGAGGGAAGGCCCCGCTTCGCCGTCGACATCGACCGTATCGTGGGGCTGCTGGAGGGCGAGAAGTAGGGCACCTCGGCTCAGTCTCGAGCCATGCGGAGTCGCTCCGCATTTTTGAACGCCGCGTGTGCGTCCCAAATGCTTGAGAAACAAGCTGTGAAGTGCAGTGGCTCGCCCGTGCCCGTGCATAGCCGTCACCATCAGCGTCTACGCGGCGTCGGCTTCAAGTGGAACTGGCCCCACTGCTGTATATGGTCTGCCTTGCTGCACATGGCGATCAATGCCCACGATGCTTCTGCTTGCGCTTCAGCTTCCGCTGCTCGAAGCGCGCCTCCGCCTCATCCGCGCGACACTGGCTTCTTGCGCGGGCCGATTCCCGCTTCATCGCTTCCCGCTGTGCTGCGAGCGCCTGTTGTGCCTTGGTGCTCACCGCGGGCCGCTTAAGGGCTTTCGCTGCCTCGCGAGCGCGTCGCTTGGGATTCTTCGCGGGCTTGCTTGTTTCCGTGGCCTCGTCACCGAAGAACGAGAGCTTCGCCCATTTGCTTGTAACGAATTGCAGGATTTCCTCATTGGACGGTTCTGCACCGAAGACGATGCGGGCGGCGCCGTATCTGCCGTCCTCGACATGCTCCGCCAGCCCGACCCAGAATTGGCCGTCGTGATATACGGTCAGGGTGGATGACACGCTGATCTGCATGGTTGGTTCCTCCTTTATGTAGATGACCATGCAGAGAAGGGACAACCAAGGAGGCAGGTTACTGATGCGGACTCCCGCACGCCCACGACTACCCGACGGGGACTGTGTTTTCATCTCTGGTGCCCGCATTGTAGCACGCGCGGATTTACGATGTTGATCGCCGGCGCCTAGGCGGAGATGAAGGCGGTTCGATCTAGGTCAAGCCGGTCGCTCGTTCATGAAGCGGCCGATTCCCTGAAAATAAAAGGCGCCCAGGAGGACACCTACAGGCTATCTTCGAAATACTTGGTTTGGGGCAGACGGAGGAAAAAAATAGGGCAGAATCGCTCTCACGATCCCGCCCCGCAAATCCGAGGGTTTCTAACTGGCTCCATTATTCCGGGCTTCTCAGTTCTGTCATTGACCCAGGTATCACCCGTCTCCTATAGCGAGTGAATATAAAAATAGGGCAGAGTCGCTTGCGCAAGTCCGCCCCTAAAACCGTGAAGGTTTTGCTATCTGCAGGCTATTCTACCAACCCGAGCGATTCTGTCAACCTGCGAAGGAACTCGAGCGCGGAGCGAGCTGCGGCGTCGGGCCCCTTGTCGGGCAGCGCCTCGGTTTCTCCGTCGGCCCTGGCGAACATCTCGGCGAGCTCGGATGCGGCGCGCGAGCGCGAGGAGCCCTCGGGTACCAAGCCGGAGTGCGCCACGAGCACGGTCGCGACCTCCTGCATGGCCGTATTCCCCATCCACTTCCTCCTGGTCGCCTTGGGGATTCCCACGGCGGCGACCCTTCGGGAGACGCCACTGGACGCCGAGCCCCGGGCGGCGCCCCTCTCGGCGAAGCAGTTGATCAGGCACGAGCCGTGCGCGGCGCAGTTGCGGACGGACTTCACGCGCTTGAGGTCGTAGTGGGAGGCCTCGAAGCGCCTGTCGCCCCATCGCCTGGCGCAGAAGCGCACGAAGTCGATGAGGGTGCCGAACGAGGTGAGCTCAAGGAAGGCCCAGGCAGGCATGTCGCCGGAGTACTTCGCGTAGAGGCTCGAGCTGTAGGGGCTGCGGCCGCTCATCTTGAGCTCGCGCAGGCGGTACTCCCTGTTTGCAGTGGTAAGCGATGCCATGTAGTCGGCCACGATGGCGTAGCCGTCCTCTCCACGGTCCTCCATCTCGCGAAGCAGTGTCACCTTCTGGAAGTGCTCGATGTCGAGCGTCATGCCGAGCAGGGCGTGGCGTAGCTCCTGGTCGAGCGCCGCGAGCAGGCGTAGCTGGCCGAAGTCGAGGTCTACGTAGCGGCCGTCGCGCGGGCCTCCCTCGTATTTCGAGAAGAGTTTGCGATAGGATGCGAGCTTGAAGAAGTTGCACTTGTCGCGCAGGTAGTCCTCGGCCTCTTCCTCGGAACACAGCTCGAAGGCTACGCCCTTCTGCTTGAGGTGCTCTATCTGCTGCTCGATCGTGAGGATCGGCTTCCTATCGTGGGGTTCGGCCATGCTCGTTCTCCTGTCATAAAAAGTATTGCCTATTTTACCAGCATGTTCTCGACATTCGGTGAAGGCCTCATCGTCGACTCATGGGCAAGCCGCCTGATACGACTCCCTTTCCCTGCCAGCAGCGCAGTCGCCTGACCTGCGGCTTTGGAATCGCGTTGGAAGCCGCCCTCGACCAATCATTTGCAGTTGTTGCGAGTGGCTTGTGCGTGATGCTGCGGTTGAGTTCCAGAAACGGGCGATTCCGCCCAATCGGGCATCCGAATCACGGCCGGAAGCTCCTTTGGGACAAAAACAAAAACTCAAAGCCCTGAGTTTGAAAAAAGTTTTTGAAGTTGTCCCAGCTTTTGTCCCCGAAGCCGACGAGACGCGACATCGCGTCATTCGGCGGCACGCGTTCCGTGTCGATGCCGAAAACTGGGTGCAACTGGAATGACGGGACGACAGAACCAAAGCCACCAGCGAAATAGTGGGAATAACAGCCCTCGAACCCTTTGGTTCGAGGGCTTTCTTTTTGCATCTCTACCTGGGAAAACGACCCAATTATTCCCGTGTGTCCCTACTGGGCGGTACAACGGAGTACTCGGCGGTACGGGAATAATTAGGCCCTGCGGGAATAATTCACAATTCGGGTCCCCCGAAGGCCGATTTCGAGCGGATGAAACTGACTTGAAACTGCGAGGCGGATTCAAGCCCTCTTCAATTGCATTCTCCCAGGTCAACAAATGGGAATAAAGAAATGCGAAAATCGGTTTCCTCAGTTTCAGTGACCCCGAATGCCGCCGAATAACGCCGTGTATTCTGAGCGTATTGCTTGCATTGTTGCATTATTTTCCACAATGCAAGCATGGAATAAATCGAAGTCATACGAGCCACCAACGACATCGCCTCTTCCCAAAGGGGGCTCTTCACATCTGTGCAGGCGAAGGTGCTCGGCGTCGAGCGGTACGCGCTCTCGAGGCTGGAAGGGCTCGGCAACATAGAGAGGCTCGCGAAGGGCGTCTACCGCATGGGCGGCTCGCCGAGCACGCGGGAGGAGGACGTCCTCGCGGCCTGACTGTCGATCGACCCGGGGAGGCGCCCCGTCGCCATGGGGGCGACGGCTGCATGGCTCTACGGCATCGGCGAGGTCAGCCCCTCGCCCTACGAGTTCTGCACGCCCGAGAGAAAGCAGACTAAGCGCCCGAACCTGATTCATCAGGAAGCGCCGCCTCGACCCGAAGGACGTGGCGATCGTCTCGGACATCCCGGCGACGAGGCCCTGGCTCACGGTGGTGGACCTGATAGACTCCGGGGAGGAACTGAGCCTGGTCGCGAACGTGCTCGCGGACGCGCTCGAAAGGGGCCTCGTCGAAGACGAGGGCGCGCTGAGGGAGAAAATCGACGCCGGGGGGCAAAAGCCGGGATGCCGGCGGGGGCCAGCCTGTACGATTCGTTAGCTAGGAGGCGGGAAGAATGACGTACGAGAACGGCGGTCAGCTCGACAGGGCCCTGAAGAGGGCCGTTCGCGACAGGGGCGGTGACCCCGGGGACGGCTGTCGTCGGGCTTTGCGCGACCGGTTCCTGCGCAGGGTGTTCAGCAACCCCGACGGCCGGTTTATCCTCAAGGGCGGAAGCGGGCTGCTCGCGCGCATCCCCGACGGCCGCGTCACGCGCGACATCGACTTCGCGACGGCATCTGTGTTTGATAGCGTTCAATTTACGGGTTGGGGCTGCGGTGGAAATCCTGGACCAAAAGAGGACCAGGATTTCCACCGCAGCCCCAACCCGAAAATCAGGCTTGACTAAACACAGACGGTCTGCTGCGCGAGTACTTCCCGAAGGGGACCGGCTTCTCTGCGGTCTCGGACGAGGAGGTCGAGCGGGTGTACGATGCCATCAACCGCAGGCCCCACAAGCGCCTGGGGTTCAGGACGCCCTACGAGGTCCACTACTCAGGGGTGTTGCAGTTGCTCTGAGAATTCAAGCTCGAAAAGGCGCAAGCAAAGGTATCTTGACTACGCTCTAAAGCGTGGCGTGAAGTCCGGCATCGTTGACGCGCTGAGGCTTCAGGGAATTGCCGCGAGCGAGGTTGATGCAGTTTCTGTTGTGGTTGACGAGCATTCGACTTCGATCGACGGAAAGTACAACCTGGCAGAATCGGTTGATGAGGAGCTGCGCTGCGGCATGTTCAACCCAACGTGGCAGACCTCCTACCCTCCTGTATTTAGCGACTGGCTGCCCAAGATTCCAGTCTCCTATGTCGACTCCTCCAAGGTGGCTATGGTGAGGGCGGCTGACGTGACGGCGAACTGGGCATTTATGGCCGAGCGCGACAAAGAGACATATCCGCGAGCCTACGAGATGCTATCAAAGGCGACGGTCCTCGGGCTTCTGTAGCGTTGGACATGTAACTATCTGTCTTTTCAAAAGCCGTGAAGATCTTGGTGGATGATAAATTGCGATTTGTCGACCTGAGCGACGAAAGAGGCGAACTCTTGCTGAAGCTCAAGGGGAGGCAAGGGAACCGTCATTCTCTTTAGAGCTTCTTTGGTAATTGCCTCCCTTGTTGCTCCAGCCGCTCTTGAGCCGTTTAGCAGGAGTCTCTGATACGAATCACTGATCAGCACCGTGTTCAATAGCACCGGCAGCATCCGTTTTTGGTCGACTCTGACAATTGAGACATGCTGATTAACACGTCCACCAGCCAATTCATCCGGCAAAAGACATGAACGAGCAACCGAAGCGCCAGTAATATTCAGAAGCACGTCACCCTTCATCAGCGTGACGCCTTCTAGTTTTGCGGCTTGTTCATCATCAATACAAGCAAGGTCCTTCCACACGAAACGACCGTTGTGAACATTCATACTTCTGACCAGCGGAACACCTTCGGCCTTGTATGCCGTTTTGCCGCCTCGTGGTGTTGCTCCGGAACCCAACTTGGTACAGAGGTCTTCAAGCCTAACGAAAGGCCATTTTTTACCATCGACCGGATCGCCAAATACCTCTACAAACCGTGATTTGACTTAACAGATATACCTTCTATGAGAGTCCCTTACGTTGTCCTGATCGACCATTGCGTACATCAACGTTGTATCAATCTTTTGATGGCCAAGCAGCTTCTGCACCTGCTCGATGGGCATTCCTTTTCCAATTGCTTTGGTGGCCAGCGTTCTCCTGAACTTATGTGGGTGGACGTGTTTGACGCCTGCTTTTGTTCCCAAGGAGCGAAGGCGGAGCTCGACTCCGCTTACTTGCAGCCTAGAACTCGGCTTTGTGAGACTACAGAATAGCGCGGCGACGTTATCGCTGCGTTCTTGCAGGTAGTTGTTTAGGTGCAGCTTTGTAGTCGCATCAAAATAGACGACTCTCTCTTTGTTGCCCTTTCCGAGTACAATGCACTCTCGCCGATTTAGATCAACGTCTTCTCGATTGAGCGAGACGAGTTCGCCTATTCTCATCCCTGTTGAACTAAGAAGGTTGATGATTGCCAGATCCCTCTTGCAAGAACAGGCGTCTGTGAGGGCTATAAGTTCTTCATCAGAATATACGGACTTGACCGTTCTCTTTGAGCGAATCTTTTTAATGCGTCGTGCAGGGCTTTTGAGTATATGGTTCTCGTCTTCAAGCCAAGAGAAGAATGACGACAGGATGCGCCTGACGTTGTCGACGGTGATGCTCCCTGCGTTATTACCCATGGGATATTCGCTCAGGTATGTTCGTAAGTCATCTGAACTAATCCGGACAATTGGTTTTTTGATTGCTTCGAGCGCCCTTGTAAGTGTGGCCTTGTAGTACCTGATGGTCTTAGGCGAGCATCCCTCGATGGTTTTGGCTGCGAGGAATCGCTCCATGTACTTTGAGGCCTCGTCTTCGACATTGCTGAGCGCGTTCACTTCAAGTTCGATGCCCCTGAGTTCGCTCATAAGGACGCTCTCGAGATACGAAAGCACTTCGCCGCTAACGAGTGCCTGCATTTTTGTGAGAACCGCGTTTGCTATTTCGATCGTCGTGTGCATCAGTTCCTCCCATCCCGATATGGATGGGAGGAACGTATCACGCGAGGAATCGGTCTAGAAGGGCGTCGCGCTCTGCGGAAAGGGCGTCGACCTCTTGCTCGAGTGCAAATTGCGATTTGTCCGCCTCGGCAGCGAAGTCGGCGAACTCCTGTTGGAGGGACAACGGGGGAATTGCAATGGGAATAGCGGCCAAGTCTGCTGCGCTGATGTTTGCCTGATGGACACTTCCCTTCGCTATATTACGAAGGACTCGCTTTCCTTCCTTTGAATTCAGGTAACCAGATACATATTCGGCAGAGCTGTGGTCAGCGAACCTTACGCACACGATGTACCCAGCAATAACCATGGTCTCTGACTGATGAAAAACGCAAGTTTTCCCAACCTTGTCAATGCTGTTGGTTCGATTAAAAAGCATATCGCCATAGCGGACGGTAGCATTTTCGAGAGCTTGGCCCTTTAGGGTGATTCGCTTTGTATCGGTTAGGTCAAGGATGCCGTCGTCGGTGATATTGTTCATTCGGATGTAGACATAATCGCCATCGGCGCCGGCTTTTGCTGAAGTGCCGTAGTGCATTTCTATGCTGTAGTTGCCGATTGTTTCGATTGGCCATGATGCGTGTGTCTTGGTTCTAAACATCTCGACAAACCGTGATTTGACGCTTTCCTTGAGAGCGGCGATTTGCTGTCTTTTGCTATTGATTTCATCTGTTAAGCGATTGAAACCGTCGATGAGGGCTCTCTGCTCGGAGAGCGTCGGGACTGGGATGGGGTATTTGAGCAGCTCATTCTTGTCTCCGCGAGGCCTGCCGGTTCCCGTGAAGGTGGACATATCGTAGTCGAAGAAGTCCTTCTGCCACAGGAGCAGATGGAGGAACTCGGGCAATAGGCTGTCGGTATTTATGCTTCGGAATACCAAAACGTCCTTGGAGCACGCCCCATCGCGGTCTGCGAGCCAAATCTTCTGCAGATAGGGGCGAATATTGGAGACGAGCGTGTCTCCCTTCTTGTATGCGGTGCCAGCACTTGCCGGAAGCTCTCCGCTATAGGCGGTTATGCCGCCACGATCCTTGACCATGTTCTCCGTTGTTACGTAAGTGTCGGTGGTGATGGAACTCTGGGCCACGCTGTTGGTAACGTAGGATGTGATGTCTCTAAGCGTCTTGACTACGGTGCCCTGGGCGAACGAGCGGGGCTTGTAGAAAGAGCGGGGAATCGTAAGAGTCTCGTCGAACTTCTCGGCATCAAAGTCGATGAAATCGGTGGTCTTGGCATAGTAGTAGTACTGGGCAAGGTCGCCGGGCTCAACCTGCTCGCCGGAGAACCATGCTCTGATGATGCCGCTTAGCGAGTTCGTGTCGTCCGATTCGTCGTCCGAATAGAGCACGCCCTCACCATCGATGGGCTGTATCCCCTCGTTGCCTTTGCGATTGCTCCATTTGTAGCCAAGGAAAGAGGCGATTTCCTTGGTCGTGTTAGGTGAGTTGATGATGAGCGTCTGTTCGCCGCAGACGAGACCCCAAACGCGCAGGCGTTTGCGCTCTTCCTTGTGCGCATAGCGATAGAACAGCTCGTTCTCTGCTTTGAGCTGTGAGTTCTTGTCGGCCGCCTTCCAAGTCTTGCTCTTTCGAAGGGTCTTGAGCTCCTTCGATGATTCGAAAAGATGGCAATAAACGTTGAAGTGGCGAGTGTTTGCCCATTCGTTCCAGCCAGCCTCTCCTGCGAGAAAAGCCCGGTAAGTATCTCCGTCTACATTAATTGTGTCGAGATAAGCGTTGAAAGCGCTTTCGTCTTTCCAACCAGTGAGCTTCCTGCGCTCAAAAACAGCGTCAACGAAATCAAGTGCGTTCGCATTGCGGGGCGGGATCTCGTCAAAGCGACGTAGGAACATAATTGCGACGTTTGTTCCTGTGGCCGCGAATGTGCCTGATCCAAACCTGGCGATGGAGACGATCTCGAAGGAGCTCAAAAGCACATCGCGTGCGGCCATGAAACTCGAGCTCGTGCTCTTGTCGAGGATCGAGGTGGGGAGGACAATGGCGGCGTAGCCTCCGGGCCGAACAAGCTGTGCCGCACGCTCGACAAAGAGGGTCTCGATTTCCGAGCCGCTATCGCTGATGGTTTCCAGCACTTTGAGTTCGTTGTTGTGAAGCTTGAGATGCGGTTTGAAGGCCGCGACAGAGTACGGGGGATTGGCGACAAGAATGTCGAAGCGTCCCCTGTCGGTTCGGCTGTCGATTCCCTTGTCGGGATAATTTTCAAGTCCGTCGCCGAAGACCACGTTGCTCTGCCCTGCGCCATGCATGTAGAACGAGACCTTGGAAACGCGAGCGAGTCGATAGTCCTTCTCGATGCCGACGAGATTGTCTCTGACCCAGTCGGCGTCTCCGAGGTCATCCTCTATGGTCGGATCATATTGGCATGCGGCGTCGGAGATTTCTTCGAATCCTTCTGTGAGAAAGTGCCCCGCGCCACAGGCGTAATCGATAACGCGTGGATAGTGCACGGCACCAGCCTCGTCCTGCACGATGCTGTCGAGTGGGAGTGACTTCCAAATAAAACGGGTGATGGGCACAGGTGTGAAGAATTGGCCCTCGTTTTGCTTAAAGCCCTGATTAAGGAGCTGTTCGAAGAGGTCGCCCAAGAATTGAATGTCTTGAGTTCCTACGATGCGATACGGCTGTAGAAGTTGCACCGTCTCTACGAGTACCTTGCCGTTCTGAAGAAAGAGTTCCTCGTTGTGGACGTCTTTGAACGCAAAGTCATTGTTGGTATAGAACTTGAGCTTGCGCAGCGTGCCGTTCAGCTCCTCGATGAGCTTCTTGCGGTGCTGGCCCGTATAGTTGCTTATGAGGTTTTCGGCGTAGTCGTTGGGAACGTACAGGACCTCTTCCCGCATGAGCTTTCTCATGCCGTCTGAGTGGAGTCTCTGGAGCCTGTCCTGGAGCGTTTCGTAGGTGTCGCGTCCTTGGCGGTATTGGAACTCAATCTCCTGGGTTGGCATTTTCGAGAGCTCGTCTTGGAGCTTCGCGATAAAGAGCGCGATAAGGCGATTGAAGGCGTTCTCTTTATCGGAGACGTTGTTGTGGCGGAGGATTTCCTCGAAGCGGTTGACGATGCTGTCTTCGGCCCTGAAGTCGACAAGGTCCTTCTTGAGAAGGGGAGGAACCATCGGGTGGTATGCCGTCGACCTATCGCCAAAGAGGATGTTTCCCTCGACTTGTTGGTTGTACGTTTCCGTCCAAACTTGATGGAGCTGTTCCACTGTATGGGCGTCGCGGTAGAGCGCAATGGTGTCATCGCGTTTGGCGAGCGCGATGAAGTTCTCGTCATCGCTGCAGTTAATTGAAACCTGGTCTGGCACGATTTCGTTGTTGATGAAATCGCATGCAAAGAGTACCAACCAGCGAGTCGCGCGCTCTTGTTGCCAATAGGAGAGGAGTTGCCCTCCGTCTGACTGCATGTTCTTGAATTCGTTTTTGAACTCGGTTCCAGGGGTCTTGCATTCGACGATTGCGAGTGTGTCGCCCCTCTCGTCATTAATGCAGATATCAGCGCGGCCGCTCTTTTGTTCGTGCCCAAGGGCCCATTCGCGCTCCAGCTCAAGTGATTCGGGGCGATATCCTTTGTCGAGGAGCATGGTTACGCAGGCGAGTACGACGAAGTTCTCGTTATCGGAAAAGTTACAAGTTGTGTCTTTGTTGACTTTGAACCCCAGGTCTTTCGGGTAGCCGATGCGTTTCTTGGAAAAATCGACCGTGATTTGCGCGCTGGTCTCTTCCCAGGATTTCTGATAAACGGTGCCGTCGCCCGAGGGCTCGTAGCACAGAGCCCTAAGTGCGTCGCGAAGATTGTCCAGAGTAATCATCTAATGTCTCCGTAGCTGCGAGGTGAAAACACAATTCGCTAATTTTATCGCAGAGGGCGCCGTAAGAACGTAGTGTGATTGGCGGTGCTGCTGCTTGCCAGGGCATTTGATTGGATGATGACGCGCACGGGGCGGGATTCGCCAGTCCGCTAAGCCACGCTGGCAACAGTAGCGTACCAGGCGGTTGCTTGCAGAGATCCTCACGCGCGCCGTGCTTGAACCACTGGAGGTACGTGTTTCTCGTCGTGCGTCCATCGGTGACCGATCCGCCTTTTACTAAACAAGTTTATCGAGCGCGCGAAGCGATTGAGCCAATGGCGAAGCTCCAACTTATTCGTCAACTCATGGGCAAGCCACCCGAGACTACTCATTTCTCCTACTAGCAATGAAGGTCTGCGACCTGCAGTTTTGCAAACTGCTTGAAAGCCACCCGATGAGATACCCCCGATTTCCACTTGGAATCGGGGGTATTTTTATTTACAGGCTTTAGCCTGTGCGGGGCGCGCAGCGCGCCGCATCAGAAACCACCCGCTATGCGGGTGGGGCCAAACGGCTTTACAAAGCCGCCCCCTCGCCGGACACTTGCGATTGTTCAGGCCGCAAGGAATCCGAGTCGAGAGGGCGGTGGTGGCGTATGGCCCAGAAGGCCTACGGCCTGTCGCACACGAAGTGGACGTGCAAGTACCACGTCGTGTTCACGCCGAAGTATAGGCGCAAAGTCATCTACAACCAAATAAGGTCCGACCTTGGGGAGATCTTCAGGAAGCTCTGCCAGTACAAGGGGATAGAGGTCATCGAGGGGCACCTGATGCCCGACCACGTCCACATGCTGCTGGCGATACCGCCGAAGTACAGCGTGTCGAGCGTGATGGGCTACCTGAAGGGGAAGAGCTCGCTGATGGTATTCGACAGGCACGCGAACATGAAGTACAAGTTCGGCAACAGGAAGTTCTGGGCCGAGGGCCACTGCGTGTCCACCGTCGGCCTGAACGAGGCCACGATCGCGAAGTACATCCGGGAGCAGGAGAAGGCCGACATCGCGCTCGACCGGCTGAGCGCCAAGGAGTACGAGGACCCCTTCGATAGGGGGCCGGGGCGTAAATAGCGCCGGTTTGACCGGCCCGTCACGGGTCAATCTGCAGTGCGGCCCGAACCCCGTGAGGGCCGGCGCCTTTAGACGCGTGCCGGAAATCCAAGGGTTACACCCTAAGAGCAAACCACCCCTTCTAGGGGTGGTTTTGATTTAAGCGTCCACGCATGAAACACGGCGCGATGAACTGCGCTGCTCGTCGCCCGTCCGCGCCGCCGAGAGCAGGGCGCCCAAATCGGCCTGGATCGCCTCTGCCTTGCTTCCAAGCTGCAACGGAGCCGAGTCGCCCGAGATGTTTACGCTCAAAAGGTGCGCATCCGGCAGCTTTGCGGTCATGCTCCAGAACGGGAGTGTGATGATGCCGGGGGTCATCTCGCCCACGCCGAGCTCCAGCAACAGCACGCGGCCACTGCTGCGCTCGCGCACAAAGCGTTCGTATCGTTCGAGGCTCTCGCGCCATGCTCCGCCTTGCAGAAACGTGTCGTCGCGCACCCACGGCACAAGCTGCCAGCCGCAATGCGGGCATCGGGGGATATCCTCGCTGAGGACCTCGAACCCCGCCATGCCCGCGAGCATGCGTTCGACGTAGGGGCTCGCGTCGAAGAGCTCGTCACAGCATGGCTGCTTGCACTGAAGGTGCGCGAAGCTTCCCTGATAGTTACAGGTTCTCTCGTCGGGAAACGTCTTCTCGGCCTGGGTGTCCACATTGGTGCTCAGGATGAAGTAGTCCTTATGGCCGATGAGGGACCGTAGGTCGAGATAGGGCTGCGAGGCCAGCTCGCGCAGCATGAAGTCGATGTATCGCGCATAGTATGCCCACTGCTGCTCGAGGCTGGGGTAGAGGTGGTAGAAGCCGTCGAAAAGGCTCTTGACTACTTTCGATTGATGCTCAGTGCCCATTGTATTCGCTACGATTAAACTCGGCACAGGGGATACTGGTTTTCCGTGCGAAAACGCTCATGCCGCTAAATTGAGCGACCGCCTGTACTGCAGCGGGATCATCCGCCCGAGCGATCCCTTAATCCGTCGCCCGTTGCGCCAATCGGCAGAAGCCACGCGTGGACGCTAATCGCTCGAGCGAATCGTCGTCGGTTTCCGTTTAACGATTTCTTTTTCCGCTATTATCTGACCCTCGGACTTCCTCGTGATAGAAGTAGTCCACGATCACCGGATGCCCCTGGGGGACTCTGCCATAAGGCATTTCGTTGTCCACAAAGGGGCAATCGTACTTCTTGGCCATTTCCTCGGCTTTTACTTCAAGCGCTTCAAAATAGCTACGGTTGCGCTTGTTATAGATCTCATCGTAAAGCGGTACGAGATTGGGATGTTTCTCGGCGATATAATCCAGGATCGTTTTTTTGAAACCACCCCGAAGATTGAGATTTTCGAGCCAAAACAAATCGCACCGATCCTTTACTCGCTCAAAAATCATCTCAAAATCCGTGATGCCGGGAAATACCGGGGACACGAAGCAGACCGTACGGATACCTTCGTCATACACCTGCTTCATAGCAGCGATACGACGCTCGATGCTCGACGCGGAGTCCATATCGTTCTTGAAGTTCTCATCCAGCGTGTTGATCGACCATGAAACGGTCACTCGTCCAAGCCTCTTCAGCAGATCGATATCCCGTACCACAAGATCGGACTTTGTGCAGATCAGAATATCTGCATCGCTGCCAATCAGCTGCTCCAGGAGTTTCCTGGTATTCCCGAATCGCTCCTCCTGTGGATTGTAGCCATCCGTCACAGAACCGATAACCACCCGCTGTCCAGCGTATTTCTTCGGATTCTTGATTTCCGGCCAATGCTTCACATCAAGAAAGGTGCCCCATTCCTCCTTGTGTCCGGTAAAGCGCTTCATAAAGGAGGCATAGCAATACTTGCAGGCATGCGTGCAGCCTACATAGGGATTGACCGAGTAGCCGCCTACCGGCAGGCTGGACTTGGTCATGATGTTCTTTGCTTCCACCTCATTGATGAGGATTCCATCGATCACTTCCGCCATGTTCTCTGCACCTCCAGCACTCTTTCGAATTCTTCCGGCAATTCCTGAATCATGTTTTCGTCCCCTATGACAGAGACGAGGTCTTCCTTCATAAACATTGGAATGCCAAGCGCGTGCGCCTGGTCCGTCAAAGACCATGCCCACTCCGGTTCCGTATGAACCTTCCTGCTCTGCGCCCCGGTCATGGTACCGACGACGATCCAGTTGATTCCGGAAAGGTCGACCGTACCGGGATCGTCGAATAGCGGCTCAAAAGTAACGAAGAAGTGATTTGCTTTGACGTTTTTCCGAAGGGCGTCGATACGCCACAGCTCCGCTTTCCTCGTCACCGTAACGCCGAACCATGCGTTTTCCAGGTCGGTATCTAAATCCAGCAAATCGGGTCTCTTGGTCAGGAACAGGAACTGATGCTGTGGATTCTCATGGATCTTTGCAAATACCTCGTCTCGCCATTCCAGCTTCCACCCGGAGAGATCGCTCATGCCGGTAAGGAGAAAGTTCTGCGGGCGTTTCTTTTCCATCATCTTGAGCTTGCTCGGGAAGAACGCAGGATCAGCGAAGTCGTCAATCATATGCCAACGTTTCACATTGTTACGGGCATAGCAATATGGACACCCCACCGTGCAGCCGATGACGATATTCATATTCTGAATCTGATTTTTGATGCAGATGCTCATAACGCCTGCCTACCTGCCTCTCCCGTAAACACGCAATCAGCCTTCCCCACCTTGCGGGCAAAAGCCTCGATATCTTGCTTGCAAGCAGCAGGCTCGCAATCGCTCAAATCGTATGACGTGCCGCCGTTTCGATAGACGGCCCGATGGGAAAACGATCGGCTGACAAGCCCGATGCCGAGCTTCTCGCACAGGGTCATCCGTGCTCCCTTTCAGCTATAAAAAACAGGTGTCTATAAACAGTATCCTTGTTGATTTTCGCAGGGGCAATGAACAAACGCGTGCACCTGTCGATAAACGAACAGCTACTGGACATTGTCAAACGACTCAGATTGGAGAGGCGATGGGAGAAACCAAGATCGACCGCCGGCGGCGCTACACCCTCTCGGTCATACAGGAGGCGTTCTTCGCGCTGCTGGCCGAGGTCGGCTTCGCGAAGATGACGGTGGCGGACATCTGCCGCCGCGCCGAGATCAACCGGGGAACGTTCTATCTGCATTACGAGGATAAGTACGCGCTGCTCGATGCGCTTATCGACGAGGCATTGGCAGCGGCTCCCCCGCTTGAGGGGGTTGAATCGGCAACGCTTTGCCAGCGTCCGCCGGCAGACGACGATTATCGCCTGCTTTATTCGGACAGCGACTCATACGCTCGCGTAGCCCAGCGCGTCATAGAACGCGGAGCGGAGCAGATGGTTCCCTGGGTCATGGAGAAAACAGGGCTTTCACGCGAAGACGCCTTCCTGCTCTTCGTCCACAACGTCCAGGGCAATCTGGCCGTCAACCGCCTGCTCGGCTGGAGACGAGGCCCCGAGTTCACCCATGCCCAGGAGCTGCTCAACGCCTATTCCGAAGGGGGCTTACTGGCGGTATCCGCTCTTCGCGATTCCGATAACCCATCGTGACCTGCGATTCAGGAATACCAGCCTCCGAGCCCTCTCGTTCGGAGGCTGCGGCTAAAACCTCATTGCGCGTCTACCGCTCCGCGTTACTCGCCACCTGCCCGCGCCACCGAGAGCAGGGCGCCCAAATCGGCCTGGATCGCCCCTGCCTTGCTTCCAAGCTGCAACGGAGCCGAGTCGCCCGAGATGTTTACGCTCAAAAGGTGCGCATCCGGCAGCTTTGCGGTCATGCTCCAGAACGGGAGTGTGATGATGCCGGGGGTCATCTCGCCCACGCCGAGCTCCAGCAACAGCACGCGGCGATCGCTGCGCTCGCGCACGAAGCGCTCGTATCGTCCGAGGCTCTCGCGCCATGCCGCACCCTGCAGAAACGTGTCGTCGCGCACCCACGGCACAAGCTGCCAGCCGCAGTGCGGGCATCGGGGGACATCCTCGCTGCGGATCTCGAACCCCGCCATGCCCGCGAGCATGCGCTCGACGTAGGGGCTCGCATCGAAGAGCTCGTCGCAGCATGGCTGCTTGCATTGAAGGTGCGCGAAGCTTCCCTGATAGTTGCAGATCCTCTCGGTGGGAAACGTCTTCTCGACTTGGGTGTCTACATTGGTGCTCAGGATGAAGTAGTCCTTATGGCCGATGAGGGACCGTAGGTCGAGATAGGGCTGCGAGGTCGGCTCGCGCAGCATGAAATCGATATATCGCGCGTAGTAGGCCCATTGCTGCTCGAGGCTGGGGTAGAGGTGGTAGAAGCCGTCGAAAAGGCTCTTGAAGCCAAAGGCTTGCTGCCAGTCCGCCATTCCTGCGCGCGCCATGCCCGCGCGGTTGTAATGGTTGAACCCGGCGGCGCTCGACATGCCCGAGCCGATGCCGACGATGATGGCGTCGGCATCGTCGATAAGGCTTCGAAGCCTACGCGCTTCTCTTTCTAGGGGTGGCATCGGGCGATCTCCTCGAAAGCCGGGGCCATATCGCCGTCAACGAGAATCGTCTCGCACGAAGCGTCGGGCGCCATGGCCTGGCCGTAGTTGAACACGATGTAGGTGGCGTGCTCGCAGGCGTTCGCGATCTGGGCGAGCATGCGCTTTATGACGCCGTTGTGCAGTCCCACGCCAAGTTCGAGGATGGCGACCCTGCCGTTGCGATGGGCTTGCACAAGACGCGCGAGCTCGTCGAGCTGGGTCATGGCGAGGGCGTCTGGATGGGCGAGACGCCGCTCGTCGATCGACGTGCGTATGCTCCCCTCCGTCTCGAGCACGCGGTTCTCGTTGAACCCTGCGCGTACGAAGTGCCCGTCGATATTGCACGTGATCACGAAGGCGTCGGCGTGCTCTGTAAGACGCCGCAGCCCGTTCATGAGCGGGCTGGGCTCATACTCGACATACTCCTTTTGATGGAACCGCTCGACCCATCGGCTTCGCACGCTGGCATCCGGGGAGGCGAGCCCCTGCAGCATGCAGCCGATGCCGTCGGCCTGAGCGAGGTCGCCGTACGCCTCTCGGAAATGAGCATCGGCGCAGAAGAGGTTGAGCCCCTCTGCCATGTCCAGCCCGTTGCTGGCGCCGATGATGACAAGATCCGCCTCGGAAAGCGCCGTGCCTATGCGAACTGCTTTCACCGTTTCCATGTGCTACCTCCCCAGCGTCTTGCGCACGTCGGCGAGCACGTCGGCGATGTCGGCGCGAACGGCGAGCCCCCGATCCTCGATCGCGCGGGGGAGAAACTGCGTCCTGTTGTTCACGGCGATGTAGCTAGCCTGCGACAACTGCGCCGTGAGGGCCCAGAACGGCTCCTGGATAAACGCGGGCGTCATGCGGCCCACGCCCAGCTCGAGGAAAAGGATCCTCTGCCGCGCGTGCGCGTCGAGCCAGTCGGACACCTTGTGGTACTGCTCCTCGTAGAGCTCGCCCTGCAGGAAGTTGCCGTAGCCGCGAACCCAGGGGAACGCCTCTGCCCCGCAGTGCGGGCAGCGCGGCACGAGCTCTGTCGGAACCTCAAGGCCGTCTCCCATGGCCTCTACCATGTGGGAGACCGGCTCGACCGCGTTCCACACCTCGTCGGTGCAACAGTGGGAGCACTGAAAGAAGCGGTGGTCGCCTTGGATCTCTGCCACTTTCTCCCAGGGATAGAGCTTCACAAACTGCGTGTCCTGGTTGGTGGTGAGCACGAAGAAATCCTTCTCGGCGAGAATGGCGTCGAGGTCCCTGTAGGGCTTGCGCAGCGGGGCGTTGAGCGTGGTGTCGAGGAAGGTGGCGAGGTATCCCCAGCGCGCCTCGGCGGTGGGCCAACGGTAGAACGACCCCTCGAAAGCGCCCTTGAAACCGTAACGCTCGGCGAATTTGCCGAAATGCTTGCGATAGGTTGCGTTGTCTTCGTAGTAGAAGTCGCCGCCGCCTGCCGCGGAGAGACCGGAGGCCCCGCCCACAAGCACGCAATCGGCTTCATCGATCATGCGGGCGACGTCCTCAATTTGCTGCTCGTAGGGCTTAGGCTCGCGGTCACTCAGCTCATAGGGCGTGCCGCCGCTGCGATAGGCGGCCTGAAGGGAAAACGATTGGTTGGTGAGCTCGATAACGAACTGCTCGTACAGAGTCACTGGATACCTTCTTTCAGCTATTATGAACAGGTGTTGATAAAAAGTATCCATGTTGATTTGTGCGAGAGCAATGAACAGCTTCGATGCGCCGTTGATAAACGAACGATTGCCGGGCATTGTCGAGCGTTGCAATTGGAGGGGTAATGGAAGCGGGGAAGATCGATCGTCGCCGACGCTATACACTCTCGGTCATACGGGAGGCGTTCTTCGCGCTGCTGGCCGAGGTCGGCTTCGCGAAGATGACGGTAGCGGATATCTGCCGCCGCGCCGATATCAACCGTGGCACGTTCTATCTGCACTACGAGGACAAGTTCGCCCTGCTCGACGCGCTTATCGACGAGGCCTTGGCGGCGGTGCCGCCGCTCGAGGGAACGGAGGCGGGTGCCCTCTGCCAGCGTCCGCCGGCAAACGATGACTATTATCTGCTCTACTCGGATGACGACGCGTACGCCCGGGTGGCACAGCGCGTCGTCGAGCGCGGCGCCGAGCAGATGGTTCCCTCGATCATGGAGGAGACTGGGCTTTCGCGCGAGGACGCCTATCTGCTCTTCGTCCACAACGTCCAGGGAAATCTCGCGGTCAACCGCCTGCTCGGTTGGAGGCGAGGGCCCGAGTTTGCCCACGCTCAGGAGCTGCTCAGCGCCTATTCCGAAGGGGGCATGCGGGCGGTATCGGCTCGTCACGATCCCCGTAGTTGATTTTAACCGCAGGCCATTTCGGGCAGGCGACGTTGCTATGGCCCCTCTTTGGTTTTCGATGTTGTATAAGGCAATTGCAATCGCCTTGAGCTTCTTTAGGGAACTTGAGCAAGAGATATGGCCTGCTGGCGATTGATTAACCCCATTTGTTTTGGTTACAAGAAAAAATGCTGCGCGCCTGCAGCATGAAGGAGAGGGAATCCTATGAATATCGTTGTATTGAGCGGCAGCCCGCGTAAGGGCGCCAATACCGATACCATGGTCGAGGCGTTTGCCGAGACCGCGCGTGAGGGCGGCAATACGGTCGAGGTCGTCCGCGTTGCCAGCAAGAAGATCGCCGGCTGCTTGGGATGCCAGTACTGCTTCGCTCATGAGGGCGTCTGCGTGCAGAAGGATGACATGGTCAACGTGATCGAGTCGCTGAAAGACGCAGATATGGTCGTCTTTGCCTCGCCTATCTACTGGTTCGATATCACTGCGCAGGAGAAGGCTGTCATCGACCGCCTGTACGCCTTCGGTGCTACGGGCTTCCCGTTCACCAAGACGGCCCTTTTGCTCGATAGCCACAGCGAGGGCGTCTATGATGCGGCGATCGCCATGTACAAGTCCACGTGCGCATACTGCAAGTGGGAGGACCAGGGCATTGTCACCATCAGCGGTATGACCGAGCGCGACAGCATGGCCTCCTCGCCCAAGCTGGAAGAGGTGCGAGAGCTCGCTCGCAAGCTCGCCTAAGGGCAAGAAGAGCGCATGGCAATCGGTGTTGGTGGAAATGCTTGCTGTCCTTACCGAGAGATAGGGGCGCATTCCCTCAAGCGCCGTATAGAACAATTTTTAAACGCAGAAAAATAACTGAAAACAAATTAATCCGCGTTAAAATATTGTCAAACAGAAGTTAATGAGGGAAGGTTGCGTATGCGTCGCAAGGCAGACGAGCTACTTAGGGAATGGCGAGACAGAGCTGATAGAAAACCTTTGCTGGTCAAAGGCGTGCGCCAGTGTGGCAAGACCTATTTGCTCAGAACGTACGCCCAGGATCTTTTCGAATCGGTTGTCTACGTTAATCTTGAGAACGACCGGTCGGCGCGAGCGGATTTTTCGGGCGGTCTTGACCCTCATTCGATTGTGCGCGCGATCGAGGCTCGTACGGGACAGCGTATCGTGCCTGGCAAAACCTTACTGTTCATTGACGAGATCCAGGCATGCGAGGAAGCGCTCACTTCCCTTAAATACTTTTGCGAAGATGCTCCCGAGTATTACGTTGCGGCTGCCGGGTCGCTTCTTGGGGTTGCCATTAACCATCAGTCGTATTCGTTCCCCGTCGGAAAGACCGACTTGATCGAGATGACTCCACTCGATTTCGAGGAGTTTCTCTGGGCAATGGGGCACGATCAGCTGGTCGATGAGATACGCTCGTCATTCGAGTTAATGGGTCCTCTTGCGCCAAGCCTTCATGAAAAGGCGCTTAGGCTCTATCGACAGTATCTTGTTGTTGGCGGAATGCCCGAGGCGGTCCAAACGTATATCGATGATCAGTCAATCATTGATGTGGCCGAAAAGCATCGGATTATTCTCGACGGATATTCCGCCGACACCAATAAATATGCTGATGAACGCTTGAGCGCAAAGACGCGTGCGTGCTTCGATTCCATTCCACAGCAGCTTGCCAAAGAGAATCGCAAATTTCAATACAAGGTAGTGCGAGCGGGGGGCAATGCGTCTCTCTTTGGAGATGCTCTCGACTGGCTTGTATTGTCGGGTACGGTGGCGCGCTGCAGCCTAGTCGGGCAGATCGAAAGCCCTTTAGAGGCCTTCGTTAACCCTTCTGCTTTTAAAATCTATCAGGCGGATACAGGGCTGCTCGTCTCCAAGGCCGGTGCTCAACGCGCCGATATTCTTGCCGGCATCGGCGGCACATTCATGGGTGCACTTACCGAAAACTACGTCGCCCAACAGCTTTCAGCCATGGGCTATCCGCTGCATTATTGGGCGCGAGATAATCGTGCGGAAATCGACTTTGTAGTAGAGAAGCAGGGATGCTTGTCTGCGATTGAAGTCAAGGCGGGAGAGAACACAAGATCTCGAAGCCTGTCCTCACTTAAAAAGACCCATCCGGGCGTACGCCTTATCAGGCTATCGACTAAGCCCTTTGGAATGAATGATGGGCTTATGTCTGTTCCACTTTATGCGGCATTTTGTCTATAGGGATGATGCTGGTGTAATGCATGGGGCCCAGGGCGCAGCGTTTACTGCGCTCCGGGCCCCGCTGCTTAGTTAAACCATGACGGTTTGGTCGCCGTCGTCCTAGTCAAACAAACTCGGCATGTCGTTTTCCTTCATGAGGGCACCGGCAGAGGGCAGGCTCTGCGCGGTGAACTTCTCGGCCGAGACGCCGGCGCCAAGAATCTCCTCGGTCGTGCCGACAGTGGTGACCGAGCGGCCCTTCTTGGCCGTGAAAGCCTGGACGCCCTGCGTGTTGGTGGTCGTCTTGGTCTTGAGCAGCGACGTGTTGAAGTTCATCAGGCGGTAGTCGCTCGAGACCAGCGCGAGGTCGCGGTCTTCCTTGAGCACCTGCGCATACAGCAGCTTGCTGCCGCCGTAGATGGCGTTCTTAAGGCGCTTGCGGTTGGTCTTGGTAGCGTATCCAGAAAGCGCGACACGCACCACGCGGCCGTTCTCAAAGACGAACAGCACGTCGGCCTTGTAGTCCTCGGGGTCGATGACCCAGATGACGCTCTCGTCGGGTTCCATCTCAAGATCGGTCGGAAGGTACGAGCCCAGCTGGGCCGACTTGGTGTCCTCAAACGCCGCGACCTTGCACTTGTACACCTGGCTCTTGTTGGTAAAGACCAGCAGCTCGTGGGTGTTGGAGGACGGGAACTCGATAAAGGGTTTGTCGCCGTCCTTGTACTTGAGCGTGGTCGCCTTCTTGAGCACGCGGTCCGTCATCTTCTTTAGGTAGCCATCGCGCGAGAGCATGATGGTGACCGGGTACTCCTCGACCTTGGGCTCCAAGCTTACCTCGATAACCTCATGGGGCTCGATCCTGCCCGTGCGGCGCGGCATCACGTACTTCTTGTTGACCGCTGCTAGCTCGTCGCTGATGACCTTCTTGATGTTCTCCTCGCTGGAGAGGATCTCCTCAAGCTCGGCAATCTCGCCCTCGAGCTTGGCGATGTCCTTGGTGCGGTTGAGAATGTACTCTTCGTTGATGTTGCGGAGCTTGAGCTCGGCAACAAACTCGGCCTGGGTCTCGTCGATGTCGAAACCCTTCATAAGGTTGGGCACGACCTCGGCCTCGAGCTTAGTGCCGCGGATGATGGCGATGGCCTTGTCGATGTCGAGCAGAATTGCCTCGAGGCCGTGCAGCAGGTGCAGACGCTCGGACTTTTTGCCCAGGTCAAAGTTAATGCGGCGACGCGTGGACTCAATACGCCACTTGACCCACTCGTGCAGGATCTGGCGCACGCCCATAACGCGGGGATAGCCGTCGACCAGCACGTTAAAGTTGCACGAGAACGAATCCTGCAGCGTGGTCGAGCGATAGAGCTTCGCCATGAGCTTGTCGGGGTCGACGCCGCGCTTAAGGTCGATGGCGATGCGCAGACCCGAGAGGTCGGTCTCGTCGCGGATGTCGGCAATCTCCTTGACCTTGCCCTCTTTGGAGAGCTTGACGATGCGCTCGATGATGACATCGGTTTTGGTGGTGTAGGGGATCTCGTAGACCTCGATGATGCGCTCTTCGGGAATCCAGCGCCAGCGGGAGCGGATCTGGAAGCTGCCAAGGCCGGTCTCGATTATCTTTTCCATCTCCTCGCGGCGGTAGATAATTTCGCCGCCGGTCGAGAAGTCGGGCATGGGCATGTATTCGAGCAGGTCGCAGTCGGGATCCTGCAGGTAATGCATTGTGGCGGTACAGACCTCGTTGAGGTTGAAACCGCAGATATCGGATGCCATGGCGACGCCGATGCCCTTGTTGGCCGAGACGAGGATGTTGGGGAACGTGGTGGGCAGCAGGCGTGGCTCCTTCATGGCGCCGTCGTAGCTGTCGACGAAGTCGACCGGGTCCTTGTCGATGTCCTTGAAGATCTCGGCGCTAATGGGGGAGAGCTTGGCCTCGGTATAGCGCGAGGCGGCGTAGCTCAGGTCGCCCGAATAGTACTTGCCAAAGTTGCCCTTCGACTCAACGAAGGGGGCGAGCAACGCCTCGTTGCCGGTGGCCAGGCGCACCATCGTCTCGTAGATCGCGGCGTCGCCGTGCGGGTTGAGCTTCATGGTCTGGCCCACGATGTTGGCGCTCTTCTGGCGCTCGCCCTTGAGCAGACCCATCTTGTACATGGTGTAGAGCAGCTTGCGGTGCGAGGGCTTAAAGCCGTCAATCTCGGGGAACGCACGCGAGACGTTGACGCTCATAGCGTAGGGCATGTAGTTGACCTCGAGCGTCTGCGTGATCGGCTGATCGGTGACCTCGGAGTGCAGGCCGATGACGTTCTCGGCGTTGACCTGCTTTTTCTTGGGCTGGTTCTTCGTCTTCTTCTTTGCCACGATTTCCTCTTGAACTTCTTATGGGCCGTCGTTATCGATTTGCTGCTACTGCAGGTCCAGCTGGTCCAGGTATTCCTTGCCGTGCTCGGAGATGTGACGCTTGCGGCCCGTCTCGTCGTTGCCCAGCAACAGGTTGAACATGGTCTCCATCTTGGTGACGTCCTCGGGTTCTACCTTGATCAGGCGGCGCGTCTCGGGGTTCATGGTGGTGAGCCACATCATGTCCGGATCGTTCTCACCAAGACCCTTGGAGCGGTTGATCGAGCACTTCTGGTCGCCAATCTCCTTGAGGATGCCGTTCTTCTCGAGCTCGGTGTAGGCAAAGTAGGTCTTCTCTTTGCAGTTGATCTCGTAGAGCGGCGACTCGGCGATATACACGTAGCCCTCGTCGATAAGCGTGGGCACCAGGCGATAGAGCATGGTGAGCACAAGCGTGCGGATGTGATAACCGTCGACGTCGGCGTCCGTACAGATAATGACCTTGTTCCAGTTGAGATTATCCAGGTCAAAAGCACCGAGGTTCTTGATGCGCTTGTCCTTGATCTCTACGCCGCAGCCCAGCACGCGCATGAGGTCCATGATGATGTCGGACTTAAAGATGCGCGGGTAGTCCTCTTTCAGACAGTTGAGGATCTTGCCTCGGACGGGCATAACACCCTGGAACTCGGCATCGCGCGAGGTGCGGATGGCGCCTGCTGCCGAGTCGCCCTCTACGATGTAGATCTCGCGACGGCTCTTGTCCTTGGAGCGGCAGTCGATGAACTTCTGCACGCGGTTGGCCATGTCGGTCTTCTGCTGCAGATTGGTCTTGATGCTCTGGCGCGTCTTCTCGGCGTTCTCGCGCGAGCGCTTGTTGATGAGCACCTGCTCCATGATCTTGTTGGCGGCGTCTTTGTTCTCGATCAGATAGGTCGAGAGGCGCTCCTTAAAGAATGCCGTCATCGCCTGCTGGATAAAGCGGTTATTGATGGCCTTCTTAGTCTGGTTTTCGTAGGACGTCTGGGTGGAGAAGCAGTTGGTCACCAGCACCAGACAGTCCTGGACGTCCTGCCACTTAATGCCGCTCTCGTTTTTGTTGTACTTGCCCTGTTGCTTGATGTAGGCATCGATGGCGCTGGTCAGAGCACTACGGGCGGCCTTTTCGGGCGAACCGCCGTTCTCGAGCCATGACGAGTTGTGGTAGTACTCCTGCATCATGAAGGTGCGCGAGAAGCACATGCACGCGGTGATCTTGACGTTGTAATCGGGCAGGTCCTCGCGGTCGCGACCGCGACGGTCAGCCTCGATAAAGAAGGGCTCGGTAAGGTAGTCGGTACCGACCTTCTCGAGCACGTAGTCCTCGATGCCCTTGGGATAGCAAAAATCCTCTTCGGAAAACTCGCCATCGTCGCCCTCAATGCGCAGGCGGAAGGTCACGTTGGCGTTGACCACGGCCTGGCGGCGCATGGTCTCGCGATACCAGTCGTGGGGAATGCTGATCGAGGTAAAGACCTCAAGATCGGGGCGCCACTTGATGGTGGTGCCGGTGCGGTCCTCGTCGCTGGGCTCGATCTCAAGCGCTTTCTTTTTGGCGCCAACGACCTTGCCTTTCTTAAAGTGCAGGGAGTACTTGTTGCCGTCGCGCCAAACCGTGACGTCCATGTACTCGGATGCGTACTGGGTCGCGCACGAGCCCAGGCCGTTGGTACCGAGCGAGAAGTCGTAGTCGCCGCCCTGGTTGTTGTTGTATTTGCCACCTGCGTAGAGCTCGCAAAAGACGAGCTCCCAGTTAAAGCGCTTCTCGGAGGGGTTCCAGTCGAGCGGGCAGCCGCGGCCGTTGTCCTCTACCTGAATGGAACCATCGCGAAAGGCGGTAAGGGTGATGAGCTTGCCGTAGCCCTGGCGCGCCTCGTCAACGGCGTTGGACAGGATCTCGAAGGCGGCATGCGCGCAGCCGTCGAGTCCGTCCGAGCCAAAGATAACGGCGGGGCGCAGGCGTACGCGCTCCTCGTCCTTGAGCTGACGAATACTGTCGTTACCATAGTTTGCGGTGTTTTTTGCCATGCTCGCTCTCTCGATGCTCCTTTGCTGCGTTGTAGTCATATAGATAGTCAAGGTAGCATAGCCCAGGCCTCGGACGATTCCAACTAACACGAATTCCATCGAACGCGCGTTCGGAGTCGGTGACCTTTAGCTTCTGCGGTCATTCCCTGCGCGGCGTGGTGCTCGTGTTAAAACCGTGGCTTATCGGCTGGTAGAATTGCCGCATCAAGACTGCATGTTGTTTGAGGGGGCGCAATGACTGAGAAAGAGAAGATGGAGCGCGGGGAGTGGCATGATGCCAACTTTGACGAGGAGCTCCTGGCGCAACGCGCAAAGGCGGAGGCGCTCTGCTATGACTTTAATATGGCAAAACCCGGAAGCGACGCGCAGCTTGACGCTTTGAAATCCTTGCTCGATACCGATCTTCCGCAAGGGCTGACGGTCCTTTCGCCTGCCTACTTTGACTACGGGAGCAAGACGAGCTTTGGTGAGGGCTGCTTTGTAAACCATGGCTGCTACTTTATGGACGGCGGCTCTATCACCTTTGGTGGCAACGTGTTTATCGGGCCGTTTTGCGGCTTCTACACCGCTTCGCACCCCCTAAAGGCAAAGGACCGCAACTTGGGTCTCGAGAAGGCTCTGCCTATTGTTGTAGGCGATAACTGCTGGTTTGGCGCGAACGTATCCGTGTTGCAGGGGGTTACCATCGGCAGCGGTTGCGTAATTGCCGCGGGCAGCGTCGTGACGGAAGACCTTCCGGACAACGTGGTGGCGGCAGGCGTTCCCGCGGTCGTCAAGAAGATCATCGAACAATAACGGAGCTATTAAACGATGGGGCACGCATGGTTCCGGCAAATCCGGTTATTGGCGTGCGCGTTGGCCATGCTGATAAGTTCCACTTACTCGGGTCCTTCCGACTCGGTTTTGTCCGAGTAAGATTGAATAGCGAATCGAAATTGTTATGTCCACATGGCGATGGCGGACATGGTTTCCATAATGACAGATATAGTTGACATCTTGTGAAGGATGCAATATATTTCTGTCATGTTGCAACGGATATCTGTCCATTACTACGAAAGGAACTCCATGCCGGGCAAAAAGAACCTACGCATGAAGGCGGCACGCGCGGCGGCTGGCCTTTCGCAAGCTGACTTAGCCCAAGCCGTGGGCGTTACGCGCCAAACCATCGGCCTTATCGAGGCGGGCGGCTACAACCCCACGCTCAATTTGTGCGTGGCAATCTGTAAGGCGCTGCGCGTTACGTTGAACGACTTGTTTTGGGAAGACGAAACCGACGCCGACCCTAATGCTCTTTAGGAGTTCACTATGAAATATGAAGATCTGAAAATCGTGCAAAAGTGGCGTGAATATGCCGGCCCAAAGGATGAACGCCTGGAGGCTGAGAACGCGAAGATCTACAAGATTGGCTTCGTGCTGCTTTCGTTTGGCATGTTGATGATCTTTTTCTACCAGTTTATAGCTCGACAGGTTACGTGGGTTCACAGCGACGCTAGTGAAATGCCGCATGGCTTTGCAACGCCGTTCGAGGCAGCCATGTATTTGTGGCTCGTTCTCGTGATGTTGATTTGCGCAGGACTGCAAACGCGGAAGGGCTATGTCGATACCAATCGTTTTGGGCAAACCGAGCATCTTCCTGTTGGATATTTCCTGCTTGTCAGCGGTCTTAGCGGCGCCGCGTTCGCGCTTGTTATTGCCGCAATGCGCTGTATCGCTGAGGCGCAGATCGTACCGCTCGAAAGCGTCTTTTGGTTGGCGAACCTGGTCACGGGCGTGTTCTGCGGTGCGACGATTTTCGCGGCCACGTTTGCTGTCCTGTGCGCAACGTTTTTCACGGCGAAAAGACGCCGTGCCAAGCTCGAGGCAGAACTCGACTCCTCAGACGACATTTAATGCGCAATGGGCTGGCTCTGGGTATTCAGAACCAGCCCATTTTGATGTTCGATGAGCCGAGTCGGCGCCTCTCACAAAAGTAACTAGGAGCTAGCGAGGCCTATCCGAATTGTCCTCATTGGCGGTGTCTTTTTCGAGCGCCGTGCGGCGGGCGCTGTAGGCGACAAGGCCGGCACCAACTGCGGCGAGCGCTGCTGCGGCTGCGGTTAGGGGGACGTTGCTGTCGCCCGTGCCCGCAAGCGCGCCCGCTTTTCCGGAGCGCTTGTTATTGCCGTGGTCTTTGCCACTGCCGGAGCTGCTTCCGCCGGAGCCGCCGCCCTCGTCAGTACCGCCGCCACTCGAGCTACCATCGCCGTCTGCTGTCATCGGGGCGTCGTGAAGTCCTGTCGTATCCGCGCTGTCGCATACGCCGACCTGAACTTCTGAGCGTTCGCATGCCGCGTCGGGCACATGAAGCTCGTGCAGAACGGCACTCAGCGCCGAGTTTGCGCCCGGTCGGATCTCCTCGAGCGTTACGGGATCGAGCGCCACCAGATTACGCGCCTTCGCATACAGCGTGACGCGTTTGCCCACTTCGTCGCTCCAACTCTCGGGGATGGCGAAGCTCATGCGGAACTGTGCCGTGCAACCCGGTGCCAGCACGGCGTTGCCGTTGTCGGCTACCAGCGGGTGCGTTGCAAAACGTGCGCCCAGCGTCTCGAGCGCGTACTTTACGTGTGCCATGTCGTTGGCCGAAGCGTCTTCGGCAAGCTCTGGATCGTAGATCGAAGCCATGCGTGCGTTCGCTCCGAATCCGATGGATGCGCTGGAGAACGGCTGGCTGGAGCCCTCTCGGTACAGATCGATTGTGCCGGCAGTCAGCAAAGTGTTGCCGTCGTTTCGCACCGTGACCATGAAGGATTCGCCTGCTGCTCCGGGCACCACCGCGCCCGAGGTAGCGACCGCGCCCGTCGGAGTGGCACACGCCACCAGAGGCACTTCGATGCCGTGCAGCTCTGCCTCGCTCTTCTCCGCGCTCACAATGTGCGTGGCGAGCGCGGAGAGCATGCCTCCCGACGTCAAAAATGTCGTTATCTGATCGACGGGATGGTCCAGCTCGCACATCACGAACGGCTCCGTGAACAGATCGCCTGCCAAGGTGCTGGCGAAGATGCGGAAGTGCTTGCCCATTACTGCTACCGGGTTGCCTTCTTCGTCGTAGGTTTGCCCCACCTTGCCATCGGTGTTCTCTACATAGAGCGCGCACCTGCCGTTGTTGCTTACGCTAAACGATGCCGGGCCACAGCCTGCGGCACCCACGGGCTGCGTTGCAAATGCCGATGCGCCTCGCGTCCAAGTAATATGCTGCAGCTGCTCGTTGACGGTGGCCAAAAAGCCCGAATGTTGTGGCCACGGCACCGCATGGGGCACCGTGGCGTCTGGTGGCATAACGCCCCAGCCCGCAATGGACTGGCCGATCACGGCGTACGATGCGCAGCCGCAACCGTCTGCGGTCTCGTACGCAACGGGCACCACCATTTTGCCGTTGATATTCTCGGGCTCGCTCAGCTCGATACTCGACGGTGCCTGCGGAAAGCGAAGAACTTGGCGGAACGTCAGGCTGTCGCCCAAATCATCCGACCACAGGGTAAAGCATTCCAGCGCAACCTCGGCCTCGCTGCCGAGCGCCTTCTCTGCGGTGGTTCCGCGGCGGTGGAGGTAGGCACCCGACAGGCGCCCGTCGACCAGCGTCTTGCCTGCCGTGATGCGCGGGCACTGCAGGCAATGGTAGCCATCCTCTTGCAGGCGGCCGCGCGAGATGCTGCGCCATGACGTATGCGACACCACGCGGATCTCGTCATTACTTATGCGCAGGCGCACAACGGACAGTATGCCGGCTGTGCTTGCCGTATCGAAAAGGGTGTTGTCGCCGGCGGGGCGCTCGCCCGAGACCAGCAGCACGTAGGCGTCCTGGTTTCCTCTTCCGTCCGTATATTCCACCACGTCGAAGTCGTAATCGAATATGCCGTCGCGCTCCACGTCGCCCTCGCCAAACCCAAGGGGAAAGTCCACGGGCGTGGGAGCGGACCACGTGCCGTTTGCCTTTGTGTGCACCACCAGGCGCGAGCGGCCATTGTCGCCGTAGCGCACCGAGGCGATACGGAACAGGTATTCTACGCCGGCAATCATCGTTAGCTTCATGTGGGCTTCGCTGAGCACGCCGGAAAACAGCACGTTGTCGCTCGAGGGTTTGACGCCGCCACGCTCGTCCTCCGACACGCCGGCAGAATTGGCGTTCGGGTCCGCAACGGCGTTCGTTGACTGACCGATGTAGGTGTACTCATACATCGGTGCGGCATTTTCGTCGTTCTCTACCAGTGCATGGACGAAATGCTCGATCTGTCCCGTGTCGTCGCTTTCTGAATCCGCCTCGAGCTCAATGCGCGTGACCGCTTGATCCCAATCGCGCACGACAGGCGCGGCGTTTACGGCAGTGGCCTTAACCTCGGCGCGTGCGAGCAGCTCGGCGTTGGTGACGATGGTGGCCGATGCGATAAACTGCGGCACACCACCTGCCTCGGTGTTGCCGGGCGTGCCGAAGCAGGCATCCAGCGTGTAAGGCGTATCTCCACCCAATGCCAGCTCAGAGCGTTGGAGCACATACTGGTCGCCATTGTTCACCGACATATTCCACGAATCGATGAGTGTGGGCCACGACCCCGACCAAGCCTTGGTGGTCCACTTGAACATTACGAACTGGAGTATCACATCGACATCGACGTCTGCACCTACGCGCAGCCGCGGAAGCTGGTGTCCATCTGCCTTCTCGTACCCAATGAACAGTGTGAGGGATGCGGCGCCACGCACAGCGGACGAAGCGACGCCTGCAATGCCGGCTCCAAAGGTGACGGCAAGTCCGATCTGGATGGTGAACGAGCCCGACGTGTTGGAATAGTCGAGCGAAATGTTCTTGAAAAACGCCGCGCCGCTGCCGTGCGTGTGGGCGCCCACGGCGAGCGCCAGTTTTGCCAGCACCCAGGGGTTGACGTTTAGGAAAAACGGCACCGGTCCTAGGGTAAACTGCTCGGTCCAATTGAGGTCGGTTCTTACCTGGAAGAGGGCCTTAATATTGCCGTATGCGGGGTCGTTGTTGTCACCCCAGGTTTTGCCCACCCAATCGTAGGCGAGCGAGCCGTACAGCTGTGTGGCGATATCCATCGTGAACAGCGGCGTGCAATGGTGGCGAAGGAGCTTGGTGTTTCTTGGATCGGTGCCCGAACCGGCACTCATACTTTTGTACTGATTCCACTTCCCCTCCATTTCATCGAGGTAGCGGTTTGCCTGCTTGGCGCCCGACTCGCGCGGTGACTTCTTCCAGTACTCCGGATCCGGATTGCCCGAATCGTTCATATAGCTGGCTGGTTTGTATCCTCCGCCAAACAGCACGTATCCAGCAAACGAGAAATCGAAGAGGATCGGAAATGTGGGTATCCAGCACGTGAACTTATTGCCGCCGATGCCGGGAAACGCCGCGGGGAAATCAAACGGAGTGACCTCTTGGTCCATGGTAGTGGGGACGATAGTGGTCGAGCCCGATTCCGCCTTTGCGGCCGGCGCGGTGACAACGGCCATGGGGGATGAGAGCGTGTAGGTTTTGCCCTGATAGTCGAGGACAAAGCGCAGCTTGCACCCTTCCTCCAGAAGGCCCGATGCCGCGTCGAGAAACTTGTCTTCGAGTGTGAACGTCGCCAGATTATCCGCGCCTGATGCGCTGGCCTTGATCTGGCCGATCTGCGTGACGGTTTCGGGCGAGCTACCCGTGGCGGGCATTACCTTGTTGATGTGCAGCGTTGCCTGTCCACCCTGTGGCAGATGTGCCTGTACAATAAAGGCATGCGTGTCGGGTTGGTCGTTTGCCGCGTCGTCCTTCGGCAATGCCATGAACGTGGCATCAGCGTACTGGATGTCCCATTCGTCGAATGTGAGCTGGCGGAAGTACGGCTCGCCGTCGGACAGCGGACGCGTGGGCGCGGTTATGGCGGTGCCGCCCTGGATACGCGCAAGGGGAATCTCGACATCGCGGTAGCCCGCCATGCTAATGGAGATGCCGCCGTTAAAGTCGTACGCGTCGAGAAGCGTTGCCTCGTCCACGTAGTCTTCCGAAAGAGGGGCGACCTCAAAGATGGCCGTGCCTTCGTCATCGGTCGTGGCGGTGAGCTGCTTGCCTACGGCATAGCGCGATGTGAGCGTGACCTGGGCACCTGCGATGGGCGTATTCTTGTTGGCGACGTCGACCACGACCACACCAAACATGGTGCGCGAGAGAACGAGCACCTTGAAGGGATCTTCTTCGTCGGCATAGGCCGCGGTGGGCGCGAACGGCAGCAGGAAGGCATTTTCGCTTCCCGGCACGCGAGGCAACATAATGCTCGCCAGCGAGGACGCTCCAGCAACAAGTAACGAACGGCGATCAAGCATCTTGGGCTCCCATTCCGCAAATATCGGTGGAAATAATCCAATTTTGCGAGAAGACGCTTCGTGGCGGTAGTGCCGTTCGATGGCCAAAATGTCCAAATTGATCGAGCGAAGCGCCGGGTTCCGGAACGCGTTCGATGCGCTTGGCAGCCCGGTCGCTAACGCAACATGTGCGCGACCAGCTCGGCGCGTGTGCCGATGCCAAGCTTTGCGTATACGCCGGATAGGCGGTTTTTGACGGTGCCCGGCGATACTCCCATATGGCCTGCGATTTCAGCGTTGGTCCATCCGCGGCAGGCGAGCATGGCCATGGTGAACTCTGTGGTCGTTAAATCGTCGGCAACGTCCTCGCCCGAATCGGGGTTGTGGATGCGCCGCCAGCCGTAGCTGAAGCGGTACGTGATCTCGATGATGCGTGCGAAGTCGTCAGGGTATTGCGTTTTTAGGCATGCCTCGATGAGCCCCTGCAAAAGGCCGTGGTGCTCGCCAATGAGCTCGATAAGTCCGTCGGGGCGCGCAATGTCCCAAGCGGCTCCAAAATGCGCTTTTGCGGCGTCGATGTCCTTGAGGCTCATGCATGCCATGGAAGCTGCCAGGTGCAGGAACAGTTCCGAGATGGGATAGCTTCCCTGTTTCATAATTAGGGCGTTTTCCGCCATGCCCAGACTGCGGCCATATTCGCCGCGCAGGTACAGGGCATGCGCCATCACGTAGCTGGCGAACAAGCGCAGGCCTTCGGGCAGATGCGCCGCAAGCGGATAAAACTCTTCGGCAGAATACGGGGAAGGCAAGTGCAGCAGGACGCTCGCGGCCGAGGCGAACAGGATATGCGTGGCGTGGACGGCGGGCGATTCCTCGTCAGTTGGCGTATCGAGGATGCCCGCAAGGCACCGGCGGGCGTCGGCGATACGGTTGAGCGACAGACTGGCGTATCCGCAGATAAAGCATGCGGAATAGCGCAGTGCGGGATCGGTGGCGTCAAGATAGGGGCGCGCCGTCTTGGCAGCAAGGGTGGCCTGTCCGCGAAAGTACAGCGCTTCTGCCGTGGCAATGGCGCGCGAATCGGGGTCGGAAATGCCTGCAACCGCAGCGTCCATCTGCCCCGGCACAAAGGCAGTGCACATCAACGGCATGGGAACGCATGGGTAGCCATCGCAGTCCATCTTCCATCTCCCAACAGCTGGCAACAATAGCAGCAATTGTACTCCTGTTGCTCGGGACTTGAATTTGTGGGTATCGCCTACGATTGTGCCGAACGTATAAAGGAAGAGTCTATTGGCGATGCTCCCAAGGTGGCTACCGAAGCCTAGCTGACCTCGACATTAGGAAAAAATACCACCCCTGTAAAAAGCTCTGTCGCAGCGATGGGAAACGCATCTCGTTCTGCATATAATGAGGTCATGTGACGGTGCGTTTGCATACGTGTAACGCATTCCCATCGAACCGAAAAGGAGCTCTGCATGGATCCCAACAAGCGTCCCGACGACATGGTGCGTATCACCACTCCCGAACTTGCCCAGGCGTTCATCGAAGAGCAGGTCGCTGCAATCCGCGAGCAGATCGGCGACAAGAAGGTCCTGCTGGCCCTTTCGGGCGGCGTTGACAGCTCGGTTGTCGCGGCCTTGCTCATCAAGGCCATCGGCAAGCAACTCATCTGCGTGCACGTGAACCACGGCCTGATGCGCAAGGGCGAGAGCGAGCAGGTCGTCGACGTCTTCAAGAACCAGATGGACGCCAACCTGGTCTATGTTGACGCGACTGATCGCTTCCTGGATAAGCTCGTGGACGTCGAGGAGCCCGAGGCCAAGCGTAAGATTATCGGCGCCGAGTTCATTCGCGTGTTCGAGGAGGAGGCCCGCAAGGTTGGCGACGAGGTTAGCTTCCTCGCCCAGGGCACCATCTATCCCGACATCCTGGAGTCCCAGGATGGCGTGAAGGCTCACCACAACGTGGGCGGCCTGCCCGATGACCTGCAGTTTGAGCTCTGCGAGCCCGTCAAGCTACTGTACAAGGACGAGGTGCGCGTCGTGGGCCGCGAGCTCGGCCTGCCCGAGAACATGGTTGAGCGTCAGCCGTTCCCCGGTCCTGGCCTGGGCGTCCGCTGCCTTGGCGCCATCACCCGCGACCGTCTTGAGGCGCTGCGCGAAGCCGACGCCATCGTGCGCGAGGAGATCGACAAGGCAGGTCTGACCATCTGGCAGTATTTTGCCGTCGTGCCCGACTTCCGCGCCACCGGCGTGCGCGAGGGTAAGCGCGCCTACGACTGGCCCTGCATCATCCGCTGCATCAACACCGTTGACGTCATGACCGCCGAGGTGCCCGAGCTCGACTGGGCGCTGCTCAAGCGTATTGCCGCTCGCGTCACCGCCGAGGTTCCCGGCATCTGCCGAGTGTGCTACGACCTCACGCCGAAGCCCGTCGGCACGGTCGAGTGGGAGTAAGCTAACTCAGCTGGTAGGCGACGAGAACTAGCAGATGTGACAAAGGGACAGTCCCTTTGTCACATCCTCGATATTATGTGCGGGATGGTACGCCACGCGGCGTGCCATCCCGTTCGTTATTTTAATGAGCCGAGTGCGCGAGTGGGAAGAGTCACGAGCATGGTCGTTCCGCGCTCCGAGCTCTTTTCGACCTCGATGGAGCCGCCGTGAAGTGCGGCGATCTCCCAGACCAGCGCAAGCCCCAGCCCCACGCCGCCGTATGCCCTGCTGCGCGATTTGTCGACGCGATAGAAGGGCTGAAAGATGCTCGTCTGGTATTGCTCGGGAATGCCCGGCCCCTGGTCGCGCACGCGTAGCAGCACGCGGTCGCCTTCGGCGCAGGCGTTGATTTGCACGGTCGAGTTGGGCGCGCTATAGCGTATGGCGTTTTCGGTCAAGTTGAACAGCAACCGATAGATCAGCGTGTCGCTGCCGATCGTTTGCGCGTCGCCCTCACTTGTAAGCGTGATGTCTTTTTGCTCGGCAAGGGGTGCCAGGTCCGTGAGCACTTCTTCGATCATCGGCGCTAGGTCAATCACATCGTTGCAAGGGACACTGCGCAGCTCGCTCATCTCGAGCAGGGTCTTTGTCATGTGCGTCATTCGCTCGGTCTGCTCCTGCAGCAGCCCGAGCAGGCTCGCTGTATCGGCGTCGACGTCGGGGTGCTCGGCGCAAAACAGCTCGACCTGGGCCTGCATGAGCGCAAGTGGCGTGCGCAGCTCGTGCGCCGCATTGCCCGTAAACTGTCTTTGTGCGGAAAATCCCTCGTCAAGGCGGGCAATCATGTCGTTAAACGACGCGCTGCAGCGCCTGAGTTCAGAGGGCACGTCCTCGCTGATTTTTGTGTCGGCGAGGTTGTCGGGCCGCACGCTCTCGACTTGCGTCGCAAAGAAGCGCAACGGCCGCAGCGCATGTCCGCTTACAAAGTAGGCCAGCACGCCGCCGAGCAGCGTCACCGCCGCAGTTATATACCAGCTCGTCGCGCCAAACGATTCTTGGGCGTCGTTCACGACGATGGTCAGCGCGTCGTCGAGCTCTTTGTTTGTCGGGTCAAATGAGCTGGGCGAGGCCGCCTCCACCTTGCTGTGCGCCGACGCTTCTGCACCAATCGAGTCCATGTAGCGCATGCCGGAGTAGCCAACCAGGCAATTCATAAGTACGCAGGTCGAACATATCAGCAGTGCCGTCATCAACGTGATGCGCCACTGCAGCGACAACCGCTTCATTTGCCATCCTCCATAACGTAGCCTTCGCCGATTCGGTTGCGGATGGGGTCGTGCCCCAACGCGCCGCGCAGCTTTTTGCGCAGCGACGAGATGTGCACGCGGGTCGCGTTGCTAAAGCTGTTGACGCTGCTGTCCCATACGTGGTCGATGAGCTCCTCCTGGCTCACCGGCCGCCCCTGGTTAAGCATCAGGTATTCCAAGATGCCGGTCTCCTTGCGCGTGAGGGACAGGATCTCGTCGCCCACTGTGGCGAGGCGCGCCTTGGTGTCAAAGCTCAGCGATCCACAGGTTAGAACAACGTCGCTTTGTGTAAAGCGTCTGAGGGTAAGGCTGCGAATCCTTGCCGCAAGCTCGTCAAGATGAAACGGCTTGGTGAGGTAGTCGTTGGCGCCCGCATCGAGCCCCGCTACCTTGTCGGAGACCTCGCCACGTGCCGAGAGCACAAGCACCTTGGTCTCACAATCAGCTGTCCTGAGTTGCCTGAGCACGGTCATGCCGTCGACATGGGGGAGATTGAGGTCGAGCACGACAAGATCAAAGGTCTCGACATCGAGCAGATCGAGGGCCTGCTGCCCGTCGTAGCAGCAGTCGACGCTATAGGCCAAGTTGCGCAGGCTGCGTGCGATCGCATCGCACAGCGCCCGCTCGTCCTCGATGACCAAGATGCGCATAACGTTCTCCTTGCATAATCATTCACGCTTAACACGGATTTTATAGTCGGTATGGTCCAATGGGTCGCGAAACGAAAGGAGTGGTCAGATTGTTCAAAGCGATTAAGCCTGTGGCGCAGGTGGCTTTGCTGATCGTTGGGGTAGCCATGGTTGGCTTTGGAATTATGCGCGGCGAGGCAGATGCCGTGCTGGCCAAGGCAATCAGGCTGTGCTTGGAGTGTATCGGAATTGGATAAAAGAAAAAACACTGCATCGCATCTTTTAGCGCGATTTCGTGGATTGATTCAGGCGGCGGCGACGCTTGCGACCAATATTCACCTGCCTAACTTTGCCAAGGGCGGCATCTACCAGGGAGCGGGCAAAGCCGTCTGCGTGCCGGGCCTCAACTGCTACTCGTGTCCAGCGGCCTCGGGTGCGTGCCCCATCGGGTCGTTTCAGTCGGTGGTGGGCTCGTCTAAGTTTAGCTTCTCGTATTACGTCACCGGAACGCTCATTCTGATCGGCGTGCTGCTGGGACGTTTTGTATGCGGCTTTTTGTGCCCGTTTGGATGGCTACAAGAGCTTTTGCATAAGATTCCCAGCAAAAAGCTCTCCACGAAAAAGCTCAAGCCGCTCACGTACATCAAGTATGCCGTGCTGCTGTTTGCCGTGGTGCTGCTGCCCGTCTTGGTGGTTAACGATGTGGGTATGGGCGACCCGTTCTTTTGCAAGTACATCTGCCCGCAAGGTGTGCTCGAGGGCGCGATTCCGCTGTCCATCATGAACGTGGGAATCCGCTCCGCGCTGGGAAAGCTCTTTTCCTGGAAGCTCGCGATCCTCATTGTGGTTGCGGTGCTGAGCGTGCTGTTCTATCGCCCCTTCTGCAAATGGATTTGCCCCCTCGGCGCATTTTATGCGCTCATGAACAAGGTGTCTTTGCTGGGGATCCAGGTTGACCAGTGCAAATGCGTCTCGTGCGGCAAGTGCGCCAAGGTGTGTCAAATGGACGTGGACGTTACGCGTACGCCCGACCATGCCGAGTGCATTCGTTGCGGCAAATGCGTGGGCGCGTGCCCCGTCGATGCTATTAGCTTTCGCTATGGGCTGGGTGTGACGGGCGACAAACCCGCGCAGTCCACGCAAGCCTGCGAAAACAAATAGGTACCTATATAAGTTTCGATATAAACGGAGGAACCATGAAACTGTCAAAAATTGCAGCTCTGTTGATGCTGCCCGTGCTGGCGCTGACTCTCGCGGCGTGCTCTGCCCCCAAGGGCGACGCGAAGGGTGCTACGAGCGGCGATGCGCAGATTGCCGAGCTCATAGCGCAAAAGCCGTCGAGTGCCGAGGAGGCGGCCGAGCTGTACCAGCAGCTGCTGCAAAAGGAAAACGAGATCTTTGCGAGCGATAACGCCCTATGGGAAAAGGTGTTCCTTGCGGCCAACAAAGACACTCCCATGATTGAGGACGGCAAGAACTACGGTGACTTCTTGCTCGATACCATCGAGGGCGCCAAGGATCAGTTTGCGGCTGACGAGCTTAAGACGCTTAAGGCCGGCGCGCAGCAGGTCAAGGAGATCGAGGACAAGCTCATGGCGCTGGAGAAGGAGTTCCCCGGATGCGGCAGCACGCCCGGCGAGGGGGAGAGCGTCGATGCCTCGACCGCAGGCATGACTAACGGCGAGAGCGGGGAGACGAAGTTCCCCAGCTTTAAGGGCAAGGACTTGGACGGCAACGATGTAAACAGCGACGAGCTGTTCTCCAAGAACAAGGTCACCGTCATGAACTTCTGGTTTACCACCTGCAAGCCGTGCGTGGGAGAGCTGGGCGATCTGGAGAAGCTCAACAAGGAGCTTGCCGAGAAGGGCGGCCAGGTCGTGGGCGTTAATTCCTTTACGCTCGATGGCAACAAAGACGAGGTGGCCGATGCCAAGGACGTGCTTTCCAAGAAGGGCGTGACGTATAAGAACATCTGGTTTAAGTCGGACAGCGAGGCCGGAAAGTTCACCTCCAACCTGTACTCGTTCCCGACCACCTACGTGATCGACCAGAACGGTAACATTGTGGGAGAGCCGATCATGGGCGGCATCAACTCCGCTGAGCAGCGCGAGGCGCTCAACAAACTGATCGATCAGGCACTCGCGAAGAGCGAACAGTAAGTCCGTGGGACAGACAACTGAAGGGGAGTCGCTGGAAACAGCGACTCTTTTTTCTGCTTCGGGGTAGCATCATGGGTATACGTCGAAAGGGCACGCAGCTTTTCGTGCATTGCCCGAGCGGTGCGCGAAGCAACCAAGCTGTGAGTTTTCTTAAGCGTTCTGGGTATGGCAGTGTCAAGAATATCGGCGGCATAAGCGGCTACACGGGAAAGGTGGTGCGTTAGCTATGAAGGTGGTTATCGTTGGAGGCGTCGCGGGCGGCGCATCGGCGGCGGCACGTTTGCGCAGACTCGACGAGCAGGCCCAAATTGTCATCTTTGAGCGCACGGGTTTTGTATCGTATGCCAATTGTGGGCTTCCGTACTACATTGGCGGCGTGATAGAAGAAGAGAGCGCATTGACGCTGCAGTCTCCCAAGGGCTTTTGGGATCGCTTTCGCATTGCGGTCAAGACGAGTCACGAGGTGTTTGCCATCCATCCCGATTCGCATACGGTCGAGGTTCGCAATATGCTGACGGGCGAGGAATTTGTCGAGACGTATGACAAGCTCATCCTGTCGCCGGGTGCAAAGCCGATCCGCCCTGCGTTGCCGGGCATCGACTCGGATAAAATCTTTAGCCTACGCACCGTTGAGGACACGCTGCGTATTCACAGCTATGTTCGAGAGCGGCGACCGAGCAGTGCCGTCGTGATCGGCGGCGGCTTCATTGGCGTCGAGACGGCGGAGAATCTGTGCGAGCTGGGGCTCCAGGTGACCCTTCTGCAGCGTCCCGTCCAGCTTATGAACAACCTGGATTACGACATGGCGACCCTTTTGCATACCGAGGTGCGTGAGCACGGTATCGATCTGCGCCTCAAGGCCGATGTGACAGGTTTTGAGGAAGTTGATGGCCGCGTTGTCACCCATGTTGCGGGCGATGACCCTATCGGAGCCGATATGGTGCTGCTTGCCATTGGCGTGGCACCTGAGAGCCATCTGGCGCAAGAGGCGGGGCTCGAACTGGGCATCAAGGGGGCTATTGTGGTCAACGACCGCATGGAGACCTCTGCTGCCGACGTGTATGCCGTGGGCGATGCCGTGCAGGTCACGCATCAGGTGACCGGCGAGGACGCGGTCATTTCGCTCGCCGGCCCCGCCAACAAGCAGGGGCGTGTCGTCGCCGATGTCATAGCCGGCATGGACAGCTGCTACCTCGGATCGTTGGGCTCATCGGTTATCAAGGTATTCGACTTGACGGCGGCAAGCACGGGACTATCCGAAAAGGCGGCACACGCGGCGGGAATTGACTGCGACAGCGTGGTCCTGTCGCCCGGTTCGCATGCGGGTTATTATCCGGGTGCAACGCCCATGACCATGAAGGTTGTCTTCGAGAAGCAGGGATTGCGCCTGCTGGGTGCGCAAATCGTGGGCATCGATGGTGTGGACAAGCGTATCGACGTTCTGGCGACTGCCATCCAGGCAGGCATGCGCGGCGATAGGCTTAAGGATTTGGACCTAGCATACGCGCCGCCGTATTCATCGGCGAAGGATCCCGTCAATATGGCGGGCTTTATGATCGAGAACCTCAATCGCGGCATACTGGCGCAGTGGCATTGGGAGGATGAGCCCAACTTGCCACGCGATGGCAGCGTGCAGCTGCTCGATGTTCGTACGGAAGGGGAGTATGAGCGCGGGCATATCGATGGTTTCGTAAACATTCCCGTCGATGATCTGCGCAATCGCCTGAGCGAGCTCGACCGGGCCAAGCCGGTCTACGTGATTTGCCAGAGCGGCATTCGCAGCTACATTGCTTGCCGCATTTTGGCGCAGCATGGCTTTGAGTGCTTTAACTTCTCGGGCGGCTATCGCTTCTTTGCAGCCGTGACTGAGGCTCGCCGCGGCAGCGCTAACGTTATGCCGTGCGGGCTCGAAAAGTAGCGCGCATTGGAATGTGACAAAGTGACAGCCTCTTTGTCGCATCGGGGATGTTATATGCGGGATGGTGCGCCATGCGGCGTGCTGTCCCGTTCGTTTTTTGGCGCGGTTCGTTACATTCCTCACTGGTATCGGCCAAAAATGAGGATAGAGTAGGACAAGCGCGCCGAACGTGAACGGCGGGGGAGCGGGCGAGCGCGCCCGCGCGAGAGAGGTTGCCGTCCATGCTGGATCTCAGAGTTATTTGCAAAAGGTACGTTACGCAGTCGTTTACGCAGGTAGCGCTCGACAGCGTAAGCCTGTCTTTTCGCGATAACGAGTTTGTAGCCATCCTGGGTCCCTCGGGTTCGGGTAAAACTACGATGCTCAACGTCATTGGTGGACTCGACCATTTCGATTCCGGCGACCTGCTGATCGATGGCATCTCGACCAAGGATTTCAGCGACCGCGATTGGGATGCCTACAGAAACAATCGCATTGGCTTTGTGTTTCAGAGCTACAACCTCATTCCGCACCAGAGCATTTTGGAAAACGTGGAGCTGGCGCTTACGCTCACGGGCGTGGGACATGCCGAGCGCCGCCAGCGTGCGCGTAAGGCGCTCGAGACGGTTGGTCTGGGCGAGCACGTTGACAAACGCCCGAACCAGCTTTCGGGCGGGCAGATGCAGCGCGTGGCCATTGCCCGCGCCTTGATCAACGACCCCGAGATTGTGCTGGCTGACGAGCCGACCGGCGCCTTGGATTCAACGACGTCCGTGCAGGTTATGGATTTGCTCAAGGACGTTGCGCGCGATCGTCTGGTCATCATGGTCACGCACAATCCCGAGCTGGCGTACCAGTACGCCACGCGCATCGTCAGCCTGGCGGACGGCAAGGTCACCGACGATTCCGACCCCTTTGATGTGGCCACGGTCGCACATCGCGAGGCAAAACCCACGCGCAAAACCTCGATGAGCTTTATGACGGCGCTGGGGCTTTCTGCCCGAAACCTCATGACCAAGAAGGGCCGTACGGCCATGACTGCCTTTGCAGGTTCGATTGGCATTATTGGCATCGCGGCGATTCTGGCGCTCTCCAACGGCGTAAACGGCTACATCAAAAAGGTCGAGGAGGACACGCTCTCAAGCTACCCGCTTACGATTTCCAAACAAGATTACGACCTGTCGTCTATGATGGGCGGACAGGGGGGCACGGATGAGGAGGCGTCCAAGGGCGAGGACTCGTCCGATGGCGCTACCGGCGGCAAGGCTCAGGGGACCGATAAGATCCCTGTGGTCACGGCCGTAAAGGACATGTTCGCAAGTGTTAAATCTAACGATATGACGAGCTTTAAGGCATGGCTTGACGACGGCGGCAACGGTATCGACAAAGAGGTCAACGCTATTCAGTATGGTTACGGCGTGACGCCGGTTGTCTATCGTTCGAGTAAGGGCGACGAGAAGCCCGTTCGCCTTGTTCCCAACGCTATGACCGAGGCCATGAGCGGAGGCGCGAGCTCGGCGGCAACGGTGAGCATGGATTCCATGGGAACGTCGGTCTTTAACGAGATGATTGACGACCAGAGCCTGCTCGACAGCCAGTACGATGTCGTTGCCGGCCATTGGCCTACGTCCGCCAACGAGGCCGTGATGGTGCTTTCGAGCCGCGGAACGGTGGGCGACTACACGCTCTACAGCATCGGCGCGCTGGATATCGATGAGCTCAACGACCTGGTTAACAGTGCCATGACGGCCGACGGCAAGGTCAAGACGCCCAAGACCGGCAGCGACTTTACCTACGACGATGCACTGTCCACGACGTTTAAGGTGTTGTCGCCGGCCGATGCCTATCGCAAAAACGAAGAGACCGGCATGTGGACTGACATGTCTGGCGACGCCGACTTTATGAAAGCCAAGGTTGCCGACGGTATTGACGTGCGCATTGTGGGCGTGGTGCGACCCAACGAGGCGGCAAACGCGAGCGCATTGTCCCCGGGCATTGCCTATACGCATGCGCTGACTCGCCAGCTTATGGAGCGTGCTGCCGATTCGCAAATCGTGCAGGAGCAGCTTGCCCACCCCGAGACGGATGTCTTTACGGGCAAGTCTTTCGATGAACTGCAAGGCGAGGCCAAACAGGGCGTGGATTTGGGCAGCATGTTCGGTGTGGACGAAGCGGCGCTCAAGAGTGCGTTCTCGTTCGATACGTCGGCGCTCTCGGGTGCGGCCGGCGGTATAGACCTTTCTGGTATCGACTTGTCCGGGCTGGACCTTGACCTTTCGGGCGTTGGGAAGGACATCGACTTCAGCGACATCATGGCCAAAGCGCCGGCCCCAGATTTCTCGGGCATCTTTGACGGTCTGGAACTCACGCCCGAGCAGATGCAGCAGGTAGGAACGCTTGCCAACCAGCTGTTTGAGGGCTTTCTGCAGTCTGATCAGTTTAAGGCGCTGTCGCCCGAAGATCTTAAGGACGCGTCAAAGCTTGCTGCCGCATTCTCGGCGTATCTTGAGAATGATGCCGCAGCCCAGCAATGCCTGGCTCAGCTCAAGGCGTTGGGCGGCGATGCCTTGGCCGAGCGTCTGCAGCAGGTGATGGGCGACTATGTGCAAAAGCAGCTGGCTCCGTATTTGCAGCAGTCTATGGATCAGGTGATGAAGGCGGTCAGCGAGCAGATTGCGACGACGGTATCAACCCAGCTCAAGGCGGGTGCGGCAGGGTTCATGGACCAAATGGCGACGCAGATGTCTTCGAGTTTTGCCAACCTGGCGAGCGCCATGCGCGTGGATGCGGGCGCCTTTGCTCGTGCCATCCACTTCAACATGGACGCCGAGGATCTGAGCTCGCTCATGATGAGCTATGCCAAGGCGTCGAAGCTCACCTACGACAACAATCTGACCACGTTGGGCTATGCGGACGAGGCGGACCCCATTTCGGTCAAGATTTTCCCGCGCGACTTTGAGGCCAAGGAGCGCGTGCTCGATTACATCGATGCGTACAACAAGCAGGTCAAAGCTGCTGGCCACGATGAGCAGGCAATCTCGTATACCGACTACATGGGCATCATCATGGGCTCGGTGACCGACATCGTGAATACTATCAGCTTGGTGCTCATCGCATTCGTGAGTATCAGTTTGGTGGTGAGCTCCATCATGATCGGCATCATCACCTACATCAGCGTGCTGGAGCGCAAAAAGGAGATTGGCATCCTGCGCGCGATCGGCGCGTCAAAGCGCAACGTGGCCAACGTATTTAATGCCGAGACCTTTATCGAAGGCCTCATTGCCGGCGTCTTTGCCATTGTCGTCGTGGTGGCCGTGAGCTTTCCGGTTAATGCCTGGGCGCTTGCGGCCAAGCAGGTGCCCAACCTGATGAGCCTGCCCGTTCAAGACGCGCTGATGCTCATTGTAATTTCGGTGCTGCTGACGGTCGTTGCCGGCCTGCTGCCGGCTCGCAGCGCATCCAAGAAAGACCCTGTGGAAGCCCTACGCTCCGAATAATGTGACAAAGGGACAGTCCCTTTGTCACATTGGGTGGCTAGCTCGTTTTGCCCATCAATGTGATACGGATGCTTGGATGGGTGTACTCGTCAAATTCATCCTCGGGATCCGTGTCAAACGAATAGTACGTTTTGATGGGGTTGTCACTCGTCCTGATGGAGATTCTCTCGTAGAGCGAACCGTTCAAAAAAGCCTGCCTAAACTCTTCGGGGAGCTTTTGCGGTGCTAGGAGCTCGGGACTCACGGTCTTGACGTCTACGGTTTGGACGACAGAGGAAAGTTCGTCCAAGTCGAGCTCGATGCGGGCGAGGTTGTCCTCAAGGCTCGCGTCGGGGTCGATCTCTGCCGCGTAGCTCACTTCCGTGAGCGTTCCCTTGTTGTCAAAATCCAGGTACGTATAGGTCTTCTGGGCATCGGAGTCGCCGTCGTGCAGATAGCTGCGGACGTGATAGCCGTAATCTTGATATCGCTCGTAGGGGTCATCGGCGGACACGTACTCGCATGAGGGCTCTAATGCCTTGCGTGCGATGGCGATCTGCTCGGCCGCGGCCGCGGCGTTCTCCTGCATCTCGATGTTTCCCTGCGCCAGCTGCGGGATATAGGCGCCGCACACGATCGCGAGGGGCAGCGCCACAAGCGCGACGACCCACTTCTTTGCACGGGGGACAGGCACGCCACAGGCCTCTGCCATGGCCCTTGCGTTGGCGAAGCTTTCGGCAAGCACGTCTGCCGCGGTGGCGACGGCGCCTACGGCAGCGGCGACTTCTGCCGCGCCGCCCAGGTTGCGTGCGGTCTCGTTGTCGCTGTTCTTGAGCAGGCGTGCGGCGGCCTGCGTGCCAACAACGCCTGCGATTTGTGCCGAGCGGTCTTTCTCGCTCTGCTCGATGGCGAGCCGGTTCTGCATTTCCTTCCACTGCTTGCCGCGCATGCCAAAACGCGGCGCGAGGGCACAGTAGCAGAATATGACGAGCTCGATGGCGGTGAGCACCAAGGCGGTCATCATGCCCGTCTCTTGGAAGCCTTCGTGATGGAAGACGATGTCGTCGATCATTTCGAAAGGAATAATCAATAAGGGCAGCACGAATGCCATGGCAAGCGCCGCGCCGGCAACCTTGGGACAGATGCAGTATCGCTGGATGCGCTTACGTTCTTGTTCGGAAAGTGTTGCCATGGCTGATCCTTGGTGTCGTAACGGTCGTTGCGGCGCATGGGGCGCGGGGCGCATCAGTTTGAGCTAGCGCTGGATAAGAACATAGAGCAAGATGCTCATCGCGATGAGCAAGAAGCCTGCGATGTTAAACATCAGTGTGGCAAAGTTGCCCACGATGGGGCGTTCGACATAGCTTTTGTCTGGGTTGCTGGGGTTGTAGTGCACGGTCATTTGGCTACCGAGGGGCCAAAGCTGCTCCGCGAGGGTGCCTAGGCGGGCGATGGGGCCTGTCTGCACGTGCAGCCAGCCCTTGGCGTCTTCGTAGGCGGTGGCTTGCGTGCGGATGGGGAGTCCCGACAAGCTTTTGGTCTTTATGCCACGGAATTGTTTTTTCGCGCGGTATTGCGTGCCGTCGACGGTGTATTCCAAAACGGGATTCATTCTGCCTTCACCCATAAAGCGATGGTCGATGACCGTCCCCATGGTCACGGCGGTACAGGCCTTGGCTTTTTTGCGGGCGGCGGCCTTCATGAGCGCGCTCACTCCGATAAGCAGGATGCCGATGCCCCCAACCAAGATGAGCGCGAGCAGGGATATCTGCGACGTGGTCACGGCGTTCTCCTTTGGCGCGATACCGTCATATGTGACCCAGTATAGAGAATCCCGCCATCGATGAGCTATTGCGGGGGGGGGGGGGCAATTCTGAATGTGACAAATGGACTGTTCCTTTGTCACATCGGGGACTGCGGAATCGAGGTCTAATACTTTTCCCGAGAAGTGAACGAGTGAAAACGGACTCCCGAAGCATCGACACTTTTGGCGTGCAATTTCCTGCGATTTTGCCAGTCAAATCCTGCGGTTTTGACGCCTAAAAATGTCAATGCTTCGGGGGTCCAAATACAGCCGTTCACTTCTCGGGAAAAGCATTAGACCTCGAAATATGGGCGGCGTTCGCGAACGGCAACTAGCTTGCGTCCGGTAGCCGGCACTTGGGGCAAAGGGACTGCCCTTTTGCCCCTTCACCATTGCATCGTATCTGGTGTGGAAAAAATATCGCCTGCGTTCTCGCGCCTGCGAAGAGTTCCTGAACCGCTTGAATGGGATGTGACAAAGGGACTGTCCCTTTGTCACATTGATTTGAGAGTGGATGTTGATGAATTTATCGCTGGCCCCTATGGAGGGGATTACCGGGCATGTGTTCCGTCGCGTGCATGCGGAGTGCTTTGGCGCGCTCGATTGTTATTACACGCCGTTTTTGCCGCCGCCGCGGGTGGGCAACCGCTTTGGTGGCAAGGCGTTTAAAGAGGTCGATCCTGCCAATAACCAGGGGCTTAACGTAGTACCTCAGCTGATGTCCAAGAATGCGGACGAGTTTGTGTGGGCGGCGCAGGTGCTCGCCGAGATGGGGTACCGCGAGGTCAATCTCAACCTTGGCTGCCCCTCGGGTACGGTTGTTGCCAAAGGCAAGGGTTCGGGCTTTCTGCGCAACCTGGATGAGCTCGAGGTGTTCTTGAGCGACGTGTGCGAACGCTCGCCCTTGCCGGTGTCGGTCAAGACCAGGCTGGGGTTGGAAAGCGATGACGAGTACGAACGCGTGCTCGACCTCTATTGCCGCATGCCGCTGGCAGAGCTGATCGTGCATCCGCGCGTGCAAAAGGACCGTTATACGGGCTCGCCGCGTAAAGAGTTTTACGGCGAGACGTTGGAGCGGGCGCCGTTTCCCGTGGCCTATAACGGCGACATCTTTGATCTTGAGGACATGGATGCGCTGGTGGGGGCCTATCCCGGAACACGCCACGTAATGTTGGGGCGCGGCTTGCTCGCGAATCCCGCGCTGGCTCGCATGGTTAAGGGCGGCTCTGCCGCCACGGCTGCCGAGTTGCAGCGCTTCCACGACACGCTGTTTGCGGCCTATGCGGACGAGATTGGGGGCAACGCGGTCTTTCGCATGAAGGAATGGTGGTTCTACGCCAAATGTGCCTTCGCCGATCCCGCTACCGTGCACAAGCTCGTGCGCAAGACCAAAAAGGTCGACGAATACCGCGCCGCCGTCGAGCGCGTCTTTCGCGAGCAGCCGCTCGCGCCTGTTGCCCGCTTTTGTGGCTACTAGTCGTTGGGGACGTTCTTTAACGACTAGTCATTCAAGAACGTCCATTACAGTCGAAATTGTCAGCCCGGGACCGTCTCGGGCTACGATTGAGGCGCGCCCAGAACGGGCCGCCGACCGGGCGCCCGCGCACGGCCGAACGTCCCTGCCCCCGAGAGGGCCCGTTGGGTGCTGCCGGCGCGGGACGCGCCGCCCCCGACGGCTGATAGGAAAGTGCCGGGCAGGCGCCGCGGCTGGTAATGTGAGTGCCGAGGGGGAGGCCATCCGGTCGAACGACTACCGGAAGGATACCACCGTGAAAGCGCCATCCACCAGGCCCGCGGCCGTGCTCGGCCTGGACGTCGGCAAGTCATCGCACTGGGCCCGCCTGGTCGACCGCGACGGGGAGGTGCTGGCCAGCGCCCCCGTCCGCAACAGGGAGGCCGAGCTCGACGCGCTGTTCGCCTCCGCGCCCGCCGGCACGCTCGTCGTCGTCGACCAGTTCCGCAACATAGGGTCCCTCGCCGTGAGGCGGGCCCGCGCCGCGGGGCTCGGGGTCGCCCACCTGCCCGGGCTCGCCGCCAGCCGCGCCGCCGGCCTGTTCGCCGGCGAGGCCAAGACCGACGAGCGCGACGCCGAGGTGATCGCGCGGACCGCCCTGGGCGTGCCGGACTCCCTGTCGGGGGTCCCGGGCCGCGGCGAGGCCCTCGAGGCCGCCCG
>NZ_QRLS01000014.1:0-49359 GCF_003472325.1 Collinsella sp. AM12-1
AACCTTAATTTCAAAGTCCAAGAAATGGGATGCAGTTCAAAAGGTGCCTGTCCCCTTTGTGGTGGTTTAGGGCTCCCAGGGGCAGGGGGCTTCGATGTGGATGTGCTCGCCGGTTACGGGATGCGTAAAGGACACGCTGTGGGCATGGAGCATCAGGCCGTAGGGACGCGGCGTTCCGTACAGGTCATCGCCCACCAGGGGATGGCGCTCGCTGGCCAGATGTACGCGGATCTGGTGCTTGCGGCCGGTGAGCAACTCGACATCGATATACGAGCGCGTGGGCAGGCCACGACGGCTCTTAAGACGTTTGAGCACCTTCACGCGCGTTTGAGACGGCTTGCCGCTGGCGCCGACGCGCATCTTGCGGCTGTCGTGACGGTCGCGGGCGATGGGCTTGTCGATGAGCTTTTCGTTCCAGTCGATCTTGCCCTCGGCGAGCGCCAGGTAGTGCTTTTCGAACGCGTGGTCGATGATCATCTGGTCAAAGGCGGGCTGCGTCTGCTTGTCGAGTGAGAACAGCACCACGCCGGTGGTGTCACGGTCCAAGCGGTTGAGCGGCTGCATATCGGTCGCGGCAAAGCCGTCGCCCATCGCCAGCAGCAGGTCGCTGGCGTAGTCGGTGAGCGTGCGCTCGCCGGTGCCGTCGCCGTGGACGATCATGCCGGCGGGCTTGTCGATGACCATGAGCCAGGCGTCGCAATAGAGGACTTGAGGTTCTTCGTTCACGTGTAAGCCTTTCGGTTAGCTAATTCCCACAAACATGCAGCCCGAGGTGGCGCCGCGCAGGCGGGCGGCCGGCTTGCGGCCGGCTTGAGCCGCCTCGACAGCGCGACGGACGCGTGCGACGGCGCGGCCCACCTCATCCGTCTCGAGCAGCGTGCCGTCCACCATAAGACGGCGCACGCCGGCGTCGAGCAGCTGTGGTACCTGCGGCGTAAGGTCGATGGGGTAGGCGTCGTACAAGCGAGAGCGGCCATGGATGTCGGTGCGCACGGGCATGACCTTGCCGTCGATATTCTTGAGCGAGAGCTTGCGGGCACGCAGGCGGCAGTTGGCGCAATCGTGGATGCAGCCGTTGGCAACCTGCAGAATGCAATGCTCGCTTGTCATGACGCGCGGGCGGCCAAAGACGGTGATGCCCAGCGCCGCGGGCGCGGCGGCGCCGAGCGAGACAATCTCGTCGAGCGTGATCTCGGGCGAGAGCCAAAACGCACCGGCTCCGCGCTCGGCAAGCGCTTCCATGCAGGGCGTGTTATGAACCGGCAGGCAAGAGCGAATCTCGGCCGTGGCGCCAACCTGGGCGGCCAGGGCAAGCTCAGAGATGTTGCCAATAGCGACCGTGGCACCGGCAACAACCCACGGGTCAACGCGGACGTGGTCAACGGCGCGGCAGACCTCATCGAGCACGGGTACGATGCCCTGCTCAAACGTATCGGCGGGGGAGAGCTTGGCCGCATCGAGCGCGTTGGTGGTCATGTAGATGCGCGTTGCGCCCTCCGCGCGGGCTGCCTCGGCAGCCTCGAGCGTGGTGACGGTGGCGCAGATCTGCGGCTCGTCGCGGTAGTGCGCGGGCGCGGGGCGGGAACCACTGGTTACAATCACCGGCAACTCGAGCGTTTTCGCGCGCTCCTCGTACGGCGCCAGAATGGCCTCCTCCAATGCCTTGCAGGCGGCGGCGCGCACCTTGTGCACGGCGGAGAAGCCCATACCGCAGCCGGCGTCGAGCGAAACGTCAAAGCTCGCTGCCTCAAAGGGCGAGGAGCCCATGCGGCCGACGTGCTCTACCAAATCGGACGCCTCGACCGCGCGGGTCTTGGCGGCCTCGACGGTAAAGCCCGTGGCCGTGGCCGTAAGCGATGGGGCGTCGCAGCAGGTGAGCGTCACGGTAAACGGTTCGCCCAGATGCGCCACAACGGTTACATCAACGGCGCGGCGGCGAAGCACGTCGCGCTTGAGCGCGGCGCCGGCGGCGTCGATGGCGCGCTGGCTGCGGATGACGCGCACGCGGCAGCCCTCGGGCATGCTGCGGGGCACGCGGCACTCGATGATGTCACCGACGGCGGCATCATCGGCAGCGATAGTGGTTAGGAACTGATCGAACTCATCATCGTGGCGAAGCTCCAGCAGGTCGCCCTTTTCCACGGGCTCAAACAGCTCAATGCGGGCGATGGCGGCGCGGCGACGGCGGTCGTCGGGCTTGAGGCCGCGCACATCTCGGTTGGCCGGGCGGCTGCCCAGCACCGTGCCCACGATCTGGCCGCGGTTGTTGGAACGCTCATAGCTCATCATCTCGTCGCCCGAGGTGCCGTCCTGATAGGCGTGCGTAAAGTCGCGGTTAAAGCAGCGCTTGAGCTGGCGCTGGCGGGCGGCTTTCTCGTCCTTGGCAACGGTGGTTCCGGCCAGCATGTCATCAATCTGATGACGATACACGTCGACGATGGAATACACGTAATCGGGCGCCTTCATGCGGCCCTCGAGCTTGAGCGATGCGGCGCCGGCGTCATACAGACGGCGAACAAGCTGCGAAGTGTTGGTGTCGCGCGGGCACAGCGCGCGCTCGCGACCGGCGGGGGAGAGCGTGCGGCCGTTCTCGTCGATTAGCTCGTAGGGCAGGCGGCAGGGCTGGGCGCACATGCCGCGGTTGGCCGAGCGGCCCGCCATGGCAAAGCTCGACAGCAGGCACAGACCCGAGTAGCAAAAGCAGATGGCACCGTGGCTAAAGACCTCGAGGTCGACATCGGGCGCGGCGTCGTGGATGGCGGCGATCTCGTCGATGGAGAGCTCGCGCGAGAGGGTCACGCGGTCGGCGCCCTGCTCGCGGCACCAGATGGTTCCGCGGTCGTCATGGATGTTCGCCTGGGTCGAGATATGCGTCTCGATGCCGGGCATCGTGCGCTTGACCTCAAAGAACAGACCCCAGTCCTGGATGATGAAGGCATCGGCGCCCAGCGTGGAGCAGCGATGGATGAGTTGCAACGCATCGGCCATCTCGGACTGCTTGATGACGATGTTGACCGTGACGTAGACGCGCGAGCCGGCCAGGTGTGCAGCGCGGCAGGCCTGCTCAAAGGCCTTGTCGGTAAAGTTCGTTGCCTTGCGGCGGGCGTTGAAGCTGCCCATGCCACAGTAGATGGCGTCTGCCCCGGCAGCGAGTGCGGCGGCGAAGGGCTCCGGGCCTCCGGCGGGGGCCAAGAGCTCGGGTCTACGGTTGGTGGTTCGACTGGCGGTTGCGGTCATATCCTGCCTTTCAAAATGCTCAGATAATCAAAAGTATAGTGGTGCCATCGCGGCAGGCGATGCCCGTGCTCTAAGCGGGATAAAGTCTTCAGCAGCTTGGACTGGCTGCTTCATATGAGAACCGTTCAGCGGTCCGGGGAAACCGTTGGGCGATAAAATATTCTCGAAGGCTGATAATTATCTTGCATCGGGCAAACTCATCCCCTACTATCCCAATCAAGCGCGGTGTTCAGACCGAACTGTGCCTCCCGGTGTGAACGCCGCGCTCCCGTTCCCTTTTACTTGTAAGGAGAAAAATATGAGCAAGACCGTCGTGTCTTCCGATAACGCACCCGCAGCCATCGGCCCGTATTCCCCCGGTATCCAGACTGGCAACATGGTGTTTCTGTCCGGCCAGCTGGGCATCGATCCCGCGACCGGCAAGCTGCCCGAGGGTGTCGAGGCCCAGGCCAAGCAGTCCCTCGCCAACGTCGAGGCTCTGCTGACCGCTGCCGGCGCCACGTTTGCCGATGTCGTCAAGACCACGGTCTACCTGGCCGACATCGCCGACTTTGCCGCCGTGAACGAGATTTACGCCTCCAAGTTCGAGGCTCCGTTCCCCGCGCGCAGCGCTTTCCAGGTTGCCGCCCTTCCGGCTGGCGGTCTGGTCGAGATCGAGGTTGTCGCCGCTCTCTAAGGTGTTGGTAACAACTAAACATGACATGCAAAAAGACCCTGCAGCGCGTGCGAGCTGCAGGGTCTTTTGTCAAGCGATGCGACAAAAATGATCCGTTTCCCTTCGTCCCCAAGGGATCACGTTTAGCCTTCCTTGCGGACTTTTTGCAGGTAGCGGTATACGCTGGGCTCCGAAATGCCCAGCGCGGTGGCGGCGCAGGCCACAGCGCCCTTGAGCATGAACACCCCGTTGCCGTTGAGGTGGCGAATGACGTCCACGCGGTCGCTCTGACCAAGCGACGCTACATCCAGCCCGCGTGCGCTCAGCAACTCGGCAATGCTGCGGTCGATGAGCTCCTGCGTGGACTCCGAAAGGCTTTCGACCTCGATAGGGGCGGGCTCCGTGCGCGTCGGCGCCGCGTCGAAGCATGCCATGAGCTGCTGCGCCATGGTGTTGATGGAGCGCACGGTCGAGAGGTCGGTGTTGACGCAGAGCATACCGACGATCTCGTTATCCTCGCGGATAAAGTACGTCGCCGACTCCAGCGTTTTGCCGCCGGCGCCGCGGCCCTCGTAGCCCGTAATAAACGGCAGGTCGCGATACTTGGGGTCGTGCATGATCTTGAGCGCCAGATCGGTGGCAGGACCGCCGATCTTACGGCCGCTCACGATGCCGTTGCGAATATCGACGATGGCGTGGTCGGGATCCGAGAAATCGTGCAGCACGATCTCGCTGTTCTTGCCGAGTATCTGCTCCAGGAAATCGACCATCGGCAAAAAGCGGCGTACGGTCTCGTTCACGGGCAACTCCTTTGGGTGAAATCGGAAATGTTCATAACAATTTTTTCTCATGGTAACACGCTGCTCATCATCTCGTATATCCGCAGGTACATTGCGTAATGCAGACGAACGGTATGATTTTGGCGGTAAACGGTCGACCAAAAGAAAAGTAAGATGTTATTTAGACCAGACACATTCCTGACCTGCGGAAACGAGTTATTTCAGCCGAAGAATAGTCTGATAACAAAAAATTATTATTGAGAATGAGAATCATCTTTAATACGATATGCAACGAAGGCACAACCTCAACCCCGCACTGCGTCACAATAGAGCGTTAGATGCGAAAACAACTATTTCGAGGATTGGTGGTCAAATGACCCAGGAGACGGTTACGAACGGCACTGAAGCCCTGTTCACTCGTGAAGGCATGCCTCCCGTTAAGGAAATGATCCCGTGTGCCCTTCAGCACGTACTGGCTTCGTTTGCCGGTATCATCACCCCGGCTGTCATCATGGCCGGTGTCTACGGCTTTAATAGCCAGCAGAGCACCGACATCATCCAGGTCGCGCTCATTCTTTCGGCGATCGACACGGCCCTTCAGGCCTTTGCCCCCTTCCGTCGCATCGGCGGCGGCCTGCCCATCGTCATGGGCGTTTCGTTCGCGTTCCTGCCGGCCCTGCAGGCCATGGGTGCCTCGGGCTTTAGCTTTGGTGCGCTGCTGGGCGGCGAGATCGTCGGCGGCGCCGTCGCGGTCCTCTTTGGTCTGGCCTACAGCAAGATCAAGTGGCTGTTCCCGCCCGTCGTGACCGGTACGGTCATCTTCTCCATTGGCGTCTCTCTCTATCCCACGGCCGTCAAGTACATGGCCGGCGGCATGGGCACGCCGCTGTGGGGCACCCCGCAGGCCTGGTGCGTCGCTCTTATCACCTTCGCCGTGGTCTTTGCGCTCGCCAACTTTGGCAAGGGCACGCTCAAGCTGGGCTCCGTGTTCTTTGGCATGATCGTTGGCATGATCGTCTCCATCCCCTTCGGCATGATCGACTTCTCCAGCGTCGCCACCGCTCAGGTCTTCGCCCTTCCCAAGCTCATGCCCTACGCGCTCGAGTTTGATCCCGAGGTCTGCATTACCCTCGCCGTCGTGTTCCCCATGGTTGCCATCCAGGTTATCGGTGACGTCTCCGCCGCCTGCCTGGGCTCCATCGACCGTATGCCCACCGAGCGCGAGCTCTCCGGCGCTATCGTGTCCCAGGGCCTTACCTCTATGGTCGGCGGCCTGCTGGGCGGTCTTCCCACCAGCGCCCTTGGCCAGAACGTGGGCATCATCTGCTCCAACAAGGTCGTCAACAAGTGGGTCTTTGTGATTATCGCTGCCGTCTTTGCCATCGCCGGTCTGTTCCCGCAGCTCTCTGCCGTCCTTTCCGCTATCCCGCAGCCCGTCATCGGCGGTGCTACCGTGGGCGTGTTTGGCACCATCACCATGAACGGCGTGCGCATGTTCACCCGCGAGGGCCTCACGCAGCGCACTACCACCATCGTCGGTACCTCCGTCGTCTTTGGCCTGGGTATCTGGATGGCCAGCGGTTGCCTTGCCGGCGAGGGTATGCCCGCCTGGGTGTCCACCGTCATCGGCTCCAATGCCGTAACCCCCACCGCCATCATGGCCATCGTCCTTAACCTGATTCTTCCGCAGACGCCGGTCGTGGCTCAGCACATCGATGCTGCCAAGGACGCTGCCGTGGATCTGGTCTTGCCCGAGAGCAAGAAGTAGCCAATTCGGTGCTATTCGTCGGCGGGCGCATCGCCTCGTCCGCCGACGTCATGCGGCGCCAAGCCGCACTTCAAAGGGTTTGTCCCTTTGGTGAAGCGTTGACGGGAGAGGGCCCGTTTCCGGTGTAGGCCGGCGCTTCGCACTCCGCCATGTCAGAGGTGTCAAACCCCGCCCCTGATGTTGAAGGGAGCATCCATGCTTCTGGTCGCTAACGGTTCTGTCTTTACCCGCAATGCTCAGACCCCGTTCATTCCAAACGGTGCGGTCGCCATTGACGGAGATACGATCGTCGAAGTGGGCCCCGAGTGCGAGCTCAAGGCCAAGTACCCGGATGCCGAGTACGTCGACGCCCGGGGCAACCTCATCATGCCCGGACTCATCAACTGCCACACCCACATCTACTCGGGTTTGGCCCGCGGCCTTGCCATTAAGGGCTGCAACCCTACCAATTTCCTGGAGAATCTTGAGCAGCAGTGGTGGAAGATCGACGACAACCTGACGCTCGACGGCACCAAGGCCAGCGCCTATGCCACGATTCTTGACTCCATCCGCGATGGCGTCACCACGATCTTCGATCACCATGCGAGCTTCTGCGAGATTCCGGGAAGCCTCTTTACCATAAAGGATGCCGCTCAGGAGCTGGGCATGCGTTCGTGCCTGTGCTACGAGGTCTCCGATCGACGCGGCCAGGAAAAATGTGACCAGGCCATTGCCGAGAACGCCGAGTTTGCCCAGTGGGCCGCCAAGGAGCGTCGCGATAACGACAACCACATGATCGCCGCCATGTTTGGCGGTCACGCCACCTTTACGCTGTCGGACGAGACCATGGACAAGATGGCCGAGGCCAACAACGGCCTGACCGGCTTCCACATCCACGTATGCGAGGGTATGAACGACGTGTGGGATTCCCGCCTCAACCGCGGCGGCATCAGCCCCGTCGAGCGCCTGCTGCAGCACAACCTGCTGGGTCCCGACACCATGCTGGGCCACTGCATCCACGTGACGCCCGCCGAGATGGATATCGTCAAGGAGTCCGGCACCTGGCTCGTTAACAACCCCGAATCCAATATGGGCAACGCCGTGGGCTGCGCCCCCGTGCTCGAGTTCTTCCGCCGCGGCATCCCCGTGTGCATGGGCACCGACGCCTACACCCACGACATGCTCGAGAGCCTCAAGGTCTTCCTGATCATTCAACGCCACAACGCCGCCATGCCCAACGTGGGCTGGTGCGAGGCCATGACGATGCTCTTCAAGAACAACGCCAAGATGGCGAGCAAGTACTTCGATCGCAAGCTCGGCGTGCTCGAGGCCGGCGCTGCCGCCGACGTCATCGTTATGGACTACAAGCCCTTTACGCCGCTGAGCGAGGAGAATATCGACGGCCACATGCTCTTTGGCATGATGGGCAAAAACTGCCGCACCACCATCATCAACGGCCGCGTCCTGTACAAGGATCGCGAGTTCGTTGGCATTGATGAGGACAAGATCAACGCGTGGACCATGGCTGAGTCCAAGAAGCTCTGGAGCACGCTCAACGGTCGCACCTACTAATTCACAAGTAGATTCGCGCGCGTCAGATGTTTCGCCGCATCCGACGCGCGTATAGGCGACCTCCGCGGGGTCGCCGGCGCTGTGCTAGCGCTACACCGTATTTGCGCCCGCCGCGCGGTCTCGCCGGGCGTTACAGAGAGGAGCTCACTATGAGCGACATCATGAGGCCGATCCCGTTTTCGCAGCTGATGAACTGGATCATCGAGGAGCACAAGACCCAGGACGCCATCTTTGGCGTGCGCAAGATGGTCACGACCAACCAGGAGGGTGCGCTTCCCATTTTTGACGAGCGCATCGAGACTCCGTTTGGCCCGGCCGCCGGCCCCAATACGCAGCTTGCCCAGAACATCGTGGCATCCTATGTGGCCGGTTCTCGCTTCTTTGAGCTCAAGACCGTCCAGGTTATGGACGGCGAGGAGCTCTCCAAGTGCGTCAACAAGCCCTGCATCGTGGCTCAGGACGAGTGCTACAACTGCGAATGGTCGACCGAGCTCGAGGTTCCGCAGGCCTTTGCCGAGTACGTGAAGGCATGGTTTGCCTGCCACCTGATCGCTCGCGAGTACGGTCTGGGCAGCCCGGACGGCTTTGTCTTCAACATGTCGGTGGGCTATGACCTGGAGGGCATTAAGAGCCCCAAGGTCGATGCCTACATCGAAGGCATGAAGGACGCCAGCGGCTCCGACGTCTGGAACGAGTGCCGCGCATGGGCGCTCGCCAACCTGGACAAGTTTGAGCATGTCGACGCCGCGTTTGTCGAGTCCATCCCGGCGCGCGTGTCCAACTCCATAACCGAGTCCACGCTGCATGGCTGCCCGCCGGCGGAGATCGAGCGCATCGCGACCTACCTCATCACCGAGAAGGGCCTCAACACCTACATCAAGTGCAACCCCACGCTGCTGGGCTATGAGTTTGCCCGCCAGCGTCTGAACGAGCTGGGCTTTGACTACATCGTCTTCGACGATACACACTTCCGCGAGGACCTGCAGTGGGCCGACGCCGTGCCCATGTTCGAGCGCCTGATTGCCCTGTGCGCCGAGCGAGGCTTGGAGTTTGGCGTCAAGCTGACCAACACGTTCCCCGTCGACGTGACGAGGAACGAGCTGCCTTCCACCGAGATGTACATGTCGGGCCGTTCACTGTTCTCGCTGACCATCGAGGCCGCCCGCCGCATTACCGAGCAGTTCGATGGCAAGCTGCGCATCAGCTACTCCGGCGGTGCCACGGTCTACAACATTCGTGCCCTGTACGATGCCGGCATTTGGCCCGTTACCCTGGCGACCGACGTACTCAAGCCCGGTGGCTACGAGCGCTTTAGCCAGATGGCCGGCGAGTTTACCGACCTGGATGGCAAGCCGTTCGCGGGCGTCTCTCTCGAGGCCGTGACTGCGATCCAGACCGACTCGCTCACCAACCCGCTCTACAAGAAGCCGCTGCGCCCGCTGCCCGACCGCAAGGTCGCCGGCAAGAGCCCGCTTTCCGACTGCTTTACCACGCCTTGCCGTACGAGCTGCCCCATCCAGCAGGATATCCCTGCCTATCTGGCGGCTGTTGACGAGGGCCGCTACGAGGACGCGCTCAACAATATCATCGAGCGCAACGCCCTGCCGTTCATTACCGGCACCATCTGCCCGCATCCCTGCGGCCGTGCCTGCGAGCGCGCATTCTACGAGCCCGAGGGCGCCCAGATTCGCGCCAGCAAGCTCAAGGCCGCCCGCGAGGCCATGACCGCCGTGCTGCCCAAGCTGCGCACCCAGGCCATTGCCAACGACGCCGAGCGCAACGTTGCCGTTATCGGCGGCGGCCCGGCCGGTCTGGCGACGGCGTTCTTCCTGACGCGTGCCGGCGTGCCCGTCACCATCTTTGAGGCCCGCGACTCTCTTGGCGGCGTGGTCCGTCACGTAATCCCCGAGTTCCGTATCGCGAGCGACGATATCTCCCACGACGCCGAGCTCTGCCTGGCCTTTGGCGCCAAGGTGCAGCTCAACGCTCGCGTTGATTCCATTGACGAGCTCAAGGCCCAGGGCTTTACCGACGTGGTCGTGGCCACCGGTGCCTGGATGCCCGGCTCTGCGGGCTTGGGCGAGGGTGCCGAGCTCGATGTGCTGGAGTTCCTCGAGGCCGCCAAGAAGGGCGAGAAGCTCGAGCTGGGCGAGGACGTCGTGGTCATTGGCGCCGGCAACACCGCCATGGACGCGGCCCGCGTGGCCAAGCGCCTGGCTGGCGTGAAGAACGTGCGCCTGGTGTATCGCCGCACCAAGAAGCAGATGCCCGCCGACGAGGAAGAGCTCGATTTTGCTCTTGCCGACGGCGTTGAGTTCTGCGAGTTGCTGGCGCCCAAGGCACTCAACGGTGCCGTGCTGACCTGCGATGTTATGGAGCTTGGCGAGCCGGATGCAAGCGGCCGTCGCAGCCCCGTCGCCACGGGCGAGACCGTTGAGCTTCCCGCCACCACGGTGATCTGCGCCGTGGGCGAGGGCATCGATGCCAGCCTGTACGATGCCGCGGGCGTCGAGCACGACCGCCGCGGTCGTCTTGCCGCCACCTCCACCGGCGTAGAGGGCGTCTGGGCTGCGGGCGACTGCCGCCGCGGTCCTGCTACCGTGGTCGAGGCTATCGCCGACGCCGCCGAGGTCGCCCGTGCCATTGCCGGCGTGGACTTTAACAAGTACGCCGACTGCAACGAGCAGGCCGGTCGCGAGGACACCTGCTACGAGCGCAAGGGGTCGCTGTGCCGCGACAAGCGCAACTGCACCAAGACCCGCTGCCTGGGCTGCGGCTCGGTGTGCGAGGTCTGCTGCGACGTGTGCCCCAACCGCGCCAACGTGGCAATTAAGGTGCCGGGCCTGGCCAAGCATCAGGTGGTACATGTCGACGGCATGTGCAACGAGTGCGGCAACTGCGCCGTGTTCTGCCCCTACCAGGAGGGTCGTCCCTATAAGGACAAGCTCACCCTGTTCTGGAGCGAGCAGGACATGGAGAACTCCGAGAACGAGGGCTTCCTGGCTGTGGACGAGGACCACTTTAAAGTCCGCGTCGCCGGCACGGTCCGCACCGTCTCGGTCGATGCCGTCAACACCGGTCTTCCCGAGGCCGTCCGCCTGACCATCAGGGCCGTGCGCGACAACTATTCGTACCTTCTTAAGAAATAGGCGAGTCTCTTATGGCCAAATCCATTCAACATAACGTGGCCTACGTTGCCTGCGGAAGCGGCTGTGCCTCCGCAGGCGGCGACGCCCGCTGCAACGAAGGCTGCATTGGCTGTGGCGCCTGCGTCACGGCCTGCCCCCACGGCGCCATTGCGCTGGTTGATGGCATCGCCCGCGTGGACCGCTCCAGGTGCACGGGTTGTGGCCTGTGCGGCATGGCATGCCCGCAGCGCGTGATTGCCTTCGTCCCCGGCTACCAGAACATTCTGGTGCGCTGCAACAACACCGATAAGGGCGCCATTGCGCGCAAGGTCTGCGACACGAGCTGCATCGGTTGCGGCATGTGCGCCAAAAAGTGCCCTGCCGGCGCTATCCGCATCGAGGACAACTGTGCCCATATCGACGGCGCGGACTGCCTGTCGTGCGGCATGTGCGCCGTCGTTTGCCCGCATGGCGCCATCCACGACCGCACCGGCATCGCCGCCGGCGTGTAGAAGGGAATCACCATGGCACAGGAATTCACTTTTACCGTTAACGGTGTCGAGCGCACGACGACCCAAAACAAACCGCTGCTGCGCTACCTGCGCGACGACCTGCACATCCATTCCGCCAAGGACGGCTGCTCCGAGGGCGCGTGCGGTACCTGCACCATCCATGTGGACGGTGCGGCCGTCAAGGCGTGCGTGCTGACCACCGCCCTTGCCGCCGGTCGCAACATCGTGACCGTCGAGGGCCTGCCTCAGGACGTGCGCGAGGCCTTTGTGTACGCCTTTGGCGCCGTGGGCGCCGTGCAGTGCGGTTTTTGCATCCCCGGCATGGTCATGGCGGGTGCGGCGCTGATCGCCGAGGACCCCGAGCCCACCGAGGAGCAGATTAAGTACGCCATCCGCGGCAACGTCTGCCGCTGCACCGGCTACAAGAAGATTATCGAGGGCATTTCGCTGGCCGCTGCGGTGCTCCGCGGCGAAAAGCAGATCGACGAGGACTTGGAGCGCGGCGACGACTACGGCGTGGGCAAGCGCGCCTTCCGTATCGACGTGCGCAAGAAGGTGCTCGGCGAGGGCAAGTATCCCGATGACATCGACGAGCTCGATCAGCCGGGTCTGACCTACGCCAGCGCCGTGCGCTCCAAGTATCCGCGCGCCCGCGTGCTCTCCATCGATACCTCCAAGGCCGAGGCCCTGCCCGGTGTGGTGGGCATCTTGCGCGCCGAGGACGTGCCGGTCAACCAGGTCGGCCACCTTATCCAGGACTGGGATGTCATGATCGCCCAGGGCGATATCACCCGCTGCGTGGGTGACGCCATCGTGCTGGTGGTCGCCGAGGACGAAGCGACGCTCGAGAAGGCCAAGAAGCTCGTAAAGATCGATTACGAGCCGCTGGAGCCCGTGCGTAACATTGTCGAGGCCAGGGCTGCCGACGCCCCGCGCCTGCACGACAGCTTCTTTGCCTTTGGCAACACGGTGGAGCTCAAGGACAACGTGTGCCAGAGCCGCCATGTGACGCGCGGCGACGCCGCCAAGGCGCTGGCAGAGAGCGCGTTCACCGTGACACAGCGCTTTACCACGCCTTTTACCGAGCATGCCTTCTTGGAGCCCGAGTGCGCCGTTGCCTTCCCGTACAAGAACGGCGTCAAGGTGCAGTCGACCGACCAGGGTGCCTACGACACGCGCAAAGAGTGTGCCCACATGTTTGGCTGGGACAACGAGCCCGAGCGCGTGGTCGTCGAGACCATGCTCGTGGGCGGCGGCTTTGGCGGTAAGGAGGACGTTTCGATCCAGCACCTGGCCGCGCTTGCTGCCTATAAGCTCCAGCGTCCTGTGAAGTGCAAGCTCACGCGTGCCGAGTCGCTCGCGTTCCATCCCAAGCGCCATGCCATGGACGGCACCTTTACGCTGGGTTGCGACGCCGAAGGCAACTTTACCGGTCTGGACTGCGAGATCAACTTTGACACCGGCGCCTACGCGTCGCTGTGCGGCCCGGTGCTCGAGCGCGCCTGCACGCATGCCGTCGGCCCCTACAAGTACCAGAACACCGACATCCGCGGCTTTGGCTACTACACCAACAACCCGCCCGCCGGCGCGTACCGCGGCTTTGGCGTGTGCCAGTCCGAGTTTGCGCTCGAGAGCCTGATCGACCTGCTGGCCGAGAAGGTCGGTCTGGACCCGTGGGAGATTCGTTATAGAAACGCCATCGAGCCGGGCGAGGTTTTGCCCAACGGCCAGATTGCCGACTGCTCCACGGCGCTTAAGGAGACGCTGCTCGAGGTCAAAGATGCCTACTATGCGCATCCCGGACACGCCGGTATCGCCTGCGCCATGAAGAACGCCGGCGTGGGCGTGGGCCTGCCCGATGCCGGCCGCTGCAAGATTCGCGTCGAGAACGGCGTGGCCGTGGTCTATGCCGCCACGTCCGACATCGGCCAGGGCTGTAACACCGTCTTTTTGCAGGACGTTGCCGAGGCATGCGGCCTGCCGCTGAGCTGCATTGCCAACGGCGAGTGCTCCACCGAGAACGCTCCCGACTCCGGCACCACGTCTGGCTCGCGTCAGACGGTCGTGACCGGCGAGGCCGTGCGCGGTGCCGCCTTCCTGCTGCGCGATGCCATGGTTGGCATCGAGGCCGGCAAGCCTGCGCCTACCGCCCCGGTGAGCGCCCATGGTGACGGCGTCAAGATCGAGTACGACGACGGTCGCGCCTATCAGCTACGCACACAGGAACTCGTCGCCGGCCAGGGCATGCATCCTCAGGATCCCGCGGCCGCCATCAAGGCGCTCGAGGGATGCGAGTTTGGCTACGTGTATCTGGAGCCGACCGACAAACTGGGCGCCGACGTCCCCAATCCCAAGAGCCACATCTGCTACGGCTTTGCCACGCACGTGGTCATTCTGGACGATGACGGCCGCGTGAGCGAGGTCTATGCCGCGCACGATTCCGGCAAGGTGGTCAACCCCATCTCGATCCAAGGTCAGATTGAAGGCGGCGTGCTCATGGGTATGGGCTATGCGCTCACCGAGGACTGGCCGCTTAAGGACTGCGTACCCCAGGCAAGGTACGGCACGCTCGGGCTGTTCCGTGCGCCCGAGATTCCGGATATCCACGCCATCTACGTGGAGAAGGACGAACTGCTGCCCGTGGCATACGGCGGCAAGGGCATCGGCGAGATCGCAACGATCCCCACGGCGCCCGCCGTGCAGAATGCCTACCGCGCGTTTGACGGCAAGCTGCGTCCAAATCTGCCCATGGTGGATACGCCGTACAGCCGCGCTCGTCACCGCGGGTAGGGTAGAACGCGGACGCCCATTGCTGACGGGCTGTTCGCGCTCAACATCAACTGTATATGCTGCGCCTTTGGCCCCGGCTCCATCGCGAGCCGGGGCTTTTTGTTTGGAGCGGAAACTGCGTCCCAGATTTCGGCTCCAGAATGGGATGCGCTTTCCGGAACAGCCCTCAACCGGAAACTGCGTCCCGGAATTGGCGCTCAGAATGGGATGCAGTTTCCGGATCGGCCTTCAAGCGGAAATTGCATCCCATTCTGAGTCTTCATTCTGGGACACGCTTTCCGCAAGGAGCTTCGTCGGGAAAGCGCATCCCATTTTGAGCATTCAATCTGGGACATGGTTTCCGCGGGTGCTGCCAACCGGAAAGTGTGTCCCGGTTTGGCAGGCAGACGGGCATAAGCTCAGCAGCCCCTACAGCTCAATATCGTTGAGCCATGTCGGGAGCATGGTCTGGCGGATGCCTGCCGTCTGCAGCTTTTTCGCGAGCATGCCTGCCGAACGGACTTCGATCATGGTAAAGCGGATGAGCGGATGGCCGTAGAGCGATAGGTGCGCCTCGCGCTGTCGTTCGGCAACGAGCGCCTCGGCGGTGGTGCGTCCGGCCAGCATGGTCTGGTCGGTATATTTGATGAGCCCGTCGAGCTCGCCCAGCGTGAGTTCCTGCGCCTGGCGCTCCCAGGCAAAGTCCGTTCGTATGGGTTTGGCCGAATCGAAGGGGTCCGTCAGCTCGTATTGAAGCCAGTCGGGTGCAAAGCCCGTCTCGATCATGACGGCTCGGGCGACCGATTCCCCGCCGCTCTCGGCGCGGGCGTCGGCATATCGAAGCGTTGTGAGGGCGGTGCGAATCGCGCGCCCATTGCGGGCAGTCGCTCGTTGCTCAACGGCCTTCATCAGCTGTTCCGGCGCAAGGCCGAGCTTTGAGATCGCCGAATCGGCAATGGGCATGCCGTCGGCAAAACCAGTTTGCAGCAGGCAATCTGTGGCCGTTTGGATGGGCGGCGTTACCGATACGTCGGCTCTGCGTATTGCTCCGGCCGGCTCAATCTGGTGTCGCTGAATATGTGCGCCCGGACGAGCCGACGGCTTTGTCGAGCTGCAAGCATGCACGACGTTCAGGTGTCGCCACGAGACCTCGAGCCCCAGCAGGCAAGCTGCCGAAAACGAGCAGAACGTCCAATCGGGATGGATGATCGCAAGGGCGTGGATAATCTCGCAATGGCGTTGCGCTCGGTTGAGTTCATCCCAGCGCGTTTTTCGCGCAAACAACCCCGGCATGGGCGAGACAACCGTGCCGCCGGTGCGCCGAAGGAGCGCTTTTCGGATCGCCGTGCTCGGGGGAATCAGACAGCGCCCCTCTTGTTCGGCTTGAGTGAGCAGTTGGTCGATGAGCTGGTCATTGCAATGGGTCATGAGCTACCGCCTCCTTTTGGGTAGCAAAAACGTATCAGCTGGAACTTGCCGCTCAGCTGACCAAAAGCTGACCAAAATCTAACCATGCAGGTAGATGGCCTGTTTTCGGCGACATTTTTACATTCGAATCGGTGGGCGGTGATCGGCTCCCGTGAACGGCAACAAGTTATGAAGACCTGGTAAGTTTAGGGACGTGTACTTTTTGAAAAAGAGCATTCTATCTGCTGTTTTGTGTTTCTGGATCGCATATTTGAAGGCATGTGATAAGGGCGGCGGACTGTCGCCTTGTATCTGCGGAAACTGTGACCCGGAATTGCCACTCGGGATGGGACGTGCTTTCCGGATCGCCCTTCAAGCGGAAACTACATCCCAGATTTCGGCTCCAAACCGGGATGTGCTTTCCCGGCGGTGTCTCTGGCGGAAATTGCACCCCGGAATGAGCGCTCAGAGTGGAACATGCTTTCCTAACGAAGCCGCATGCGGAAACTACGTCCCGGATTCGATGCTCAGGACGGGATGCCGTTTCCGATAGAGGCATGGGGTGGAAAGTCTCCCATTTCTAATGTTCAAGAAATGGGAGGCAGCTCATCGCGAGCTGGGCCTTTTGTTTGGAGCGGAGGCAGCATCCCGGAATTCGGGCAATCCGGTGGTCAGGGGTTGAGCGAGCGTCGCGCTAAGGATGCCAAGCGTAAAACCTTCAATGAACATAGCGTAAAAACTACATCCGCAACGGCGTAAAAACTACATTGGAAGTAGCATAAAATCCGCATTGAGAATGGCGTAATTTCGTATATCGCATGATCGCCCGAGCTTGCACACGGCCTTTTGCGAGCTCTTGCCATGAACGAGAGCCAGGCTGTCACGTACAAGACGCTCATAAAGGACGCCTCGTACGGTGAGGCGGGCCCCGACGAGAGGACCATCGCTGCGCACCTGGATCTCTTCAACAGGCTCAAGCTGACCGAGGACCTGTGCGGATGGGAGCCGCCCATGCGCTCGAAGGCTCGCGTTCGCGTGCGCCCCAAGCGCTACTTCTGCGACCCGTCATTTGCGGCGGCGTTGCTGGGGGCTACCCCTGAGCGGCTGCTTGGCGATATGCAAACGCTGGGGATGCTCTTTGAGGACCTCGTTCTGCGCGACGTGCGCGTGTTCCTTTCCACCTACGGCGGTGTCGACAACAGTGTCCATTATTTCCGAGATGAGAAGGGCCTTGAGGTCGATCTGATCGTTGAGCACGACGGGCGCTGGGGAGCTATCGAGGTCAAGCTGAGTGATGCGAAAGCAGACGATGGAGCGAGAAATCTCAAGGCGCTGGAGAGGAAAGTGCTCTCCAATCCTGCCGCCCAGAATGCCGCGCCGGCGTTTTTGGCGGTCGTGGTTGGAAAGGGGAGCATTGCCTACACACGCGACGACGGCGTGGCGGTGATCCCCATGGCGGCACTTGGGGCGTAGCGGTTTTGCGGGCGTGCCGTGCTTCCTTTACCGAAAATCCATTTGGTAAACCCGGCGCCCGTGGGTAAAATAAGGTCGACGGCAGCCCAAGTAGTGAAGAGCTGGGCAGCGCCGTTGCTTGGATTAAGGGGTCATCGCCTTAGCGGCGTCGACCCCTCTTTTATGCTTCGTACGCTGCTTGAGTGCCTCGGTAAGTCCGATAAGCGCCGTGAGGAGCGAGACCAAAGCGGTCAGGAGCTTCACAAAATCAGTTAGATCGGTCATGGGCATCACCTCCCGTCGCATGGAGGGCGCTGCCCGGCACATGGAACTGCCGCCAACAATAACCAGTCTATCAAACTGCAGCCATAAATACGAATATATGTTCGATAATAACAACGACGTGACCATCTCAAAGCGCAGCTTTACGCAAGGATGTCGGAAAGCTGCACTGTGCGATTTCATGTCCGCACGGACACTTATCCTTACGGCAATGTAGCTGCCTGTGAAACAGGCGGCAGTTGACGGAGAAAGGCCCTCACCGTGCCAGACAAAAAGACGCCGTGTATCTCGGCTATCGATACGACGAACTTTGCGCGTCAGATTGTGCTCGACTTCGAGTTTGCGCCGGTGTCAAGGCAGCGCCAGCGCCGCGGGTTGCGCAACGAGATTATCGAGGTCGGCGCGGTTAAGCTCGATAACCGCGGCAACGTGATGGGCGAGTTCTCGCAGTTTGTGCAGACGGAATATGCCGAAGGCGTTGCGTTCCCCGTTCGCGAGCTTACGGGGATATCGGCCGTGGACACTGCGATGGCCGATCCGCTCTACATGGTGATCAAAAGGCTCAGCGATTGGATCGGTCGCTACTCCGCCCAGGTGGTCTGTTGGAGCGGGGCGGATCGTCGACAGCTTTTGACTGAGTGCCAGGCAAAGCATATCGATCTTTCCGCATTTCCTACGGACTGGGCCGACCTGCAGGCGTTTTACACCTCGATCATGGACATGAGCAGCCACGGGTGCGTCTCTTTGAGTGACGCAGCGACGTGGTTTGGCATCGAGTTCGACGAGTCGACGGGTCACGCCCACAGCGCCCTAGCCGATGCGCGCGTGACCGCCAAGCTGCTCAAGCAGATGATGGACGGGGACTACCGCGTGAGCCCGCGCGCCCAGGAGGTCCGTCAACGGTGGGGGATGGGCGAGCGAGCTCAGACGCGCCTTTCCAGCAAGTGCCCCGAGCTGGGCGACCTGCTGCTAAAGCTGAAGGCGGAGGGGGTAGGCCTTTTGAGAACGCCATTCGGTTTGGCATGGCGGGGCTGTAAGCGCGAGCCCGCCCTGCTGTTTGAATCGAAGCGTCAACCAGTATGACGAGCTGTCTGGCCTGTCTGCCTACGCCCTCGCAATCCCGCGTGCCGCACTCAGCAGCTCGTACTCCCTCTGGCTCCATTGGCGCAGCTCGGCCGCGCGCACGGCGTCGCGGCACAGGTTCAGGAACACCTCGGCTCCCTCGCAGAAACACTCGCGGGCAAAGGTGCCGGATCCGTCCGCAACGCACTTGCCGTCGGCAAACAGATTCCAGCTGGATGGCTCGCGCGAATCGTCTCCGAGCAGCTTGACCTGCAGCACGTGCGGGTCGCCGGCGGCGCAGAGCTCTTCCTCGAGCTTCTGCACGGTAAAGCGCATCTGGTGGGAGAGGCTGCTCTTGACCATGGCCGAGGCGTAGCCATTTGGCTTATCCAGAAGATGCATTCGTTTTGGCTTGGCTGCCAGGTTGTGGAAGTTGCGCTCACTGCGCACAGAGAAATTGTCCATACGGACTCCTTTCATCGATGTTGGCAGGGCCACCGTGCCTCTTGGCCGGTTGGCGTCGGGATCGTGGAGCCAACTCTCTACCCCGACTCTGGATAAAACGCGCCCGCTCCCTGCGGGCAAGAGGAAGTCTATCAGCGCGCGCGGACAGAAATCAAGCGCCGCTTGCGAAATGACGCGCGGACGGCGTTGGTTTCCCAAGTGATCACTCGGCTTTCATCCGGAAAAGTGTCGAAATCAGCCGTTTAAAAGTACGGAAAAGTGTCGAAATAGGCACCTTAGAACTTCGGAAAAGTGTCAAATTCGATAGGCAAATTATCAGGAAAAGTGTAGCTGGATGACAAGACAGCACTTAGAAGCCGGTGCTGGATGCGAGATCCTGCGGCAGCCTTCAGCTCTCGCTACTCATCGTCTCCGTCGTTGGGGTCGCCCTTGAGGGTGTTGATGTCCAGATACTTGTTATCGTCCTCTTTTTGCTGGGTCTCCGACTCCGCTTGGGTGGGGCCGGAGAACAGACGGAATCCCTCAAACGCAATGACGCCGAGCAGGGCAATGACAATGGCGATAAAGGCAACCTTGACTGCCTGCGGAAATTCCGAGAAACGCAGCGCCTTTTCCTCGGCGTAATAATCGGCGAAGCGCTCTTCGCCCGTGCTTTTGGTATACGCCGGCGCGGACGCGGCCTCCGGGTCATATTCCGGTGCAGGCGCGGCAGCGTACGGATCGTTGAGATAATTGCTCGATGCGGTGCCATAATCCTCGGTCTCGATGCGACCGGTGCCAGTATAGCTATCGGAATAATCGGAATATGCCGCACCGCCCTCATAATCCGCGGCGCTCGTGTTGGCGGCAAAAAGCGGGTTAACTGGAACGTCGAGCACCGGCATGCCGGTTGAGGTCTCATCCAGATCGGCTGCAGCCCAGGAATCGTAGGCAACCTGATGGGCAACGGGCTCATCGAGCCTTGTGATCGGAGGCTTGCGTGCCGCAGGAACAGGCAACTGCTGGGCGCTGTACATAACGGTGCTGTCGGCCGATTTGCCCTGCGTCGCTGCAGCGAGAAATGCCGCCGTCTCGGACGGGTCGCTTGCGGGGCGGGGAGCGGGCGCGGGCGCCGAAATGGGTGCGGGCGTAGATGCGGGCGTCGAAACAGGCGGCTGCGCAGGAGTCGGCGCAGATGCGGGCTTAGGCGCAAGTGCGGGATTGGGGCTTGACGGGCGAGCCCCACCGCCCATGAGTTCGTCGGCGGTCCACGGGCGATCATCCATCACGTCGTCAAGGCTCAGCGAAAACAGGTCGTCTTCACCCTCATCGAACATGCGGTGCACATGTCCACCAATTGCCGGAATCAATCCGCGACCGGTGCATGATGCCTTGCTCAACGCCATTCTATTCCACCCTTTCGAAATACTAATGACATCGATTATATGGAACTTCCCAAGCGGCTCGGTCTTGGATTCGAGCTTTCCAGAACTCGCGCCCAAAAGGGGAGGGGCAATCTAGGCGAGTGCCTACTTGTCGTCGGCCGCCGCCTTGGCCTCATTGAGGTAGCTATAGAAGCTGTACTTGGAGATGCCAAAGAACTCGCAGGCGCGCTCGCTCGACTTGGAAATGAGGAAGGCGCCGCGACGGTCGAGGTAGCCAATGGCACGAATGCGCTCGTCTTTGGTCATGAGCGCCGCGGGCTTGCCCACAAACTGCTCGCACTCGTGCAGCAGGTCCTCGAGCAGGTCGCCGATGTTCTTGGTAATGGGCTCGGGCTCGGTGTAGCCCGTGCCGCCGGTGCCGGTAAAGGCGTCGAGCGAACGCTCAAAAGCCTTCATAAGCGTAATGTCAAAGTTGATGCCCAAAATGCCGACGGGCTTGCCCTCGTCGTTGCGGATAAAGATGGTCGAGGACTTGAGCAGCTTGCCATCGGTGGTTTTAGTGAGGTACGGCTCGCGGTCGTGTACGTCGGTGGTGCCCTCGTGCATGGACTCAAACACGATATGGCTGGGGCCGTCGCCCAGTTTGCGCCCGCTGACGTGGCCATTTTCGATCACTACGATGGAGTGGTCCACGTCCTCGGTCTCCAGATCGTGGACGACGACTTCGCAGTTGGGGCCAAATTGGAGCGCCAGACCGTGTGCAAGGCGCTTGTAAAACTCAATCTGTGCGGGGGTCATGGGTGCCTTCCTAAAAATTAGTTTGGGCACACTTTGCCATAAACCACACTTGTTCGCAAATAACGAAAGCGTTGCTGCGTTATGTGACCGTTCGGCGGCGAAAAGGTACCGATTGCGGCAACTAACAATTTGTTAGGTTATCCAATCAAAAAGTGTGATAGAACATTACTAACAAACTTTTTGTTTGGCATCCACATAAAAGTTCAGCCGTGTGAATGGGATCGGGCTGAAACGCGTATGCGGGGGCCGGCAAGAGAGGACTTAAGGAGTTCACCGTATGGCCGATAAGATCCAGTGGGCGGGCAACACGATGCCCAAGAGCGATGACAAGCACTTGGGAATCATGAGCCTCGACCACGTGAAGAAGGCCCGCGCCTTCCACCAGTCGTTCCCTCAGTACACCGTTACTCCGCTTGCCCGCCTGGACGGCCAGGCCGCGCGCCTGGGCCTGTCCAACCTGTGCGTTAAGGACGAGAGCTATCGCTTTGGCCTCAACGCCTTTAAGGTCCTGGGCGGCTCGTTTGCCATGGCCAACTATATTGCCGACGAGACCGGCAAGGACGTTGCCGACTGCACCTTCGATTACCTGACCTCCGATCAGCTGGCCGAGGACTTTGGCCAGGCTACCTTCTTTACCGCCACCGACGGCAACCATGGCCGCGGCGTGGCATGGGCTGCCAACAAGCTGGGCCAGAAGGCCGTCGTGCACATGCCCAAGGGTTCCACCAAGCCCCGCTTCGATAACATTGCCGCCGAGGGCGCCACGGTGACCATCGAAGAGGTCAACTACGACGAGTGCGTGCGCATGGCCGCCGCCGAGGCCGACGCCTGCGAGCGCGGCGTCATCGTTCAGGACACCGCCTGGGAGGGCTACGAGAAGATCCCGTCCTGGATCATGGAGGGTTACGGCACCATGGCTTCCGAGGCTGCCGAGCAGCTGCGCGAGATGGCTATCAACCGCCCGACGCACGTCTTTGTCCAGGCTGGCGTGGGCTCGCTGGCCGGCGCCGTGGTGGGCTACTTCACCAACCTGTATCCCGATAACCCGCCCACCTTCGTCGTGGTTGAGTGCGCACCGGCCGCCTGCCTGTACAAGGGCGCTGCCGCCGGCGACGGCGACCCGCGTATCGTGGACGGCGACATGCCCTCCATCATGGCCGGCCTGTGCTGCGGCGAGCCCAACATCCTTGGCTGGGATATCCTGCGCAACCACACCACCGCCTTCGTGTCCTGCCCCGACTGGGTCACCGCTCGCGGCATGCGCACCCTGGGCGCTCCCGAGAAGGGCGACCCGCGCGTCATCTCCGGCGAGTCCGGCGCCGTGACCACCGGCCTGGTCGAGACCCTCATGCTCGATCCCGAGTACGCCGAGCTCAAAGAGCTCATCGGTCTGGACAAGACAAGCTCCGTGCTCTGCTTCTCCACGGAAGGTGACACGGACCCGGATCAGTACCGTCGCATCGTCTGGGAGGGCGAGTACCCCACTTGCTAGCAGACTGACCTGTCCGGAGGCAGCCGGAGGACTTTACTCCCTGCTCGGACAGTCCTGCTCGCACGGAGAGCACATTAAGTGCTCTCCGGCTCGTGCGGAACTCGCGACGGAGCAAAGTCCTCCGTCCGCCTCCTATGGTTACTTGCTTGTGGGGTGCTCAACCTCACGCCGCTTGGCACAAGTGATCTATCTGAAATATCTACCTGTAGGTAAACCCTTGTAGAAAGGTTGACTGTTATGACTAAAGAACTCGATTTTGATGCCATTAAGGCTGCGGCTGAGTCCCATCGTGCTGATATGACGCGTTTTCTTCGCGCAATGATTAGCCACCCCTCTGAGTCTTGCGAGGAGGGTGAGGTTGTCGCTTGCATCAAGGCCGAGATGGAGAGCCTTGGCTATGACGAGGTCAAGGTCGACGGCCTGGGCAACGTTATGGGCTTTATGGGCGAGGGCGACAAGATCATCGCCATCGACTCCCACATCGACACCGTCGGTATCGGCAACATCGAGAACTGGGATGCCGATCCCTATGAGGGCTACGAAACCGACGAGATCATCTACGGCCGCGGCGGCTCCGACCAGGAGGGCGGCATGGCTTCTGCTACCTATGCTGCCAAGATGATGAAGGACATGGGCCTCATCCCCGAGGGCTACAAGATCATGGTCGTCGGCACCGTCCAGGAAGAGGACTGCGACGGCATGTGCTGGCAGTACATCTACAACAAGGACGGCATTAAGCCCGAGTTCGTCATTTCCACTGAGCCCACCGACGGCGGCATCTATCGCGGTCACCGCGGCCGCATGGAGATCCGCGTCGACGTTCACGGCACCTCCTGCCACGGTTCCGCTCCCGACCGCGGCGACAACGCCATCTACAAGATGGCCGACATCATCGCCGACGTCCGCGCCCTCAACAACAACGGCTGCGACGAGTCGACCGACATCAAGGGCCTCGTCAAGATGCTCGACCCCAAGTACAACCCCGAGCACTTTGAGGACGCCCGCTTCCTGGGCCGCGGCACCTGCACCGTCAGCCAGATCTTCTACACCAGCCCCAGCCGCTGCGCTGTCGCTGACTCCTGCGCCATCTCCATCGACCGTCGCATGACCGCCGGCGAGACCTGGGAGTCCTGCCTGGACGAGATCCGCAACCTGCCGGCCGCCAAGAAGTACGGCGACGACGTGAAGGTCTCCATGTACATGTACGACCGTCCGTCCTGGACCGGCGAGGTCTACGAGACCGAGGCTTACTTCCCCACGTGGATCAACAAGGAGACCGCTCCGCACGTCAAGGCCCTCGTCGACGCCCACAAGGCCATGTTCGGTGACGAGCGCATCGGCTGCGAGCCCAGCATGGACAAGCGCACCGGCCGTCCGCTGTGCGACAAGTGGACCTTCTCCACGAACTGCGTTTCCATCCAGGGCCGCTATGGCATCCCCTGCGTTGGCTTTGGCCCGGGTGCCGAGTCTCAGGCTCACGCTCCCAACGAGGTCACCTACAAGGACGACCTGGTCACCGCTGCCGCCATGTATGTTGCTGCTTTGAACCTCTACGATCCGAGCCAGGCCGATGGCGACGCTACCGTGTTCCGCGCTGGTCTGACCAACAACAAGATCGACTAGTCCCATTCCTCGATCTTGTTGAGCCGGGGACAGCCTGTGTCCCCGGCACCCCCTGTTGACTTGGGGCCCGCGGTCGTTATCTCCCATGCTTCCTCAACGGTAGCGGGTCCTCGTCATAGCGCTCTGCATGTTCTAGCCACACGCGCATGCCGGAGCACATCTACTCATTGCGATCGTTTCATCTATGGAAAGGATATTTACATGGACGCCAAGTTTACCGAGCTCGTCGAGCAGCTGAACGGCCTCGATTTTAAGGGCATGTACGGCAGCGACTTCCTGCACACCTGGGATAAGACCACCGATGAGCTCAAGGCTCTCTACATCGTTGCCGACGCCCTGCGCGAGCTGCGTGAGAACAACGTTTCGTCCAAGATCTTCGACTCGGGCCTGGCCGTCTCCCTGTTCCGCGACAACTCCACCCGTACGCGCTTCTCCTTCTCTAAGGCCGCCAACCTGCTCGGCCTCGAGCTGCAGGACCTGGACGAGAAGAAGTCCCAGATCGCTCACGGCGAGACCGTCCGCGAGACCGCTACCATGATCTCCTTCATGGCCGACGTCATCGGCATCCGCGACGACATGTACATCGGCAAGGGCGACGCCTACATGGCCGAGGTCTCCGAGTCTGTCCAGCAGGCCTACGAGGACGGCGTTCTGGATCACCGTCCCACGCTCATCTCCCTGCAGTCCGACTCCGATCACCCCACGCAGTCCTCTGCCGACATGCTCTACCTCATCAACGAGTTTGGCGGTCTTGAGAACCTCAAGGGCAAGAAGGTTGCCGTCACCTGGGCCTATTCGCCCTCTTACGGCAAGCCGCTGTCCTGCCCGCAGTCGCTGATCAGCCTGCTGCCCCGCTTTGGCATGGACGTCACCCTGGCCCACCCCGAGGGCTACGACCTCATGCCCGAGGTCGTCGAGCGCGCCAAGGGCTATGCCGCCGAGTCCGGCACCACCTTTAAGCAGGTCAACACCATGGCCGAGGCCTTCGAGGGCGCCGACATCGTGATCCCCAAGAGCTGGGCTCCGTTTGCCGCCATGGAGAAGCGTACCAACCTGTACGCCGAGGGCGACGACGCCGGCATCGCAGCGCTCGAGAAGGAGCTGCTCGCTCAGAACGCCACCCATCAGGACTGGTGCTCCACGACCGAGCTCATGGAGAAGACCGCCAACGGCCAGGACACCATCTTTATGCACCCGCTGCCCGCCGACATCTCCGGTGTCTCCTGCGAGCACGGCGAGGTCAACGCCGACGTCTTTGACATGCACCGCGTGGGCATGTACAAGGAGGCCAGCTACAAGCCGTACGCCATCGCAGCCATGATGTTCCTGCAGAAGGTTGCCGATCCCGCCGCTACCCTCAAGGCCCTCGACGAGCGCAACACCGCCCGTTGGTTCCAGGCCTAAAGCCGCGCTGGGGTAAGCCATGTAAAGGGGGCGCTCTGCCAACCGGCGGGGTGCCCCTTTTTGCATCGTGGGCGTGCGGGATAAGCGCTTTCGATGTAGATGCCCCGCGACGCGAGTTATGGGTACGATGGCTTCAGGGGAGGTATCGCCATGAAACTTGGTTGCGTCATTATGGCTTCGGGCGAGGGCAAGCGGTTTGGCTCTAACAAGATGCTTGCCGATATCTATGGCAAGCCGCTGATTGCCCGGACCATTGATTCGGTTCCCCGGGGCTTTGACGTCGTGGTTTCGACGCGTTGGCCCGAGGTCGCCCAGATTTGCGAGGACAAGCATTGCCCGTGTGTGCTGCACGATGGCAAACTGCGCAGCGAAAGCGTCCGTGCGGGCCTTTCGTGGGGAGTCGAACGCAACTGGAAAGGCTGCCTCTTTTTGCCGGGCGACCAGCCGCTTGTGAGTTCGGATTCTTTTGAGGGTATGGTTCGTGCGTTTGACGAGCGTGACCGCAATCATCCGGTGCGTCTTGCGTGCAACGGCGAGCCTTCGAGCCCGGTGCTCTTTCCGGCGGAATTGTTCGATGCACTTATGTGTCTTGAGGGTAAGGACGGCGGCGGTTCGATCCTCAAGGACCGTACCGACGTGGTGCTGGTCGAGGCGCGTGCCTACGAGCTGTGGGACGTCGATACCGTCAAGGGACAGCGACGCATAACGGAGCATATCGCCGCCTGCTCGTATTTTGATCGCGTGGCCAACTGCATCAATCAATAAGGAGCAATTATGATCATCATCAAAAACGGCGCACTCGTGACGCCCCAGGGGCTTCGCCGCGCCGATCTTGCCATGGATGGCGATAAGATCGTGCGGATTGCCGCGGCGATTGAGCCGGCCGAGGGCGATACCGTCGAGGATGCTGCGGGCTGCTGGGTGTTCCCGGGCTTTATCGATGGGCACACGCACATGCAGTGCTGGACCGGCATGGATTGGACAGCCGATAGCTTTGAGACCGGCACGCGCGCGGCTGCCTGCGGCGGCACGACGACCATTGTGGACTACGCGACGGCCGATCGCGGCGTGACCATGCCCGATGCCTTGGTCGAGTGGCGTCATCGCGCCGACGGCACCTGCACCGCCAACTATGCCTTCCATATGGCGCTTGCCGAGTGGAATGAGCGCAACCGCGCCGATCTTTCGGCCATGCGCGAGGCGGGCGTGTCGTCGTTTAAGACCTACTTTGCCTACGACCATCTGCGCCTGGACGATGCCGAGACGCTCGAGGTGCTGGAGGAGCTCAAGCGCGTGGGCGGTATCCTGTGCGTGCATTGCGAGAACGGCACGTTGGTCAACGCGCTGCAGAAGCGCGTGTTTGAGCAGGGTATCCACGGGCCCGAGGGCCATGCGCTCAGCCGTCCGGACGTGTGTGAGGCCGAGGCCGTGAGCCGCCTGCTGTATCTGGCGCACTTGGCCGGGGACGCTCCGGTCAACGTGGTGCACCTTTCGACCAAGCTGGGGCTCGAGGCCATTCGCGCTGCCAAAGCGCGCGGGCAGAAGAACATCTATGTCGAGACATGCCCTCAGTATCTGATGCTCGACGACACCTGCTATCTGGAGCAGGGCGAGGACGGCTTTGCGGGCGCCAAGTACGTGATGAGCCCGCCGCTGCGCCATGCCGGTGACCGTGCCGCGCTGCGCGAGGCGCTTGTGGCTGGCGAGATCGATACTATTGCGACCGATCATTGCAGCTTTAACCTGCACGGGCAAAAGGACCGAGGACGCGATGATTTCCGCGCGATTCCCAACGGCGGGCCCGGCGTGGAGCATCGTCCCGTCGCGATTGCCACGAGCTTTGAGGGACAGCTGGGCCCCGAGGACCTCTGCCGCCTGATGAGCGAGAACCCGGCGCGCGTGTTTGGCATGTACCCGCGCAAGGGCTGTCTTGCCGAGGGCTCCGATGCCGACGTGTGCGTGTGGGATCCCAAGGCGCGCTGGACGATCAGTGCCGCGATGCAGCATCAGGCTGTGGACTACACGCCGCTCGAGGGTTTTGAGGCACATGGCCGCGCCAAGGCCGTGTTTGTGAACGGCGTGCTGGCCGCGCGCGACGGCGAGCCCACCGGAGCCCAACCCGGCCGCTACGTGCCCCGCTAACGGGAAGACCGCCGGGGTAGCTAATTTGGGAGATGATTTTTTGGGACGGGGTAGCAAAAAGAGCCCCGTCCCAAATTTGCTACCCCTGGAGGCTGGTGGCGATGAGGGGGCGGTTGAGGGCTGCCTCGAAGCGATCTGCCATTGTTGGGTCGGCAAGCGTGTCGGCTTGGTTGAGCATGATACGGGCATTGTTGAGGTTCAGCATCTGCAGCTCGGCATTGAGCACCTGGGCGACGCGCTCTGGGGTGGCAGCGTCGGTGGGCTCGCAGCCGCAGCGCTCGCAGAAGAGCTCGGGGCGGTGGACGGCTTCGTTGATGGGCTTGCCGAGCCCCGAGGCGCCGACGACCCAGACAACGTTTGCCGTGGCGGCGGGAATTACCGGCTCCCAGGCGGCGTGCGCCTTGAGCGGGAGCCGCTTGCTGCCGTCCGCCTCGGCCAGGACGTAGTCAAAGCGCTGCGCCAGCTGGTCGAGCGGCGCGGCGGGGGAGGAGAGCTTGCCCGTCTGGGGGTCCAAGACACCTGCTTGGCAGATCCTTCCCCGCACAAGCCCCGCGCAGGCCTCGCAGGTGCAGCCTGGGGCGTGTAGGGCACCTGGCTTCCAGGGCGCGGCGTCCAGACGACGGCTCGATCCGTCCCACGGCACGCCGGCGACGGGAAACATATGCGTGGTGGTGCAGAGGAGCACGCGGCCGCCAGCGCGCATAAGCTCAAGGCTCAGCGTCTTGAGCAAGGTCGACTTGCCGCCGCTGCCGATAATCGCGGTAATGCCCGGCTCGATCCTGAGCGCCGAGGCAAGATTACCGTTAACCGTTTCCATATGTTCACCGCCGTATAATACTGTGATAATAAATAATCATCAGAGCAGCGGTCGAACCGCTTTTGCTCTGCTCAAACCGTAGCACAGGGAGGTGCCCCGGGAATGCTCGTTTATGTTCGCGGCGCCGGCGATATCGCCACGGGCGTCGCTGCCCGTTTGGTGCGCTCCGGCGTGTCGGTCGTTATGGCCGATATCGCGGTTCCCACGTGCATCCGCCGCACAATTAGTTTTTGCGAGGCCATTCGCCTGGGCGAGGTCGAGGTCGAAGGCATTCGCGCTCGCTTGGCGCAGACGCCGGCTGAGGCGCTTGAGATTACCGAGGCCGGAGACGTCGCCGTTGTGGTGGACCCTCAGGCCAAGATGCTCGGCGAGCTGAAACCCGCGGCTGTGGTCGACGCGATTTTGGCCAAGCGCAACTTGGGCACCACGCGCGACATGGCGCCTGCCGTCATTGCCGTGGGGCCGGGCTTTACCGCGCCGGTCGATTGCGACGCCGTGGTCGAGACCATGCGCGGGCATTTTCTCGGCCGTGTCATTACCCAAGGTTCGCCCCAGCCCAACACGGGCGTGCCGGGTGTCATCGCCGGCTATGGCAAGGAACGTGTTATCCACAGCCCCGCTGCCGGTGTGTTTAGGTCCGACCATGCGATCGGCGATATCGTGAGCGCCGGGGACGTGATTGGCTACGCGGGCGATACGCCCATGTGCACGCAGATCGATGGCTGCTTGCGCGGCCTTTTGGCCGACGGCGTTCAGGTGACCGAGGGCTTTAAATGTGCCGACGTCGACCCGCGCGGCGATGCCAGCTATATCAACTATATTTCGGACAAGGCGACGTCGGTCGGCGGCGGCGTGCTCGAGGCGCTCGCCATGCTCACCGGTGTATTCCAGGGATAGGAAATTGCAATGGAAAAGCTCGATGTGGTGAATGCTGCGCTTGGCGCTCTGAAGGCCGGTAAGACGTGCGAGCTGGTGGTAGTTGCCGGCACGGCAGGGTCATCGCCGCGCGGCGTGGGCGCCTGGATGGCCGTCTTTGCCGATGGCAGCCAAGCAGGTACCATCGGCGGCGGCAAGATCGAGCTCTTTGCGCTGAACGAGGCGCGCGAGCTGCTGGCCGGGGGTAAATCGCGTCTGGTCCGCTACACCATGGGCGGCGAGAACTCCGATACCGGCATGATCTGCGGCGGAGCCATCTGCCTGTGCTATCTGCACCTGGATGTATCGCAGGTGCTGTTGTTCCAGTCGGTTGCCGACGTCTTGGCGTATCGACGCATCGGCGACTTCGTCATCGACTTTGAACCGTTTATCGCAAACGCGCTCGAGGGCGATGTGGCCGAGTACCATGGCGGGGCATCGCGCCATACCATTGCGGGCTGCCCCGAGCTTTCGCTGGTGGAGGAGGGGAGTAAGGTCACCTACACCAACGCCGCCTCCGAGATTCCCCCGGCGCACATCGAGACGCTCTGCCCCGAGGGCCTGACCTACATCTTTGGCTGCGGACACGTGGGCGCTGCGACGGCGCGCGTACTCACGGCGGCGGGCTTTGCCGTTGTGGCGTGCGATGACCGCCCCGGCACGCTGACGCCCGAATGGGTGCCCGGTGTCTACGATCGTCGCCTGGTCGATTACAAGAACCTGAGCAAGCAGTGCCCCATCGGCCCGCGCGACTTGGTGGTCGTGGCCACAGCAGGCCACAAGTCCGATATCGACGTGGTGATTCAGGCCATGCGCGCTAAACCCGCCTATCTGGGCTGCTTGGGCTCGCGCCGCAAGACGGCCTTTGTGCGCGCCCGTTTGGAGCAGGAGGGCTTTACGCAGGACCAGATCGACGAGCTGCACCTGCCGATCGGCGTTGCCATCGAGGCCGAGGATCCCGAGGAGATTGCCATCTCCATCGCCGCCGAGATGATCCACCTGCGCCGCACCAAACTCGTCCCCCGCAAGCGCTAGTCGCATCCCCATCAATAAGTTGCGGTGAAATGCGGGCTGTTTAAGCCAGTTAAGCCGTCAAACAGTCCCTATTTCACCGCAACTGTCATTTTCCTCCGTCGCATGCGGATCGGTTTGTGCGGGGGAGTTGTGGAGTTGTGCAGGCAGACGAGGTTTTTCTGGAAAAACGCTCCCGATGCGCGTATAGTACCGATTGTTTTGTCGGCTCCTGCTGTGTCGAGTCCAAACCGCGTAATGCCATGAGCGGCGCGGATGCAGCCAGGAGGCACGAGGACAACCCATCGTGGCCACGCCCCGTGCTTAAAACCCCAAGAAGGAGTGAACAATGGCAGAAGAGAAGTATGTGCCGCGTCTGAAGACCAAGTACAACAACGAGGTCAAGCAGCAGCTTCAGGACAAGTTCCAGTACGAGAACGTCATGATGATCCCCAAGTTTGAGAAGATCGTCGTGAACATGGGTGTCGGCGAGGCCGCTACCGATTCCAAGGCCATCGACGGTGCCGTGCGCGACCTGCGCGCCATCACCGGCCAGCAGCCGATGATCACCCGTGCCCGCAAGTCCATCGCTACCTTCCGCCTGCGCGCTGGTATGCCGATCGGCTGCAAGGTTACCCTGCGTGGCGACCGTATGTGGGAGTTCTTCGATCGTCTGACCTCTGTCGCAATCCCCCGTATCCGCGACTTCCGCGGCATCTCCGCCAAGAGCTTCGACGGCCGTGGTAACTTCTCCATGGGCGTCACCGAGCAGCTCATCTTCCCCGAAATCGACTTCGACTCCGTCGATCACCAGCGTGGTATGGACATCACTTTCGTGACCACCGCCAACACCGATGAGGAGGCCAAGGCCCTTCTGGACGCCTTCGGTTTCCCGTTCAAGAAATAGGTTCACCTGCCCTATGAGCGCCGTTCCCAGAAGGGGGCGGCGCTTGGGGCGAACAATACTCTATGTGAGGAGGATATAAGTGGCTAAGACATCGATGATCGTCAAGTGCAATCGCAAGCAGAAGTTCTCTACTCGTGAGTACACGCGCTGCCAGCGCTGCGGCCGTCCGCACTCTGTGTACCGCAAGTTCGGCCTGTGCCGTGTCTGCTTCCGCGAGCTTGCACTCAAGGGCGAGCTTCCCGGCGTTAAGAAGGCCAGCTGGTAAGTCACTACCAGCGTTTCAAGCATCAGTTTGGAACAGGGAAAACGCGCTAAAAAGGCTTTGCCGTTAAGGGCGGCGAAGAACCAAGAGCACGTGTTCATCAAGAACGAAGGAGAATCTGTATGAACCTTACAGACCCGATCGCAGATATGCTTACGCGCATCCGTAACGCTAACTCTGTGAACAAGGCCACGGTCTCCATGCCGAGCAGCAAGAAGCTCGTCGAGATCGCTCGTGTTCTGCACGAGGAGGGCTACATCGAGGGCTACGATGTCGAGGACACCGTTCCCCAGAAGACTCTGCACATCACGCTTAAGTATGGTCCCAAGAAGGCTAAGGTCATCAACGGCATCCGCCGCATTTCCAAGCCGGGCCTGCGTAAGTACACCGGCGTTGCCGACATGCCCCGCGTCCGCGGTGGCCTTGGTACCGCCATTATTTCCACCAGCCATGGCGTCATGACCGACCGCGATGCTCGCAAGCACAACGTCGGCGGCGAGATCATCGCTTACGTCTGGTAATTCGCTCGGTAGGTAGAAGGAAAGGAGATCACCGTGTCTCGTATCGGTAATAAGCCTGTCCAGATTCCCGCCGGAGTCGAAGTGGCAGTCAACGGCAACAACGTTGTCGTCAAGGGCCCCAAGGGCCAGCTCGAGCTCGATGTCTTTGAGAAGCTCGCTATCAACGTCGAGGACAACGTCCTCACCGTTTCCCGTCCCGACGACGAGCGTGAGACCCGTGCCCGCCACGGCCTCACCCGCGCCCTCATCCACAACATGGTTGTTGGCGTTTCCGAGGGCTTCGAGAAGAAGCTCGAGCTCGCCGGCGTCGGTTACCGCGTGCAGCAGAAGGGTAAGAACCTCGAGTTCTCCCTGGGCTTCTCGCACCCCGTGATCGTCGAGGCTCCCGAGGGCATCACCTTCGAGGTTCCCGACAACACCCACGTGAACGTCAAGGGTATCAACAAGCAGCAGGTCGGTCAGATCGCCGCTGAGATCCGCGGCCATCGTCCTCCCGAGCCTTACAAGGGCAAGGGTATCCACTACGTTGGCGAGCACATCCGCCGCAAGCTGGGTAAGGCCGCCAAGTAGTCGTAACCGACTCACTCGCATAAGACCAGCACCCCGTCAGGTGCTGGCAAGATCAACCTTTTTAGGAGTTTACGTATGAACAAGCATAAGGCGAAGCTGGAAGGCCTCAAGCGTCGTCAGCGTCGTGTTCGCGGCAAGGTCTCGGGTACCTCCGAGCGTCCGCGTCTTCGCGTGACCCGTACTAACGCCAACATCTATGCCCAGATCATCGACGACAGCAAGGGCTCCAGCCTGACGCTCGTCTCTGCCTCGACCCTCGAGGCCGAGTTCAAGGGCACCCACACCTCGAACAAGGAGGCTGCGGAGAAGGTCGGTCAGCTCGTTGGCAAGCGTGCCATCGAGGCCGGCATCACCAAGGTCGCCTTCGATCGCGGTGGCCGTATCTACCATGGCCGCGTCAAGGCCCTCGCCGACGGTGCTCGTGCCGCCGGTCTCGAGTTCTAGGAGGTATGTAGCACATGGCTCGTAATCAGAAGCAGCAGCGCGAGGCCTCCGAGTTCGAGGAGCGCGTCGTTTACATCAACCGCGTGTCGAAGACCGTCAAGGGTGGTCGTCGCATGAGCCTCGTCGCTCTCGTCGTCGTTGGCGACGGCAAGGGCAACGTCGGCGTTGGTATGGGCAAGTCCGCTGAGGTGCCCCTGGCCATCTCCAAGGCGTCTCTCGATGCCAAGAAGAACATGTTCCACGTGCCGGTGACCGAGCAGGGCACCATCCCGCACGAGGTTCTCGGCCACTTTGGTGCCGGCCGCATCATCATCAAGCCCGCTGTCGAGGGTACCGGCGTTATCGCCGGCGGCGCTGTGCGTCCCCTCTTCGAGCTTGCTGGCATCAAGAACGTCCTGTCCAAGTCCCTCGGTACCGACAACGGCCTCAACATCATCAAGGCTGCCGTCGAGGGCCTCAAGGAGCTCTCCAGCCCTGAGGACGTCGCGGCTCGCCGTGGCCTGACGGTCTCCGAGATGTTCGTCGGTAAGGAGAACTAAGCATGGCTGACACCATCAAGATCAAGCAGGTCCGCAGCACCAACGGTTGCAAGCAGGACCAGGTCCGTACTGTCCGTGCCCTCGGTCTCCACAGGATCCGCGAGGTTCGCGAGATTGCTGACAACGAGTCCGTCCGCGGCATGATCTTCAAGGTCAAGCACCTTGTCGAGATTGTAGAGGAGTAGCAAATGCAGCTTCACGATCTTACTCCCGCGCCCGGTTCCACCAAGAACCGCAAGCGCGTCGGCCGTGGCAATTCTTCGGGTCACGGCACCACTTCTGGCCGCGGCCAGAAGGGCCAGGGTTCCCGCTCTGGTGGCACCAAGGGTGCCGGCTTCGAGGGTGGCCAGACTCCGCTGGCTATGCGCCTGCCCAAGCTTCCGGGCTTCCGCAACCCCCGTCGTATCGAGTACACCGCTGTTAACGTTGAGCGTCTCGAGCGTAAGTTCGAGGACGGCGCCGTAATCGACGGTGCCGCTCTTAAGGCCGCTCGCATCACCAAGAGCGAGTTCGAGCCCGTCAAGGTGCTCGGCAATGGTGAGCTCACCAAGAAGTTCACGGTCAAGGTCGACAAGGTCAGCGCTTCTGCGCAGGCCAAGATCGAGGCCGCTGGCGGAAAGGTCGAGCTGCCGTGCTAAATGGTCTTAAGAATGCTTTCCGCATCAAAGAATTGCGCGAAAAGATTCTTTTTACCATAGCTATGCTCGTCGTGTACCGCATTGGTGCGCACGTTCCTGTGCCCGGCATTCCCTTCCAGGGGATGCTGGGCCTTTTCTCGACCGATAACAATTCGGTCGCCGCAGGTGCTATGGCCCTCCTGAATCTTTTCTCTGGCGGCGCGTTGAGCTATGTGTCGGTGTTTTCGCTGGGCATCATGCCTTACATCACCAGCTCGATCATCCTCCAGATGCTCCAGGCCGTCGTGCCTTCCCTGCATGAGCTTGCCCGCGAGGGCGAGGTCGGTCAGACCAAGATTACGCAGTATTCGCGTTACCTCACCCTGGCTCTGGCAATCCTCAACTCCGTGGGTTACCTCTTCCTCTTTAAGAGCTTCGGCATCAGCTTCAATGGCGCCGGCGCTCCCGAGATCATCTTCGACCTCATGATCGTCGGTACGCTCACCGCAGGCGCTATGCTGATCATGTGGATTGGTGAGCTCATCACCCAGCGCGGTATCGGCAATGGCATGTCGCTGATCATCTTTGCGAACATCATGGCCGGCCTTCCGCAGGCTATCTTCTCCAGCACCGAGGGTAATGCCGGTGGCATCATCACCATGGTGATCATCTGCGCCATCATCCTGCTGGTTATCCCGCTGATTGTTTTCCTTGAGCGCGGCCAGCGCCGCATCCCGGTCTCCTATGCCAAGCGCGTCGTGGGCCGTCGCATGATGGGTGGCCAGACCACCTACCTGCCCATCAAGGTCAACACCGCGGGCGTCGTGCCGATCATCTTTGCCTCGGCGCTGCTGTACTTCCCGGCTCAGATTGCCGTGTTCTTCCCCGGCATCGGCTGGATTCAGGCAGTTGCCTCTGCGCTTTCGACCGGTTGGCTCAACTGGGTGCTTAACGTTGTCCTCATCGTGTTCTTCGCGTACTTCTACACCTCCATGGTGTTCAACCCCGATGACACGGCCGACAACCTTAAGAAGCAGGGTGGCTTTATTCCGGGCGTCCGTCCGGGTAGGGCTACCGCGGCCTACATCAAGAACGCGCTCAACAAGATCACGCTTCCCAGCGCTGTCTTTTTGGCGCTCATCGCCATCGTGCCTTCGATCATCTTCTCCTTCACGGGTAACCATCTGATCCAGGCATTTGGCGGCACGTCCATCCTCATCATGGTCGGCGTCGTGCTCGACACGGTCGATAAGCTCGAAGGCCAGATCAAGATGTATGATTACGATGGATTCTTTAAATAGGCTAGAGGAGGATTGCTCATGAACCTCGTATTGCTCGGAGCTCCGGGTGCCGGTAAGGGCACCGTCGCGCAGGAGCTCGTCGCCGAGTTTGGCGTCGCTCACATTTCCACGGGCGACCTGCTGCGTGCTGCCGTCAAGGGTGGCACCGAGCTTGGTATTCAGGCTAAGAAGTACATGGACGCTGGCGAGCTCGTTCCCGACCAGCTCGTGATCGACCTTGTCAAGGAGCGCCTTGCTGCCGATGACGCCCAGCAGGGCTTCATCCTCGACGGCTTCCCGCGCAACACCGCCCAGGCTGTGACGCTCGACTCCGAGCTCTCCGCCATGGGTCGCGAGATCGACTGCGCCCTTCTGGTCGACGTGGCCCCCGAGGTCATCATCGATCGTCTGTCTTCGCGTCGCACCTGCCGCGCCTGTGGTTACACCGGCACCGCTGCCGATGCTACCTGCCCCAAGTGCGCCGGCGAGATGTATCAGCGCGACGACGACAAGCCCGAGACCATCAAGAATCGTCTCGACGTCTACGAGAAGTCCACGAGCCCGCTCGTCGACTACTATCGTGGCCAGGGTCTGCTCAAGTCGGTCAACGGCGACCAGGCTCGCGAGACCGTGTACGGGGATGTCAAAGAGGCTCTCGGTCTATGATCAAGATTAAGTCTGCAACGCAAATCGAGCAGATGAAGAAGGCAGGAGCGCTATCTAAGATGGCGCTCCGCCACGTTGGAGCCATGGTGCGCCCCGGTGTTTCGACTTTTGAGCTCGATCAGCTTGCGGAGCAGATTATCCGCATGCATGGCGGCACCCCGGCCTTTAAGGGTTACGGCGGGTTCCCGGGGACCATTTGCGCATCGATCAATGATGCCGTGGTCCACGGTATTCCCAACCCCGACATGATCCTGCGCGATGGCGATATCATCTCCATCGATACGGGAGCCGTTGTCGACGGTTGGGTCGGCGATAACGCTTGGACGTTTTTCGTCGGCACCCCCACGCCCGAGGCTAAGGCCCTGTGCGAGGTCACGCGCGATTGTCTTAAGGCTGCCATCGAGCAGGCTGTTCCCGGTAACCATATCGGGGACGTCGGTTATGCCGTTCAGTCCCTCGCCGAGTCTCACGGTTACGGCGTGCTTCGTGACTATGTGGGCCATGGCATTGGCCGCGTGATGCACGAGGACCCCAACGTTCCTAACTATGGAAAGAAGGGGAGGGGCGTTCGCCTCCAGGCCGGCATGGTCATTGCCATCGAGCCGATGGTTACGATGGGTTCCAACCATGTGAGCACGGGCTCCGACGGTTGGATTGTTACGACCAACGACCACCTGCCCGCCGCGCACTACGAGAATACCGTCGCCATTACCAATGACGGTCCGGTGATTCTCACCACGGATGCCCAAGGTGCTTGGTGTTCCTTGCAGGGCGGTGAAATGTAGGGGCCGCGTTCAAACACGTCTGCATCTACATTTCTGAAAAGTAACAAGTTCCGCTTAGTTGTGGAGCCATTACGAAGATATTACGATACGTGCATGCGTATTGTAGAATACTCAATCGCTGTCGTTTTCTAGAGAAAGATGATTGCTTGTGAAGAAGGAAGACGCAATTGAGCTCGAGGGTACGGTAAAGGAGCCGCTGCCCAACGCCATGTTTAAGGTCGAGCTCGAGAACGGTCATTCGGTTCTGTGCAACATTTCTGGCAAGATTCGAATGAATTACATCCGTATTCTCCCCGGTGACAGGGTTGTCGTGGAGCTTTCCCCGTACGACCTGACCCGTGGCCGCATCACCTATCGCTACAAATAGCGGCACGCATACACGCACTCCACTTCCGGCTGCAGGCTTAGCTCAACCTACGGTCGGATTGTGTGTGAAGACCAGCCATAGTTTTAAACGCCTGCGGCTGGGCGAGTAGATAGTAGGGAAGTAGTTTGAGCGCTACCGAAAGGAAGAACGATGAAGGTACGTCCTTCGGTCAAGAAGATGTGCGATAAGTGCAAAATCATTAGGCGCCATGGCAAGGTCCTCGTCATTTGCGAGAACCCCCGTCATAAGCAGCGTCAGGGTTAAGAGAGGAGACTACGTTGGCCCGTATTAATGGTGTCGACCTCCCGCGTGAGAAGCGCGTTGAGATCGGTCTGACCTACATTTACGGCATCGGCCGCACCACTGCGACGAAGATCTGCGTCGAGTGCAACGTTAACGTGGATACGCGCGTTAAGGACCTCACCGAGGATGAGGTTAACGCCATCCGCGATTATATCGATAAGAACCAGATCATGGTTGAGGGCGACCTCCGCCGTGAGCGCAACCAGAACGTCAAGCGCCTTATGGACATCGGCTGCAACCGCGGCCTTCGTCACCGCAAGGGCCTCCCGGTCCGCGGCCAGCGCACCCACACTAACGCTCGTACCCGCAAGGGCCCGAAGCGTCAGATCGGTGCTAAGAAGAAGAAATAAGGAGCGCTAGATAGATGGCTACTGCTAAGAAGAACGTTCGCGCTGCCCGTCTGAAGCGCGCGGACCGTAAGAACATTTCCGTGGGCCAGGCTCACATTCGTTCTACGTTCAACAACACGATCGTTTCGATCACCGATCCCCAGGGCAACGTCATTTCCTGGAAGTCGGCTGGCCAGGTGGGCTTCAAGGGCTCCCGTAAGTCCACGCCGTTCGCTGCCCAGATGGCTGCCGAGGCTGCTGCCAAGCAGGCCATGGAGCACGGTATGAAGAAGGTTTCCGTCTTCGTCAAGGGCCCCGGCTCCGGTCGTGAGACCGCCATCCGCTCCCTCCAGGCTGCTGGCCTCGAGGTCTCGAGCATCCAGGACAAGACCCCCATTCCGCACAACGGCTGCCGCCCCAAGAAGCGTCGCCGCGTGTAACTGAAAGGATCGTATCAATATGGCAATCGACAGGACTCCTGTTCTTAAGCGCTGCCGTCAGCTCGGGATCGATCCCGCTGAGCTCGGTTACAGCAGCAAGAAGGAATCTATCCGTCAGCCCAAGCGCCGTCGCAAGGAATCTGAGTACGGCATGCAGCTGCGCGAGAAGCAGAAGGTCAAGTTCATCTATGGCGTTCTGGAGAAGCAGTTCCACGGCTACTTCAACAAGGCCCGCAAGATGAACGGCGTCACCGGTGAGAACCTCATGATCATCCTTGAGTCTCGCCTCGACAACGTCGTCTTCCGTCTTGGCTTCGCCCGCACCCGCAAAGAGGCTCGTCAGTCCGTCCGTCACGGTCACTTCACCGTGAACGGCAAGCGTGTGGACATCCCGTCCTACCGCGTCAAGGCCGGCGACGTCGTCGCTGTCGGCGAGAAGTTCCGTGACCTCCTCCCCATCAAGGAGGCCCTGATTTCCTCCGAGCGCTTTGAGGTCCCTGGCTGGCTCGAGGTCGATATCGAGAAGCTGTCTGGTAACGTGCTCGCTCTGCCGACGCGTGAGCAGATCAGCGGTGATATCAACGAGCAGCTCATCGTCGAGCTCTACTCTAAGTAGTCCATCCGGGCTGCTGAGGCTGGAGGTAATACATGTCAGAATTCATTAGGCCTCAGGTTCAGGTCGAAGAGATCAACGAGACGTCTGCTCGTGTCTCCGTCGAGCCGCTCGAGCGTGGTTACGGCGATACGCTGGGTAACTCCCTTCGTCGCGTTCTTCTGTCCTCGCTCGAGGGTGCCGCCGTCGAGGCTATTCAGATCGATGGTGCGCAGCACGAGTTCATGACCATCCCTAACATGGTCGAGGATGTCACCGACATCGTCCTGAATGTCAAGGGTCTTGTCTTCAGGGCTCTCGGCACGACCGACGAGGCGACCGCCACCATCTCGGTTGACGGCCCCTGCGAGGTCACCGGTGCGGACTTCTTTATTCCGTCCGAGTTTGAGCTGGTCAACCCCGAGCAGCACATCGCTACGCTCACCGAGGGTGGCCATCTCACCATGAGCATGCGCATCGGCTATGGCCGCGGCTATGTCTCTGGCGAGGCCAACAAGCGCGACAACGATCCCATCGGTGTGATCCACGTCGACTCGCTGTACTCGCCGGTTTCCCGTTGCGCCAAGCTCGTTGAGGCTTGCCGTGTCGGTCAGCACACCGACTACGACCGCCTTGTCCTCGAGATCGAGACCAACGGCTCCATCGCCCCGCGCGACGCCGTGGTCCAGGCTGCCAATATCATCAATCAGCATATGGCCGCCTTTATGAACCTTGCCGAGACCCCCGAGGTTGAGGAGGAGGCTTCGATCTTCGCTCCCGAGGTCACCAACGACAACGCCGAGCTGGACAAGCAGATCGAGGATCTGGACCTTTCCGTCCGTTCTTACAACTGCCTTAAGCGCGCCAGCATTCACTCGGTCCGTCAACTCGTTGAGTTCTCGGAGAACGATCTGCTCAACATCCGTAACTTCGGTGTTAAGTCGATCGAGGAAGTGAAGGACAAGCTTGAGTCCATGGGCCTGAGCCTGAAGGCTTAATGCTTCGCATATTTGAGGAGAAACTAGACCATGCGTCACAACGTTAAGAAGGGCCTGAAGCTCGGCACCGATGCGAGCCACACCAAGGCCATGAAGAAGAGCCTTGCTAAGGCCCTCTTCGAGAACGACCGCATCAAGACCACCGAGACCCGCGCTAAGGCGCTGCGTTCGGTCGTCGATCCGATCATCACTTGGGCCAAGAAGGGCGACCTGCACTCTCGTCGTCTGGCTATCGCCAAGCTCGGCGATAAGCAGCTCGTTGCCGAGATCTTCGACAAGGCTGCCCAGGGCATGTGGCAGGACCGCAACGGCGGTTATACCCGCATCATGAAGCTCGGCAACCGTAAGGGCGACAACGCTCCTATCGTTATCATGGAGCTCGTCACCGAGCCTTGCACGCCTAAGGCCAAGAAGGCTGCTCCGGCCCCCAAGAAGGCCGCTGCTCCCAAGAAGGTCGAGGCCGTCGAGGAGGCTCCTGCTGAGGAGACCGCTGAGTAGACAATCCGTCTGCATAGGCTATATTCGAGGGGTACGTTCGCGTACCCCTCTTTTTTTGTCGCGATACCGTTGATTGTTTGTTGGGAGCGCCCATGACCGCGCCGTCTGATTTCAATTCGATTCCTGAGCTCGATGCCACGCTTGTATTCTGTGTTGCCTATGATGGCTCGTCCTATAGCGGATTTGCCGAGCAGCCGGGCCAGACGACCGTTGCGGGCGAGTTGCGCCGCGCTATCGAGACGCTGCTGCGCCGCCCGATCGATCTGACGTGTGCGGGTCGTACCGATGCCGGCGTGCATGCGGTGGCCCAGTACATTAGCGTGCCCGTAACGGACGCTGAGCTTGCTCTGACGCGCCGTAGGTGGCTGAGGGCTATGGATGCCCTCCTGCCCAAAGATATCGCCATAAACGAGGTCTACAAGGCCCGTAGGGGCTTTTCTGCCCGCTTTGACGCGCGGTCCCGTACGTATACGTACCGTATTGCCGATCGCGATGCGCGCCCCGTGCTCTCGCGCGGTGCGGTGTGGTGGCATCGCTATCCCCTCGACGTCGATGCGATGGCGGCCGCCTGCCCTGCGCTTTTGGGCGAGCAGGACTTTAAGAGCTTTTGCAAGGTTGCCTCTGCTGTGGGCAAGCCCACGCACCGCTGCGTGATGCGTGCGGAGTTTGGCCACGAGGTCGCTTTTGGCGAGGATATCCTGACCTTCACTATCGAGGGCAATGCGTTTTTGCACTCGATGGTGCGTACCATTGTAGGAACGCTCGTGGAGATTGGCATGCATCGTCGCGATCCCCAGTGGATGCGCGAGGTTATTGACGCCCGTGACCGAACCGCTGCGGGTCCCACGGCGCCTGCCTGCGGCCTTACGTTTATGGGTGTGGATTACGGCCCCGACGAGCTTGTCGTTCTCGACTAGGGGAGTGCTCGGCGCGTCTGTGCCTTGCACATACTATGTGTGAGCTGCGCGTGTGCAACATCTGTTCTTGGCGTGCAACATGTTAGGCGGCTCGTTGCTTTTATAGCTCGGGTGTACCATGAACGACAGTTTGATTTGGTGCTATCGAGAGGATGGAAAACTTGGTTCGACGTTGTTCGCATCCGCGACTTTCGGTGATCCTTGTGGTAGAAGGTTCGCCCAGCTATGCGATGCGTGCGCTCGAGAGTATCCAGAACCAAGACCTCTATGATTTGCAGATTGTCGTTGTCTGCCGCGATGCTGTGCCCGGTGTGCGCCATTCGCTTCAAGTTGCTGCCGACAGGGACATCCATATTGATTTGATTGACGTCGAGGACGCGAAGCGCGGCGCTTGTCTTCGTGCCGGTTTTGATGCCTCGCGCGGCTCTCAAATCATCGCCATGAACGCCGATGAGTGGTTTGCTCCGCAGGCCCTTTCCAAGATGGTCGATATCGCGTGCGATACTGCGGCAGACATTGTGCTCCCCTCGGTGTCGCTCGATCGATACGATGCGCATCGCGAGCGTCATTCGCGCGTCTTGGATGCTGCCTCTATTGCCATAGAAGACGAGTCTTCTATGGTGACTGGGCTGCCCCAGTTGATTTTAGGCGGCTTGGTTGCTCAAGTCTCTGGCGTGATGTACAGCCGTCCACTGTTTGAGGCATGTCTTTTGTGCGATAAGACGTTTCGCACGGTTGGGTTTATGGCGTGCGCGCTCTCGCAGGCACAGCGCGTCTCCGGATGCGGCGACGCTTGTTTCCACGCGGCGGCGCCTAAGCTTACAGATGCCTTTGATCCCACCATGTATGCCAAGGTATCCGATGACGCCCGGGCGCTCGACGAGCTTGCGGACTCACTCTCGGAAGCAGATAGCGGTGGTCGGCTCAAGCTGGCAAGCCAAAAGTTCTACTTTGCCGGACTGGTCGCCTGCATCGAGAATTTGTGTCTGAGCCCGCATGGAGTGTCGTCAATCGAGCGTTCCGCCCGCATGCGTGATATGCTCGAGGCGCCTCGAACCCGTCAGATGGTCGCCGCGCTCAAGGATAACCATCGGGGACTCGGTCTGTTGTTTGGGCCGATCGCCAGCGCCAAGCCCGCGCGCTGCGTGATGTGTACGCATCTGGCAGCTTTTCTTAACCGGACGGGCGCAAAAACCGCCTAAACGGCTCATTACGAAACAAACTTGCATAGAATTGTTTCGAAATGCGTTCTTATACACAAAAGCCTTCAAATAGCGTTAAACTATTCAATCACTGATTGATTGTCTCCGCCATCTTTTGGAGAGAGGGTTTGTATGGCTAAAAAACGCAATGGGCGCCAGGATGCCATTAGAGATATTGTGCGCAATAAGGATGTCCGCACGCAGCGCGTGCTGGTCGATGAGCTCCGTGCTATGGGCTTTGATTGCACGCAGGCGACTGTCTCTCGCGATATTGCCGATATGGGGCTGCGTAAGCTCCCTGAGGGCATCTATGTTCTGGCAGAGGACCTGCACCTGCAGCGTATGGTTTCCGAGCTCGTAACGGGCGTTCTGCGTACCGATAATCTGGTTATGATCAAGGCTCAGCCTGGCACGGCTTCCGGCATCGCCGCCGCCGTTGATGCGGCAGAGTTGCCCGATGTGCTTGGCTCGCTTGCCGGCAACGATACGATTTTGGTTATTGCCCAGACGGCCGAGGACGGCGAGCGCCTCGAGGCGCTGATCAATAAGCTGAGCAATTCTCGCAAGTAGGTGTGCGGGCCGCGCGCTCGGCATTGCGTGCGCTGACATAGTGGCTTGTAAGGGGCATCGACGTTGGTCGGTACCCCTTTTTGTTTGCCGGTATAAAGACCGCCCACCAGGTCGCTTCAAACTAAAAGGCCCCGAGCAGTTCAATAAGCTGCTCGGGGCCTTGTTGGCTTTAGTCGCGTACTTCTTAGCCGACCGTATCGTCAGGCGTGGGCGAGGGGTCGGGAGTGGGCGTAGGCGTAGGCGTGCCGCCATCGCCGCCGGTCGAGCCACCAGTGGAGCCGCCCGTCGAGCCACCAGTGGAGCCGCCCGTCGAGCCACCGGTCGTACCGGTGCCGCCGGTGGTGTCGCCGCCCGTGGTCTCGGTGGTCGTGGTCGTCGTGGTAGTTGTTGTGGTGGTTTCCTCTTCCTCTTCGTCCTCGTCCTTGTCGTCGTTCTCCGACTTCTTGGTGTTGTTGGTGCCGTAGAACTTCCAGACGCTGTTGTTCTTGTAGGTGGGCGCCGTTCCGGTCGCAAACTCCTCGCGCTCGGTACCGGTCAGAACGGTGTTCATAAACCGCTTAAAGACAGGCAGGTTGGTGCTGTCGCCCAGCAGGTCCGTGCCGTACTTTTGGATGGGGATCTCGCCCGCGGAATAGCCGGTCCACAGGGCGCACGCCAGCTGCGGGGTATAGCCGCAGAACCAAAGGTTGGTGGTGTTGTCGGTGGTGCCCGTCTTGCCGGCATAGGGCTGGTTGACACTCAGGGCGCCGGCAGCACCCGTACCGCTGCCCTTCATGACGCCGGACAGAACATCGGTGACCGCGGCGGCCTCGCCCTCGGTAAGCACCTGTGAGGGATTGTCGGTGTGCTGGTACAGCACCGAACCGGTACGAGAATCAATCTCGGTGATGGCGATCGGCTGGCGATAGTAGCCGCCGTTGGCAAACGTCGCGTAGGCGGCGGCCATCTCGAGTGGCGAGATCGAGCCGGTGCCGAGCGTCATGACGGGAACGTCCTCGATGTTGTCCTTGGCGGGGTCGATGCCGAGCTTTTTGACGAGCGAGATGATCTTGCTGTTGCCGACGGCTTCCGCCACCTGGATGTAGCCGGTGTTGGAGGAGTATGCCGTCGCCTGCTTAAGCGTGATGTTGCCGTAGCTCTGGTTGGCGTAATTTTGGACCTCGGTCGTGGTGCCCTTGGCCTTGAGCGGCGAGTTGCAGTTGAGGGTGACGTTGGGGTTCATGCCGTTTTGGATGGCAGTTGCCAGCGTAAAGGCCTTAAAGGTGGAGCCGACGGGACGCTTGGCCGTGGCATGGTTTACGTGGTTCTCGTCGGCGTTGTAGTCGTAGCCGCCCACCATGCACTTGATGTAGCCGGTCTTGGGGTCGACGACGACCATGCCCATGTCCAGGCCGTCAAGCGAGAGCGTGTCGAGCTGCTCGCGGACGGCATTCTCTGCCACCTGCTGCATCGTGGGGTCGATGGTGGTCTTGACGGTCAGGCCGCCCTTAAAGAGCACGTCGGTCGAGAACTCCTGCTCCAGCAGCTGCTTGACGTAGGAGACAAAGTAGGGCTGCGAGTATACGTCGACGCCGCTGCCCGAGATTTCGGTCACATTGAGGGTGATGGGCTCGGCCTGTGCGGCATCGTGCTCCTCCTGGGTGATGTGGCCCAGGCGCAGCATGTTGTCGAGAACCTTGTTGCGGCGAGACAGTGCCAGATCGGGATTGACCGTGGGGTCGTACTGCGAAGGCGAGTTGGGAAGGCCGATGAGTAGCGCGGCCTCGCTCAGGGTGAGGTCGGCGGCGCTCTTGGACAGATAGGTCTCGGCTGCGGCCTCGATGCCGTAGGCGCCGTGGCCGTAATAGATGGTGTTGAGGTACATCATGAGGATCTCGTCTTTGGAGTACATGTCCTCCATCTTGATGGCGATGTAGGCCTCGCGCACCTTACGCTCAATGGTCGAGTCGAATTGCTCCTCCTGCAGGATGGTGTTGCGCACAAGCTGCTGGGTGATCGTCGAGGCGCCTTCGTGCCCGCCGCCGAGGGTTGCCACCGCAGCACGCGCGATACCCCACAGGTCGATACCGCCGTGCTCGTAGAAGCGCTCGTCCTCGACGTCAACGGTGCCCTGCAGCACGTAGGGGGAGACCTCGTCCTTGGTGATGGACTTGCGGTTTTGCGTGTAGAAGCTCGCGATCTTGTTGCCGTTACAGTCGACGATCTCGGTGGGCTCGCTCACCAGATACGCGTTGGCGTCGGTGTAGTCGGGCAGATCGGACAGCCAGCGGTTGACGTTACCGACCATGCCGATGCCAAACGCCACGCCCGCAATCAGCAGAAAGCCCAAAAACGAGAGCAGGATTATGGGCAGGGCGTGCGTCTTTGAACGGCTGTGTCCCTGTCGTTGGCGAGGACCCATATATTGACCTCCAGGTATGTCGTGCCAGACGGTGGATGTGCCGTCGGGGCAGGATGGACATAAGTTATTACACGATAAACCAAACGGGGCGCGCGAGGCCTCGTGTATGCTGGAAGACGGCATTTTTCAGAGTGAATGCATACCTTGGTAAGGAGTTTGTCGATGGCGATTCGGACGATGGGGCCGAGCGGACAATACGAGACTGGATTGGATGTTGTCAGTGCGGCGCTGCCCGAGCTGCTGGCGCCGGCGGGCGGACTCGACCAGATGCTTGCGGCTATCGCCGCGGGTGCCGATGCCATCTATGCGGGGTTGGGCGGCTTTAACGCCCGTGTGAGCGCCCATGGCTTTACGGATAACGAGTTTGCGCGCGGCTGCGCCGTGGCGCATGCCCATGGCGTGCATGTGTACGTAACGCTCAACGTGTTCGTGTTTGACGATGAGTTGTCCGACGCGGTGGCGTTGGGAGCTCATGCACTGGAGCTGGGCGCCGATGCTCTGATTGTCGCCGATGCCGGGTTGGCCTGCGCGCTGCGCGCGGCGATTCCCGGGGTCGAGATTCACCTGTCCACGCAGGCGGGCGCTCATAGCGAGGGTGCCGTGCGGCTTGCCGCCGATGAACTGGGGGTCGAGCGCGTGACGACGGCACGCGAGCTGACGGTCGACGAGATTGCGGCGCTATGTGCCACGGGCGTGCCCATCGAGGTATTCTGCCACGGTGCGATTTGCATCGGCTATTCGGGGGCGTGCGAGTTCTCGGCCCTGCGGCGTGGGCGCTCGGCGATGCGCGGCGACTGCACGCAGCCGTGCCGTCTGGCGTACGACCTAGTGGACGAGGCGGGGCAGAGTGTTGTTGCCGTCGAGGGAGACCGCCTGCTTTGTCCGCGTGACTATCTGGGTATCGCGCACCTGCCCGAGCTTGTTGCCGCCGGCGTGGCATCGCTCAAGATCGAGGGACGCATGAAGAATCCCGATTACGTATTCAACGTGGTGAGGGTGTGGCGTCGGGCACTCGATATGCTGTGCGACGGCGCGTGGGACTCCGGTGCCGTGGAAGAGCTTGAACGCGAGCTGGGAAGGTCGTTTAACCGTGGGTTTACCGATGCTTACCTGCGGGGTCGTTCGGGTGCCGAGCTCATGAGCTTTGAGCGCGCGATCAACCAGGGCGTGCGCGTGGGGCGCTTGGTCGCTGTGGGCCACGAAGAGGTGACCGTTGAGCTCGATGCCGCCGTGGCGGCGGGTGACACGCTCGAGATTCGGTTCTATCCGGGTGTCGACGCGCGTCCCGATGTGCCCAAGCGCTGGCCGCAGGTGCCCTGCCCGGTGGATGCCGCAGCGGGGAAGCGCGTCGTCGTGCATTGCAAGCGTAAGGTGGACGCGGGCTGCGAGGTCTATCTGATTCGCAGCGCCGGCGTGTTGGATCAGACGACGGCGGTGTTGGAGCGCATGCGGGCCGAGGCGGATGCGATTGCGCCCGTTGCGCGTGCCGTTGAGGTGCTGCCCTTTGAGGACGCTGCGGTGGATGGCGGCGCGTCGACGGAGTTGGCGGGGTCGGCGGGGCCGGTAAAGCGCGAGGATTTTGCTCGTATGGTCTTTGCCTGGGAGCTGATGGATGTGGGTCCGCGCGATGAGCGAGATCTGTCCGATACAACGGTGGTGCTCGACGAAGTGTGCCGCGCGGGCGACGCCGAGCGGACTCGGGCGCTTATGCAGCGTGCCGGGCGCGTCGTCTGCCGCAATCTGGGACAAGTGGCGATGGCCCGCGAGCTGGGCACAACGTTTGACGTGGCGGCGCCGGTGTTCTGTGCCAATCGGGCCACGCTTACCTGGCTGCGCGGACTCGGTGCGGGGCGGGTGTGCTTGTCGGCCGAGTTGCTCGGCAATGATGCGGAGCGTGTTGCCGAGCTTGCCGCTTGCCCCGGTGTCTTGGGGCCTGTCGATGCCGACCGTCCCGAGCTCATGGTGTGCGAGCACTGCTTGCTGACTGCCGAGGGCGCCTGCGCCACGGATGCAACGGGGCAGGTCCGTTGCCGTGACTGCTCGCGCCGTCAGCAGGCGCGCTTTTTGGTCGAACGTGACGGCACGCGTTTGCCGGTCGTTATCGACGCGTGCGGCAGGACGAGGATTTTCCTGTCGTAGGTGCCGCGTCGCGCTGTTTTGGTTATTATTAGTGGGTTTATGAACTTCCAGCACCGCCGTATCCGGTGAGGGTGCTATAGCAAAAGGAGGATACCCAATGCTGTCTGTTGACGAGCAAATGCGTATCATCACCTCGGGTGCAGCGCAGATCGTCCCCGAGGCCGACCTTCGCAAGAAGCTTGAGAAGGGCGAGCCCCTCAACATCAAGCTCGGCGTCGATCCCACCAGCCCCGACCTGCACCTGGGCCATGCCGTGCCCCTGCGCAAGATGCGTCAGTTCCAGGACCTGGGCCACAACGTCACCCTTATCATCGGCAACGGCACTGCGCTGATCGGCGACCCCTCGGGCAAGAACTCCACCCGCCCGCAGCTTTCGCAGGAGCAGATCGAGGCCAACGCCGAGACCTACGTGAGCCAGGCCATGAAGATCCTGGACCCCGAGAAGACCACCATCGTGCACAACGGCGACTGGATCCTTTCGATGGACCTGGCCGGCCTGCTGCAGGTGTGCTCCAAGTTCACCGTCGCCCGCATCCTTGAGCGCGACGACTTTACCAAGCGCTACCAGTCCCAGACGCCGATTGCCCTGCACGAGTTTCTGTACCCCGTGATGCAGGCCTTCGACTCCGTTCAGATCAAGGCCGACGTCGAGATGGGCGGCACCGACCAGCTCTTCAACCTGCTCGCCGGCCGCGAGCTCATGGAGAAGATGGGCATGGAGCCGCAGATCGCGCTTACCATGCCGCTGCTCGAGGGCACCGACGGCGTGCGCAAGATGTCCAAGTCCTATGGCAACTACATCGGCCTGACCGACGCTCCCAAGGATATGTTCGGCAAGACCATGTCCATCCCCGACGAGATGATCGGCAAGTACTATCGTCTGGCCAGCTCGCTCGCCCCGGCCGAGGTCGACAAGATCGATGCCGCCCTGGCCGATGGCTCCGCCGACCCCTATGAGCTCAAGCGCGCACTGGGCCGCGACCTGTGCGACACCTACCACGGCGCCGGCGCCGGCGACGAGGCACAGGCCGAGTTCGACCGCGTGTTCAAGGAGGGCCAGCTTGCCGACTTCCCCGAGAAGCACGTTGAGCTGACCGTCAACGACGAGGGTCAGATTTACCTCGCCGGCCTGCTCAAGGACCTGGGCCTTTCGGCCAGCGCCGGTCAGGCCCGCCGCGACATCGACGGCGGCGGCGTCAAGATCAACGGCAAGGCTGTGGCTCCCAAGAGCTACAACATCGATCCGAGCGCCCTCAAACTGGGCGACACCCTCTCCGTGGGCAAGCGCAAGGGCTTTAAGTTGGTTTAGTTACGCGGTTTTACCAAACCGCGTAACCGGTTGACGCTGCAAACCCGCCAGAGCGGCAATCTGCCTTTCA
>NZ_QRLS01000015.1:0-44796 GCF_003472325.1 Collinsella sp. AM12-1
TCGCTTCTAATAAAGAAGGCCAAGATTCGGGACGCAGTTCACTCCCTATATCAACCCGTCCGCGGCGACCTCGGCGTGTCTTACCGACGCTCGTCTTTGCAGTTTAATATCCGCCCGTGGCGATCTCTCGCTGGGCAATCCGTTGCTACGGCTGAGGCTTCTACGTCGAACCGGCAGTCTGTGCACGCGTGTGGCGCCCTGGGCGCTCGCAGAAAAGGGACCTGAGGTTCGCCTCAACGGCTTCGGATCGAACCGCTTCCGGGGTGACTGGCTTATGTGCGGGGGACCGCCCCCCCTACGCCTCCTCGGCCATGAGGCCGACCGCCCACACCCAGCAGGCGAGCTCGCGCGCCGTGGCCACGTTCGCCTTGTTGCCGTGGACCCCGCGCGCGAGCAGCGCCTCCCGCCTCTCGACCAGCCTCCGCACGCCCTTGGCGGCATGCCTCCGGGCGCCCCGGTCCGGGGCCTGGCCCTTGGCGAGGTCCTTCGGCCGCCCCGAGCACGTCAGGTAGTGCCACGCGGCCTCGACCAGCGTCTTCCTCAGGTGCTTGTTGCCGGCCTTGGTGATCGCGCCCCTGCGGTCGCTCTCCCCGCTGGAGTGCTCGGAGGGCGTCAGGCCGACCCACGCGGCGAACGAGCGGGCGTTCCTGAACCTGGAGAACTCGCCGGCCTCGAACACGAGGTCGGCGGCGGAAGCGGTGTCGACGCCCTTGAGGCAGCGCAGGGAGTCGACCCTCTTCCGCCACCTGGGCTTGCGGGCCTCGGCCTCGACGAGCCCCTCGAGCCTCGCCTTCTCCTCCGCAGCCCGCCTGACCGCGTCGACGTAGTAGGCGAGCACCTCCTCGTCGGCCCCCTCCGCGAACCTTATCGACTCGATCCAGGACCAGTGCGCCCGGGTCCAGTTGCCCTTCCTGCGGCCGGTGGGCGTCCTCTCGTCGAAGACGAGCCCGTGCCTTAGCAGGAACTTGGAGAGCCGCTGCTTCGAGCGCGAGAGGTCGTCCCTCGCGTCCTCGAGCGCCCTGGTCAGGTCGCGGGCGGCCTCGCACTCGTCGTCGGGGACCCACACCTCGACCACGTTGCCGACCGACAGCATGCGGGCGAGGAACTCGGCGTCGTTGCGGTCGTTCTTCCTGCGCCTGTCCGCGCTGGGCTTGATCATCTTCGAGACGGCGCCGACCACGCAGTCGACCCCCAGGCCGGAGAGCCTCTTCTGCAGGTCGAAGCCCGTGACCCCGGACTCGTACACGCACCTGGCCCCGGGGTCCACGGAGCGTACCCACTCCGCGACGGCGCCGGCGTCGTAGCCGAAGGTCGCGGCGCGCACCTCCCCGGTCATGACGTCGAGGGAGACGGCCTTTATCGAGCGGGCGTGGACGTCGAGGCCGACGAAGGTGGTAGTATCGAGCATGGGAGCCCCTTCCATGAATGCGGCGTGGCCGCCGCGGCTGAATTAGACACTCACCATTGTCGGCCTAATCCGCGGTCCTTCATGCAGCAGGGGCTCTCAATGTTTTTATGTCCTGCTCATATCGTCTCTGCCGGCAGTCTGGGATGTTCCTTGGGGTAGTCATTGGGGACGTTCTTTAATGACTGGTCGTTTAAGAACGTCCCCAACGACTATCCAGAATGAGAGTGGATAATCTCCCGTTTTTGGCCTATACCAGCGCTAAAAGTGGGAGATTATCCACTCTCATCGAGCAAGTGTCCGAAAATCCGCCCTCATTCCTTCTTAGGACCCTCCGTCCCCGAGGATTCGAGGCTCGCCTGCCGAATGGTCGATGCGGCCGTCCTGCGTCCATGTCACACTCAGGGGTGGCCTGACCCAACTTGGAAGGAGCCCCCATGAGCCTTGACAACGTAACTCTGCGTGCCGCCACGCTCGATGACCTGGCCGGCATCGCCGCCATCTACAACCAGCTGTGGTGCAACACGCTGCGCAACCGAGGCGACGTCGAAGCCGCCGATTTCTGTGCGCGCTTTAACATCGCCATGCAGCTGCAGCGCTCCCCCATCGCGCTCGTTGCCGAAGCTGAAGGCCGCATCATCGCCGCTTGCTGCATCGGTATCTTCGAAGACGGCAAACCACGCACCAATCCCACGTGGGAGCCCTGCTACAACGAGATGTTCGTCCAGGCAACCGAGATGGCAAAGACCGCCGATGCCAAGCTCGAAGGCTCGCTCTTTGGCGATAGCCGCGAGAAGGCAACAGCCGACCGCTTTGCCGCCACGGGCAACGAATATGCCCAGGGCCAGCTCAACCTGATCATCATCGTGCCCGAATGGCAGGGCAAGGGGCTCGGCCGTGCGCTCATCGACCTTGCGCGCGCCGAACTCGCCAAAGCCGGGTGCACCAAATTCTTCCTGATGAGCGACTGCAACTCCGACTGGCAGTTCTACGAGCACCTCAACATGAAGCGCATCTTGGAGGATCACAGCCAGGACACCGGCGACGGATTTATCGTCTATATGTACGGAGGCGACACGCAGGATTAACTTGCATGTCGCCTCACGGGCTTTCTACAAGACGGCCCAAACCATCAACCAAGACGAGTCAACAAGGCGCGCTCTCCTCGGCAGCAAGGGCATTCGTGCTGTAACGAGTGGTGGAGATGGCCACGCTTGCACACAACTGTCTCGGATAGATAGCGGTCGAGCAGGCGCGCCCATGTGCGTGCGTCAAGACGCTCCTCCGCCCTGCCATACAGCGATCGACGGAGTGCCTCGCCCATAGTGCCGCTAAAATCATCGAGCTCAAGAGCGTACTTTGGGACAACGTATCCGACCAACGTCCCCACAAACGGGCTGTGCCCATTACACACGCAGCTGTTTATCAATGGTGCAGGCGGAATGTCATCGTCGTCCAGGTCAAATATGTCCAAGTCCAGCTCACCAGAAGCGTATGGGTGTATTCCGCGGTTAAGCATCTTAAAGATATGGACCGCGAGTCCAAAGTCATCCGTCTGTGGCGTAAACACGGGGGCATTCGTGGACGCTGCCAAGCTCTCGAAATCGCTGATGCCGGCTATCTCCATGAGTTGAAGCACCTCGGGGGCAATATAGCCGGGAGCGGCGCACGCAGTCCTATGTGTCACATCCGAAAGCGTAAAGCTATACGAGCGCCTTGATGGTATCCATGCCCGCATGCGCCGAAGCCTCGCAACCCTTCTGCCCGTTGAGCACGCACTCGAGCAGCGTATCGTATGCGCGCTGGGCTTCGGGGGCCAGGTACGCCCTGTTAAACATGCCCTCGGGTCGCACGTTTCCCTTCGAGTCGATCATATAAGGCCCCAATCTGTTTGGTTTCCCCAGATTGTGTGCCCGCACACCCAAGCCGCACGGCCCGCCGTTCAGCTGAAACCACCACACAAAAAGTCCGCCGACCATTGAAGTCGGCGGACTTTCGCGTGCGGACAATCAAGCACTGTTCACCATGGAACTGCTATTTACAGCGCGCCTTGGGCTGCTGCTGGGTGATGCAGTGGATGTTGCCGCCGCCGTAGATAACCTCGCGAGTCATGATACCGATGACTTCACGGTCCGGATAAGCAGCCTGGATATCCTTGAGCGCCTGGGCGTCATTGGGATCGCCGAACTGCGGTACAAGCACTGCGCCGTTGATGGGCAGGAAGTTGAGGTAGCTCGGCTCGAAAGCATCCTCGGGGGTACGCGGCAGCACGCCCTCGACGGGGTCAATCGTGCTGGCTTCCTCCTCGGTCATATATACCGAGGTCGCAGGCATAATCACCTTGTGGATCTTGAGCTTGCGGCCACGGGCATCCGTCGTCTCGGAAAGCGTCTTATACGCCTCTTGGCACTCCTTGTAGAACTTATGGTTGGGATCATCGGTCCACATGCAGCAGACCTCGCCGGGCGCACTAAAGCATGCGACGTCGTCCACGTGCCCGTTGGTCTCAAACGGGTCGATGCCATCCTTGATCCAAATGACCTTCTCGATGCCCAGGTACTCGGCAAGCTTCTCCTCGATCTGCTCCTTGGTGTACTGGGGGTTGCGGTCCTCGTTGAGCAGACACATCTCGGTGGTCACGACGGTGCCTTGACCATCACAGTTAAACGAACCACCCTCGAGGATATAATCCTCGGGACGATAGCGGTTAACCTGCTCGAGCTGTGCCACCTGCAGGCCAATGGAAGCGTCCTTGTCCCACGGGAAATACAGGCCGTCAATGAAACCGCCGTAAGCATTAAAGTGGAAGTGCGAGAGTGCCACGTCGCCCTTGTCGTTGACAAGAAACGCCGGGCCGGGGTCGCGGATCCAGGAGTCGTTGTACTCCATATGAATCACGCGCACGTTCTCAACGCCGTCGAAGATCTCACACACCGCGGGGAAGTCTTCGGTGTTGGCGCCCACAGCGATGGGCTGAAAACGTGCAATGGTCTTGATGATCTCGGTGAAGACCTTCTGCGCCGGCTTGGCGCCGCAGCGCCACACGTCGGAGCGGTGCGGCCACAGAATCCAGGTACGCTCCTGCTCCTCATACTCGCCGGGCATATAGAACCCGTCCTTCTTAGGTGTGGACTCACTCTCGTAGATGGTCTTCATTTCAAGCTCCTAAATCTCGGTGCTTTTGCTTGACGAGACCATGATGCGGCCGCACCGAGATGTTCTCAATGGTCCCTCGAGCCCCTTTCAGCGACCGACGGTATACCATTCGCTGACCTAAAGTTCTATTCAGGCCGAGAACGTGACATACTGGGTTCCACAATGGAAAGGACGCCCTATGCCCCCATGCAATAAACAGCAGACTATTGAGTTGGACAGTACGACCTGGACTGCTCTCAACGAGCTCGCGCTTGCAATCCACGCATCACACGGTGTCGATAAGCTGCAAAAGGAGACCCTCGAGGGAACAACAGGGCTCGTGCCCCATCGGATCGCCATGTTCGACCTGATCGAGGCGGCGGGCAGTGATGCCCCACGCTACGTCCACCCCGCAAGCAGCGGAATGGACGACCGCGCGCTGAGCGACTACTACAACCGCTACGCCGCGATGGACTATACAACATGGAGTTTTGACTTACATAAGGTCGGCGTCTACCGCGACCTCGACCTCGTCGACGTCGAGCGACGCGATGCCACGCCCATCTATCGCAAATGGATGGAACCGCAGGGCGTCTACTTTGGCTGTACGGCCACGCTCGCGCACAACGACAGCCCGCTAGGAAGCATCACCCTGTTTCGCGAACGCACAGCCGGAGACTTCACCGACACCGAGCTCGCAATCCTGCTCGAAGTCGCTCGGCACGCGAGCCTCGCGCTCGCCAACCTCTATCCTCGGGGCATTAAACTCACCCAGACCGAAGACACAAACCAGCTGAATGCTTTCATTACAGAACACAATATCCAACCGCGCGAAGCCGAAGTCATGCGGCTCATGCTCGACGGCAAAACGAACAAACAAATGGCAAACGAGCTATTCATTAGCGAGTCAACCGTCAAGAAGCACGTCAACGCCATCTATCGCAAGCTCGGCGTCAGCAACCGCCTGGGCCTCATGACTGCCACGCAAAACATCCCGCGATAAAAAGGGCGCCCTCCATACGGAGAGCACCCTTTGATTTCGCCATTTGAATTAGTGTCGGCTCTGGCTCAAAGAGTAGACAGGTTTATTTTGGTAGGTTTTATCTGGGCAAATGTCAGCCGCCGCGAGGGAGCTGCCTTCCCTCGCGGCGGTCTTCTAACAGAAAAAACCAAGTGAGTGGGCTTTTTGCAGGAGGCCAAGCACGTCCCAAAATGCCGTAGCTCTGACCTGCGGTTTTATTGAGCATTTGTCGCGATGTGCTCGGCATATCCAAATAAGTCTACTCACTTGCATCTAAGACGCACCAGATAGGCAAAAAACCGCCGCAAAAGGGGCCGGTTCCCTTCGCGGCGGTTATTAATTACGCCGAGCTTGTTATCGTAAAAGCCAATCACGCGCCGAAACCACACTACAGTCTTTCGACTCATACGTTGAGTCCACGCGGGCCACAACATAGCGCGCATCTTTTGCAATGTCGATCTCATCGCATACAGTCTGTAGGTGACGGGCGTACTTATCGTGATACGTTCTGGATGATTTTATTTCGATAGCCTTGGGACTCCCTGAGTTTGTACAGTCGAGCAAATCGATTTCACGCTTGCTGTCGTCCCTATAGAAATACAGCTCGGGATTCTCGCCCACGTTGAGATGGCTCTTCGCCGTTTCGGAAACGATGAGGTTTTCGAAAACGGCCCCCAGATAAGGGCTCTCCAATAGTTGCTCCAGTGATCCAATTTTGAGCAAGTAGCAGAGCAGCCCCGTGTCGTAAAAATAGAGCTTGGGCGTTTTAGTTAGACGCTTCTTGGCATTTGCATAATAGGGCTGCAGCGAAAACGTCAGGTAGCTCTGCTCCAGGATGGACAACCAACTTTTAATGGTCGATACGTTCACGCCCGTATCTCGAGAAAGCGAGGATATATTGATGAGGGCACCGACGCTCTGAGCAATTATGGACAGAAACTTATGAAACTCCGCCTTATTGCGCACATCAAGCAGGCCCACAACATCGCGCTCAACATAGGTATCGATATAGCTGGGGAAATAAACCGAGGACGGCATTCCGGCGGAACGCAGGCGAGGGTATCCCCCTTCAAGCGCGAACAAATCCACTTCCAGCTGCCCCTGCTGGCCCCTCTCCGCTTCTCGAAACGATAATGGCAGCAATTTCAAGATCCCGACTCGCCCGGCAAGAGACTGCCCGATGCTTTTCATCATCAAAAAGTTTTGCGAGCCTGTAAGGATGTATTGACCGGCGTCTCCCCGCTCATCCGAAACAACCTGGATCATTGAAAACAAATCCGGCGCGTATTGCGCCTCATCGATGATGAGTCCGCCCTTTCGGTTGCGGATAAAACTCACCGGATCCTCCAAGGCCGCGCGCCTCGTTTGAGGGTCCTCAAGCGTGACGTAGGAATAGTCGGGAAAAGCATGCCGAACCAGCGTAGACTTACCGCTCTGCCTAGGCCCTGTCAACGACACAACAGGAAACCAGCCTGCCATGCGAATGAGCAACTCATGCAAATCCCTGTTAATGAACTCAGCCATATCAACGCCCCTTATTACGCTGTTACCATAATCGAATAGTTTCATTCGCCATAATCTTATAGTAGCGTTTACCACAATCTTATAGTAGCCCCGTTCAAAAGCATTATTTATAGAGCCGAAATCTCAGACCCTAAATAACAAAAGCCACCACAATGGGGGCTGTCCCCATTGTGGTGGCTTGCAGGCGAGTTAACTTGTTCGACTATCGTACGCCAGCCATGTCCGAGCCTAGAGCGTGGCAAGGCGCTTGGACTCGTGCGCGGCGAGCGCAATGGAGATGATGCCGGTAATGGCATCGGCCACCACCAGGGCGATCCACACGCCCTCGACACCCATCATGTTGCCGAGGAGGTACATAAGCGGCACTGAGCAGATCACATAGCGAAGCAGGCCGGTAAACGTGGCGACACCAACCTTCTCGACCGCCTGGAAATATATCGACATGGTCATGGCAAGATAGCCCAGGGCAACAGCCAGGATGACGGTACGCGTGGCGTTGGCGGCAACCTCAACGAGCGCAGGATCGCTGCCGGCAAAGAAGGCGCACACCGGAGTGGCGGCAAGCCAGAGCGCGACGGTGACCAGCGCCAGCGTCACAACCTGGTACTTAAGCGTGCAGGAGAGCGTCTCCTTAAGGCGCGCCCAAGCCTTTGCGCCGGCGTTGAAGGCAGCGATGGGCTGCAGGCCATAGGAGAAGCACTGGGCAACCATCATGGTGATGTAGAGGATGTAGCCGTTGATCACGCCAAAGGCTGCGATGTAGAGCGAGCCCATGTCGCCGCCGAGCGAGCCCAAAAGCGAGTTGGCAACGGTGTTAAAGATAAAGGTCGCGCCCTGGACCAGGAAGAACGGGAAGCCAATCTTGAGGATCTGGCCGCAGACGGCGAGGTCGAGCTTGAGGTCGGCCGGGCTAATCTGGAGCTGGGACTTTTTGCCCCCGATGAACCAGAAGATACCGATGGCCCAGATACCGATGGAAAGCCCGTAGTACACGCCGGCGCCCATAACGCCAAACTTGAGCACAAACGTGGAAAGCGCGAGCCAACAGATGGCAACGATGGCCGAAACGGTCATGAGGTTGGCCTGAATCTGAACTTTCTCGTCCACGCGCATCACAGCGGTGATCATCTGGCCAATGACCGTGAGCGGCAGCAGCACGGCGAAGGTGCGCACGCCGGCAACGGTATCGACCATGATGTCGGGCGTGGCGCCAAAAAATGCACAGATGGGCTCGGTAAACACGGCCATCACCACAGCTAGCAGCACACTCACGATCGTGGTGAGCCAAAAGCCCTGGCTAAAAGCCTTGCTTGCGCCCTTGATGTCGCCGGCACCCAAAAGGTTACCAACCACGGCGGGTACGCCGGTGCCAAATAGGTTGCCAAAGGCCAGGTTGATGTACTCGACCGACATAATGATCGAGACACAGGCCAGGCCGTGGGCACCCAGGCCCCAACCCATCACGAGGCCCTCAAGGACCACCATGATGATCTGGGCGAGCATGCCCTGGCCGGTGACGATGGTGTACTTACGCACCAGACCGGGAATCGGTTGGGAGGCGAGCTCGCGCTCCTCCTCCACGGCAACGGTTGCTTCTTCTGCCATTGTTCTCCCCTTTCTTTGAGAGAGTAGTGCTGAATGGATGTCAGGCGGCTGACAACTGGCACCAAGCCGCCCAATCAAACGATGGCGCTATGCCTCAAAGACCACCTTGCCGGCGATCATCGTGAGGGCTGCGGTAGCCTCGAGCACCTCGGCCGGCTCGCAATCAAAGAGGTTGCGGTCGAACACGCAGATATCTGCCTGCTTGCCGCACGCGAGCGTGCCGATGCGGTCCTCGGCATGCATGGCGTAGGCGCTGCCATAGGTGTAGGCGCGCAGAGCCTCGGCCATGGTAATGCGCTCCTGGGGGAACCAGCCCTCAGGGTTGGAGCCGTCCTCGAGCATGCGGAAGACCGCGCCGTACACCTCCTCCATGGGCTCCAAGCCCACAACGGGGAAGTCACTGCCCAGGTGCACCACGGCTCCGCTGGCAAGCAGGCTATGCAGGGGCCACGAAAGCGCGGCACGCTCGGGACCCACGGCATCGTCCTTGGCGAGATCGGGCATATCGAGCAGCATGTGCCACGGCTGCATGCCGGGGCAGACGCCGAGCTCGGCATAACGCGGCATATCCTCGGGTTGAACCGTCTCGTTGTGCTCCATGGAGTGGCGACAATCCCGCTTGCCATGCAAGCGCTCGCCCTCCTCAAAGCAATCGAGCACAAAACGCACCGAGCGATCGCCGATTGCATGGATGCGCGTGTCAACGCCCCATTCCTGCGCCCTCAGGATGGCAGCACGGATGCGCTCCGGCTCCTCCGCGGGCTCACCACAGGTGTCGGGTGCGTTGCTATAGGGTTCAAGCATCCAGGCGGTATGGTCGGAGCACACACCATCAAGGAACTGCTTAAAGCCGTGCCACTCCACCTGCGTACCCGGGAAGGCGTATTTCTCCTTGATCTGCTCGAGCGTCAAGGACTCGTTTTCGAACAGGTCGGTGTACAGGAACACGCGCAGCGGCAAGTCGCCCTTGGCATTAAGACCTGCCAACACCGCATACGGGTTTTCCATGCTCACAAACGTAGGATTGACCATGCCGACCGTAGTGATTCCCAGGGCATTGGCGCGCCGGGCGGTTTTTGCAAACGACGCGTCAACAACCTCGGGCGCTGGGTCGTAGACCTCGTCCATAAAGAAGGCGCCGGCGTTGTTGGAAAACACGCCCGTCAGATTGCCCTCGGCATCCTTAAGGATCTTGCCGCCTGCGGGATCGGGCGTCTGCGAAGTTACTCCCACCTTGTTGATGGCGCAGGTATTGGCGCTAAAGGTATGCAAGTCAACCTGCTGCAGAAAGACCGGGCGGTCGGAGATGTACTCATCGATCATCGCGGCCGTGGGCATCTCGGGGACATCCCACTGGAACTGGATAATCTGGCAGCCCAGAATCCACTCGTTATCGGGATGGTCGGCCGCAAACGCCACGACACGTTCCATCGCCATCTCAAAACTGGTGCAGTCAATGAGGTTGACGGCAAAATCGGGGTCGGTCATAAACGCGCCCTGGGCAAAATGCGTGTGCGAGTCGATCAGGCCGGGCATGACGAGCTGGTCGCCAAAGTCGCGTACCTCGGTATCGGGACCGATAAACGGTGCCAGGTGAGCATCGTCACCGCAGGCAACAATCTTATCACCGCGCACGGCAACGCCGCCCTTAAACGGCTCGAGCCCATCGCCGGTAAAGACGGCGTTGCTCTTGATAACTACATCAGCCTTGTCCATGTGAGCCTCCTCAGGCATCTTTGGTTGCAACGCGGACGCACCGCCCGCGTGGGCACTCGGTTGGGAGCGTAGCGCTCCCGCATCGGCGCGTGCCTACAAGCCGTGCTCGGACGTCTGTCCCACGTCCGCGGCTTCGCGCTACACCCATTGATACACAGGGGCAAATCCGTGCCAAGGCCAGGGACCGCAAACGGTCAGTTTAAGCAGGTTTACACGCTTTACCTGCAGGTTTATTGTCTGAGATTATTACCGCGTCATTACGCCCAACGGCGTGCCCGCCCACACGGCAAGACCCGCATGCAAGAAAGAATAGGACTAGGAACGCCAAAAGGCATCTATGAGGTCATCTCGGTTGGAGACGCCGCTTTTAACGTAGATGCGATGCAAGTGTGCCTTGACCGTGCCAGGGCTGATGACCAACTCGCTGGCGATGTTTTGGGCGTCGTTGCCCTTCAGCACCAGCGTGAGCACTTCCTGCTCACGTCGCGACAGCTTGTGGGCATCGGCATAGATCACCACACGCGATGCGAGGTCGTCCCCAGAGCTTGCGCTCTGGGCCGCCACGTCCTCATCGGCACGCGGATGACGGGCATACACACGCAGGATATGGCTAAACTGGCAAAAGAGTTGGACCGCACATACCACGAGCAGCACGTTTTCGGAGATATTGCGCTCGGACAGATACCACAAAAAGAGGCTGATGACGGGGTTTTGAGAGTCGGGGCGGCAGAGCAAAATCATGTAGGTGTCCTCGGCGATTACGCAAAACGCAAGAACGAGTGCCACCTTCCAAAAGAGCTTTGAGCGGTCGAGGTCGAGTTTCTCAACACGCGTGGCCCTGTGCCGGTAATGCCAGGCGGCATAGGCAAGACATCCTACATTGCCCAGGTCACGCGTGAGCCAAAAGAGATACTGCTGCATCTCTCCGGCAGCACCGCTGCGAGGCACCAGCAGCAATTGCAAGATTGAAAACGGCACGATAGCAAGTCCGAGCATGCGCGACGTCGGCCTTTTGCGCAAGCGCGCAAACATCCATAGCACCACGCAGGCATAGATGGCAATACCAAGCACGCAGCGCAGCAAGGGGTGCTGCAGCGGCTCGCTAAAGGTAACGGCGTAGTCGTATTTGAGCCGATTGTACTCGTCAAAAAAGATGACCGACATATCGAGCATATAGAGCAAAAAACCCGCCGCGGCCACGAGGCTGTCGCGACGGCGCGTCATGAGCCAAACCACCAATGCCACGGCACTGGTCACCAGAGCCACACCCATGATAATCGTGGTGTAGATATAGAACGCGAAACTCATGCCCGCCTCCCCTGTCTAGATGCTGTGAGGATGTTGACAGATTCTTTGCCGCAAGATTAGACTCACCGATTAAACGTACTGTATCGTTTAGATAAACAAGCTGTGTCTCACCGATGAAAGGAGATGCCATGACACCGATCGCTCCGCTCAAGATGCTCGTCGCGCCCGCCGCCAAGGCCATCACCCGACTCGGTTCTTCCATGACCTACGACGATGTCCCCTGCGCCGTTGAGGCGCGTTCGGACAGCTGCCCCTACCTGGGCCACGTCCCCTACTTTGCACCCAAGCTCGCATCTGATCCCGAGCAGCGTGAGCAGTAATCCAAGATGCAACTAGCGCCGCACAACTCGCGGCGCTACTGTTTTGGTGCAAAGCGACCTGTCCCCCTTGCGCCAACGCCGGGATTGTCGATGCTGCGGCCGCGGCGCGATATGAGGCGCGAAACCTCGCCCAGCAACACGCCGATCACCACACCCATGAGGATCGGCAACTTTGACATCTCGGCGGGCGAGCTGTTAAGCGGCACGATTGTCGCAACAATCGAAAGCACGAGCTCTACCACCGGCACCGCAAGCGCTACCGCAAGCACCTTGCCCTCGAAGGGCGCGCGGAACACACGCGGGCGACCGTCGTATTTACGCAGACGCCAAAACGCCGGGAACATCGGGATATAGCTCATGAGCAGAAAGACGACGTTCATCGAGAAGAAAACCCAAAAGACGTCGGAACCTTCGCCCAGCGGAATCTGAAGTAGCAGCACCAAGCTGGCAAAACAACCGTTAATGAGTGCTGAGCCGTTGGGCATGCCGGTCTTCTTGGACACCAGCGCAAAGGGGCGCGGCATGTTGCCGTGGCGCGCGGCATAGCTCGCCACGTTGTTGACGCCAAAACTCCAGCAGATCATGTTGGCGAACAGCGTCACCAAAAAGGCCACGCCCACGACCATCGTCAGCGGGTGAGCGCGCCCCACCATGGCGGCAACCGCGTCCACAATGCCCGAATCGAGTGAAAGCTGCTCGGTGGGAACCGCGGCTCCAATACCGACGCCACAGATAATGTAGATCGCCGCGATGGCAACGCCACCGGCGATAACCGCCTTGGGGATATCGCGCGATGGGTTCTTCATCGTGCTGGCAAAGGTCGCGACCACCTCAAAGCCCATAAAGTTGAATAGGATGATTGAAAGATACGTCAGTGAGTTAGTGTCTCCCAGATCGGGGACAAAGGTCTTAAACGACATATCGTTGGCAAAGCCGTTATTGCAGGCAAACCAGATACCGACGATTCCCACCACGGCGGTAATGAGCACCTTGATGACGGCGCCGCCATCCATGACCCAATCGGCCTCGGCCACCGGCTGCATTGCCATGACCGTGACGCCCCACACAAAGGCAAGCTCGATGGCAATTCGGACCCCAAGCGAAAATTCGATGCCCCATACCGCATTGATGACACTGGGGAACATGCAGGCGATACTTGCCACCCACAGTGGAAAGTTGACCCAATAGCACCAGGAGCAGCGAGCGCCCCAACGGTCGCCCAAGCCCAGGCGAACCCAATCGTACAGACCGCCCTCGGAATCGAACGCCGTACCGAGCTCGGCCACCACCAGGCCATAGGGAAGCAAAAACGTAATGATGAGGAAGATCCACCAGAAGAACTGCACGTTACCCATGGCAGATGCCGGAGCGGCCGCCTCGATGGTAAAGACAACGCAGATAACCGAGAGGATGACCTCGAACAGGGAGAACTTTTTACCTGCCACGGCACGCTCCCCCTACAGCAAAAAGGATGGCATCTGTACCGAAGGCGCAGCCCAAGGTAGGGTTGCAGGCCGCGTCACCGGTGCAGGTGCCATCCCAAAGAGAAGAGAGGATGCAATTGTTGGACCAACGCTCGCGGAACAGGCGCGTGTAGATAACGATACGCTGGTACATAGATACTCCGATCAAAACGGTCGCGCTCGCAACCGGAAACTATCAGCAATTGAATACGCGTCTGACCTGGGAAATTCAAGCGAACAATTGGCCTAACCCGCAATAAATCCCAGATCAGACGCGTACTCAATCAAAGAGGCGGGCACTCCGAAGTGGAGGCAACGGAGTGCCCAAAGAAAAACCCAGCCGACCAAGACATCGAATAAACCGACCATCAATGCCCCGAGATGGTCCGATTCACCGACCGTCCGATTGATCGGCTGGGTTCCCGAAGCATCACGGCTCGGAAAGTCAGACGTTTACTCGGCGTGCTCAGGTGCGCCAGATTGGCGCGAACGAGGAGCGTAGCGTACTGACGCTACGTAAGCGACGAGTGAACGCCAAGGTGGCGTGCCTGAGTTACGCCGAGGGCTCCTGCTGGGTAATGCAGTGGATGTTGCCGCCACCGAAGACGACCTGCTCGGACTGGACGCCGACGCACTTGTAGACGCCCTCGCCCCAGACCTCGTCATAGATCTTCTGGAGCGTGTCGACGGCCAGCTGGTCGTTCTCGTCGCCGTACTGCGGGACGATGACGCCGTGGTTGGTGACCAGGTAGTTCATGTAGGACGCGATCAGCGGCTCGTCGGGGACGCGCGGCTCGGCGTTCTCGTCGGCGTCGATGGTGTCGCAGGAGGCCTGGTCCATGAACAGCGGGTTCACGGGCATGCAGAGCTTGTAGACCTTCATCTTGCGGCCCTTGGCGTCAACGGCGTTGGAGAGGGTCTCGTAGGCAGCGTGGCACTGCTCGTAGAACGGATACTCGGGATCGTCGGTCCAGATGCAGGCCATGACGCCCGGAGCGATGAACGTGGCAACGTCGTCGATATGACCGTTGGTCTCCTCGGGGTCGATGCCCTCCTTGACCCAGATGACCTTCTCGACACCCAGGTAATCCTTGAGGTGCTCGTCCATGTAGGCGCGAAGCTCCTCGCTCCAGGGCTCAAACTTCTTGTGGAACTTGGGCCAGATGGACTCGGGATCCTCTTCCTCCTCCAGAACCGCAGAGCAGGTGCGGCCCGGGGAAAGCAGGCACTGGTCGGTCACGACAAGGGTGCCCTCGCCGTCGACGGTGATGGAGCCGCCCTCGAGGATCATGTCGTCGGGACGATAGCGACGGCAGCCGGAGAGCTCAGCCATCTTGAGGGCGATCTGCTCGTCCTTGTCCCACGGGAAGTACAGGCCGTCGACGAGGCCGCCGTAGGCGTTGAAGTGCCAGTGGTTGGCGCGCTTCTCGCCCTTGCCGTTGATGACGTAGGTGGCGGCGGTGTCGCGGAACCAGGCGTCGTCGGTGGTCATCTCGATAACGGTGACGTTCTCGTCGTTCTCGAAGACGGCCTTGCAGTTGGCATAGTCGACCTGGTTGGCGCACATATAGACCGGGGTGAACTCGGAGATGGCGCGGGCGATGGCGGCATACTGCTTCTGAGCAGGCTTGGCGCCGTGGGCCCAGGTGTCGGTGCGGTGGGGCCAGCCCATCCACACGCGATCCTGCGGAGCGAACTCGGCGGGCATAAAGAAGCCGTCGGCCTTGGGGGTGGACTCGGACTCGGTGATCGTACGCATAAGATTTCCTCCAAATCGAACGATCGCTTGCTGCGGGCGGGTTACCCGCAGCCTAAAACCAAGAGATGGTAGGCGCCCGTTCCCCGGCAAAGGTCGGGGCGCCCGGCGCCGGTTTTCACGGAGTCGCACCGGCAAGCGACGACGTAACCAAGTGCGCGGAGACAAAACGCACGAAGGATACGGAAGAGAGATTGGGGTGGGCGGTGGTTACCGGAGCTATCGCTCACACCCACCCCGGGGAATGGTTAGCAAACCTGTCGCTTGGGCACGCCTCCGAAGAGGCTAGAGTGCCTGGAGTCGGGAGCGACAAGCCCGACGAAGCGTACTTTGGTACGCGAGGAGGGTTGGAGCCCCAGAACCGGGTGCTCTAGTTCTCCTCGGCCTCGGCGGCCTCCTCAGCGAGACGCTGAGCTGCCAGCTCGGGAGTGAGGCCCTTGTACTCGGTCTCGCGGCCCTTGGCGCTGACGACGCGGACAACCTCGCCGATGAGCAGAAGCACGATGAAGATAACGATCATCGGGAGCTTGTCGCCAATCTCGGCGGCGGAGAGCGGCACCAGCGTTGCAACGATGGCCAGGATCAGCTCGATGCAAGGGATGGCCAGCATGACCTTCATCATGGCACCCTTAAACGGGAACGTGAAGATGCGCTCGCGGTCGGGGTCGTTCTTGCGAAGGTTGAGGAACGCCGGGAACATCGGGATGTAGGTCAGCAGCAGGAAGACGACGGAGGTGCCGAAGAGCATCCAGAAGACGCCGTTGGAGATGGCGTCGATGGGAACGAGCTGCAGGCACAGCACCAGGGAGGCAACGACGGCGTTGACCAGGTTGGCGCCGTTGGGCATGTCATCATCCGAAATCATCGAGGCGAAGACCTTGGGCATGTTGCCGTGCTCGGCAGCGTAGCGGGCGACGGAGTTGACGCCGAAGGACCAGGCGGCCATGTTGGCGAACAGGGTGATCAGGAAGGCGATGCAGATGACCTTGAAGATCATGGAGTCGCCCACCATGGTCTGGACTGCGACAATCATGCCATAGTCGGGGTCGATGGAATCGGCCGGCACAGCAGCGCCGATGCCAAAGCCAGCGAACAGGTAGATCACGGCGATGGACAGGCCACCGACGATGATAGCCTTGGGGATATCGCGAGCGGGATCGGCCATGTCGTCGGTCATGGTGCAGATGACCTCGAAGCCCATGAAGTTAAAGATGATGATCGACAGGTAGCCGAGAGCGTTGGTGTTGGTAAGCTCGGGCAGGAAGGTGGCAGCGGACATGTCGTTCGCAAAACCGTTCTCCATGGCATACCAAATGCCCAAAGCGCCAACGATAACGGCGACGGCGACCTTGATGATGGCGCCACCGTTAAGGACCCACTCGGAGTCGGCCGCCTTGGAGCGGCCCATGAGGTAGACGATCCACACAAAGGCAAGATCGATACCCATCTTGGCGATCAAGTTGAACTCGACGCCAAAGACCATGCCCAAAATGTCGGGGAACATGGTAGCCAGCGAGGCGATCCACAGCGGGTAGTTGACCCAGTAGTAGTACGAGATGCGGGCGCCCCATTTGTCGCCCAGGCCATCGCGTACCCAGTCGTAAATGCCGCCCTCGCCGTCATAGGTGGTACCGAGCTCGGCAACAACCATGCCGTAGGGAAGCAGGAAGGTCAGGATCAGGAAGATCCACCAGAAGAACTGCTGGTTGCCAATGGCAGCAGCAGGAGCGGCGGCCTCGCAAACGAAGACGACGCAGATGATGGTCGAAATGACCGTCAAGAAGGAAAGCTTTTTCTTTCCGTCGCTCATGATGAGCTCCTTCGCTCAGTCTTGGACAGATCCGAGGCCCTAAGGTATTAAGGCAATTGCTTGGGCCTCGGTGAGCGGGCGACAGGAGACGAGCATCCGCCGCCCGCAAACGTGCTTTTAGAAGCCTTGAGGCTTAGAGCTGCTCGAGAGCCTCGAGAGCGGCGTGGAGCTCAGCCTTGGCGGAGTACTCGACACCCTCGTCGTTGAGCGGGGTGCGCTTGCCCAGGGCGGCAAGGAGAGCACGGATGGAGTGCTTGCGGTTCTCGGCCTCGACCCAGCACAGGGAGCGCTCGGGATCGTCCATGACTTCGTCGACGACCTCCTCGTTGCGGGTGGCCGGCAGGCAGTGCATGAACTTGGAGTTGGGGCCGGCAAAGTTCATCATGTCCATGGTGACCTGATACTTGGGATAGAACACGTCCATGTAGTTCTCGCCCGAGACCTCCTCGTCGTACAGGCCATACCACACGTCGGTGTAGATGAAGTCGGCGCCCTTGATGCACTCGATGTCGTCGGAGATGACGACAGAGCCGCCGGAGACCTTGCAGTTCTCCTCGGCGATGGCCATCATCTGCTTGCCGAACTCGGCGCGCTCCTCGACGGTGCCAACGTGCAGGCCGCCGTCGGGGATCTGGTGGCCCTTAGGTCCAAACTGGACAAACTTCATGCCGACCTTGGAGGCGATGAACATGAGGGAGACGCAGACCTGGGTGGCGTCGCCGATGAAGGCCAGGGTGCAGTCCTCGATCTTCTTGCCCTCGGGGAGGTTCTCGAGCATGGTCATGAGGTCGCCCATCTCCTGCGTGGGATGGTTGAACTCGGACATGCCGTTGATGACGGGCACAGCGGAGCCCTCGGCGAGGCCGACGACGTCCTTGTGACGGTCAACGCGAGCCATCATGATGTCGAGCAGCGAGCCCATAACGCGAGCGGTGTCGCCCAGGGACTCGTGACCGCCGAGCTGGATGGTGCCAGGGCCATAGAACTGAGCATGGCCGCCGAGGTCGGTCATAGCGGTCTCGAAGGAAAGACGAGTGCGGGTGGAGACCTGCTGGAAGATCATGCCAAGGCTCTTGTTGCGGAGCAGGTGCGGATAATAACCGTCAACCTTGATGGCCTTCTTCATTGCTAGGCCAAGATCCTCGATAGCCAGGATCTGCTCTTTGGTAAAGTCGTTGGTGTCGATGAAATCCTTAGGCAGTGCCATGTCGATTTCCTTTCCGCCGGTCTTGCCGACTATTACTATGAGGCGCTCGAACATCACGCCTCGTGTTGACAAGACCATCATTCACCCGTATGCAATTTTTACCTAGTTTATTCGGGATTAAAGACCGTTCACGGAGTTACACCCCCTCTAAACCAATATAAACCCGCAGGTCAAGAGTTTACAGGGGGTTTACCATCTAGAACCGCGAACGGTATACGGCTATGCTGTATCTCGGCGCCTAATCCGCAATGAAACGAAGGGTTGAGACGTCTATATCCCACAAGGTATACAGAACTCGGCCATAGAATAAATGAGATGGGACGGTGACAGATGAACACCCTGATGTTCTTCTATACCCTAGCGATACTCGTGATCTGTATTGTGACGGCGGTGCTCTCGCTTGCCGCCTATGCCTCGTCCCGTCGACGCTTCTTTATCTATGGCAGCGGCGTATTTATCTGCTATGCCATCGAGATGACCGAGATTTTCTTTTTTGAATACACGCTGCAAAACCAGAGTTTTCCAGCCAGCGACTATTACTCAATTACCATGCCTGTGTTGCGGACCTTTGTGGCGACCGCTTCGCAGGCTTTTATTTGGCTCATTGCCATGGATTTGCTCGACAAGCATTCAAAAAAGCAGTTTGTCATTCCCGTCGCAACGTTCTTGCTGAGCGAGCTGCTGATTATCGTCGCTGTCCCCTACGGCCCCATTCATCAATGGCTCTACTACACGATGCGTCAGGTATTCCTTGTTTTCGTGGGGCTATATATCTTTTGGACGGCACGCAAGAGCACACAAGTCGAGCTGAAGGCACGCGTTAACAACCAACGAAAGCACCTGATTATCGGCGCTATTCTGGTCGGTTGCATCGTTGCCGAGGATTTCTACAACATTCTGATTGTCCCCATGAGTCTGGCGCCCTCTTGGCTGCAACTATATCTGTCCGAGCGCAACTTTAGCGAAAACGTCTTTGCCTGCTACTTTGCGATTCTGCTGATCATCTACTCCTACCACGTGCTTTCAATCCGCATGCAGGAGGCGCCCGAGGAAAAGAACGTCAGCGATCTTGATCGACACATCGAAGAGCAGATGCCCTTCTATCGCAACGCCTACAAGCTCTCCAACCGTGAGACCGAAGTTATGCGTCTGGTCGTACTGGGCAAATCGAACCAAGAGATCGCTGACGAGCTATTCCTTGCCGTGGGCACCGTCAAGACCCACATCCACAACATCCTGGTCAAAACCGAACAGCAAAACCGCACGACGCTCATCCTCCACTTTTGGAAGCGATAACCTGCCAAAAAGGGACAGGTTTATTTTGGCAGGTTTTATCTGGGCAAACGCCAAAAACCGCCGCGAGGGAGCTACTTTCCCTCGCGGCGGTTTTCTAGCAGTAAAACCAAGTGAGTAGGCTTTTGGCGGGATGCCGAGCACACCTCAAAACGCCACAGCCCTGACCTGCGATTTTATTGAGCACTTGCCGCGATGTGCTCGGCAGATCCAAAAAAGCCTACTCACTTGCATCTGAGATGCTCTAGATACGCAAAATACCGCCGCGAAGGGAGCTGGACTCCCTTCGCGGCGGTTATTCGCTCTGATTTTGCGACGGTTTTGCCCGCTTGTTACTCGCTGTAGCGGGTGGCGATGGCAGCTTGTACCATGCCGGCGCTCATGAGGTACGTTACCAGGAAGTAGCCACCATAGGCCGCCAGGAAAATCGCGCAGGTGAGGCCCACGGTGCCGGCGATGCTCATATCTCCGAATATGCTCACCAGCTCGATGATCACCTTGAGCGCCACAAAGGAGTGCGCCAGGCCCACTGCCAGCGGGAACAGGAAGAATACCGCTTGCTGCGCCATCACCGAATGGCGAATCTGGCGGTCGTCACAGCCAATCTGTGCCAGCACACGATAGCTGCGGCTGCCGTCGGCCACATTGGAGAGCTGCTGGATCGATAGGATTGCCGCGCACGCAACGACCAGTACAAAGCCAATGTAGATGGCCAGATAGCTAATCATGCCGTTCATCTGCGCTGCTTGCGTGTACATCTCGGAACGCATGATGAAGACTCCCCACGACCCCGGCTCCTTGCCGTCAACGAGCAGATTATCGAGCAAGGTGTATTTAATGCTCTCGTCTGCCTCGGTCGTATCCATACCCTGTTTGTAATTAACGAGCAGATTACTGGAATACGGCTGCAGATTAAGCTGGGACAGCAGCTCATCGGCTACGACCACGGTACCGGGATTGCTGCCCATCGCCGAGTTGGCGATGGCCGCCGTGTCCTCGTCCGACTTATCGGTTGCGGGCTTGAGCTCATGCCCGCCCAAGGTGAGGGCATGGCCGCCAGCCATATACTTGGTGTACAGGTCGCCCAGCTCACCGCCCATATCACACGTGAGCAGATACTGGTCGCGGCCAATGCTCACCGGCTCCTCGCCCATCATCTGGCGCAGTTTGTTGTACTGGCTCGCCGGCGTCACATACAGACCCATCGCATCGGCGTTGCTTCCCTCGAGCGCCTTGGGAAGCTTTTCTCCCATGGCCTTGCACATCTCACCCGCCACCACCGAGGGGCCCGAGCCGCCAAGCGGGTAACTCAGATACGAATCGATCTGCACATGCTCACCGGCAACATCGGCGATATTGACCTTCTTGCCTGTCTCATCGTTGTTGTCCGCCGACTTGCGCTCGCCATGCCATGCAGCGTACAAATCGACCGTTACATCGGCCAGCACCATGCGATCGGCCTCAGACGGATTGACATACTCCTTGTAGTAGTCGAGCGTTTCGGGCGTGTAATAGACATACGTCTGAGACACGTCAACAGGGTTATAGCGCTCCAGGTTTTCGTTCATCACATTGGCAATAGACATACCGCACGTCACCGAGGTGATGGCCAAAAACAGGATCATCGCGATGACGCCCATCGAAAAGCACACCGTGTTGACCTTGGCCGCAAGCTGGCGCACGGTAAACATATTGAGACCGCGCCAATACACGCTGCGCAGGCTCTGCAGCAGCTTGATGAGCATGCCCGAGAGTCCCCAAAACAGCGCAAAGGTACCCACTGTAACCATAGCGGTCGTAATGCCAAACTGGCTCATGGCCTCTTGCAGCTTGCTGTCCGTCGCAGTCAGCGGGAACCCATCACGTAGCAGACGGTAATAGGCCACGCCCACAAGCGCCACGCCCACGGCAAAGATGGCAATCGCGATCCAGGGGTTGCGCGTCTTGATGCTCTCGTTGCGACGCTCGGCACCCATGAGCTCAATGAGCCTGGTGCGACGCACGGCGCGAAGGTTCAGCAGTAGCGTGAGCACAAACATTACGAGCATGCAGGCAAGGGTCAGGTTGAACGCATGCACCGAGAAAAAGAAGTGAAAATCGGCGATCTGCGTCTTGAAGAGTGAAGCCGTAAAGAACGTCATGAGCTGGGAAAGCCCCACGCCCAGCACAATGCCGGCGACAAAGGCGCCGACCGAAACGATCACCGTCTCGAGCGCCATGATCGTGGCGACGCGCCCGCGCCCCATGCCGAGCACCTGGTACAGGCCAAACTCCTTCTTGCGGCGTTTCATGATGAAGTTATTGGCGTACACCATCAAAAAGGCCATGACACCGGCCAAAAAGTACGTCAGGAAGCCGAGCATGCTGCCCATAACCTGTGCCAAGCCCTCTTCATCGATTCCGGCGATGTCGACCTGCATCGAGATGGTGTTAAAGGCATAGAAGACCGTGACGCCCAGGGTGAGCGTCAAAAGGTAGACGAGGTAGTCGCGCCCGGCGCGGCGGACGTTGCCCCAAGCGAGTTTACAGAGCATCGGAGCCCTCACCGCCCATCATGGCAACGACCTCCATAATGCGGTCGAAGAACTCTCGGCGGTCGGTGTCGCCACGGCGCAGCTCGGTGAAAATCTTGCCGTCGCGGATAAACAGCACACGGCTCGTGTAGCTGGCGGCAAAGCTGTCATGCGTGACCATGAGCACGGTGGCGCGTAGGCGGCGGTTAAGGGCCTCCAGGCTCTCGAGCAGCAGACGAGCGCTTTTGGAGTCGAGGGCGCCGGTGGGCTCGTCGGCCATAATCATAGTGGGGTCGGTGACGAGCGCGCGAGCCGCGGCAACGCGCTGCTGCTGACCACCGGACATCTGGTAGGGATACTTGTCGAGCACCTGGCTGATGGACAGGCGCGCTGCCACATCCTGCACGCGGGTCGAAATCTCTGCCGAGTTTGCGCGGGCGATGGTGAGCGGCAGGGCGATGTTCTCGCGTGCCGTGAGCGTATCGAGCAGGTTGGAATCCTGGAAGATAAAGCCCAGCTCCTCGCGGCGGAACTGCGAGAGCTTGGCCTGCTTCATGCGCGTCACATCCTGGCCGTTGATGCGGATGGCGCCACTCGTGGCGGCATCGATGGTCGACACGCAGTTGAGCAACGTCGACTTGCCCGAGCCCGAGGCTCCCATGATGCCGACGAATTCGCCGCGGTTGACGGTAAAGTTGACGTCGTTGAGCGCGCGGGTCACGTTGCCCAGCGCTCCATATACCTTTTCGAGATGCGCGACCTCCAGTACCGGGGTCGCCATTTGGGTGGTTTGCATACCGAGTCCTTTCTTGCGATTAGTCTACGGCATCTATAGTCGCAAGGAGCCGAGTCGGCTACCATCGATATGGCTTACGCTTGCCTTACCGTTGTGTAAGGTAAGGGTAGCCTGCCATGTGTTGATGTGGAGAGAGGACTCCTGTTGAAGACTGTTCATGTTGCCGCTGGGATCATTCGCAAGGATGGATCTGACGAGCTGCTTGCCGTGCAGCGCGGCTACGGCGACATGCAGGGACTGTGGGAGTTCCCAGGTGGCAAGCTCATGCGCGGCGAAACACCCGAAGACGCTGTGCGCCGCGAGCTTATGGAAGAGCTACAGGTAAAGGTCACCAACCTACGTGATTTCTACACCGTTGAGTATGACTACCCCGATTTTCATCTCTCCATGGAGTGCTACTACTGCTCGCTCGCCGATGAATCCGATGAGCCTCAGAAGCACGACCGCCAGCTCGATATCCGCTGGATTCCGCGCACCTCGCTTGCCACCGTTGAGTGGATGCCCGCCGACAAGGGGCTCATTGATGCCCTGATTGAGCTGAAGGAAGACCGGCTTGAGGCAAGCGCCGCCGATGACGCCGCGCCCAACACAGCCGCCAAACCCAGGCGCAAACCTAAGCGCCGCAGCAAAAAGCGCCCCAAGCCCGGCCTGCTGGACGGCATCGATACCTCGGACCTCTCCGCTGACGAGCGCGAACTGGTCCGCCGGCGCGCCGCCATCAAAAAGTCCATGAAGGGCAACAAGCGCGCCAACACCAAGCCCGAGCTGCTCGTACGTCAGCGCCTACGGGCCGCGGGCCTTACGGGCTATCGTTTGGAATGGAAGGTACCCGGCAAGCCCGACATCGCCTTCCCCGGCCGCAAGATCGCCATCTTCGTCAACGGCTGCTTTTGGCACCGCTGCCCCAAGTGCAACCCGAGCCAGCCCAAGCGCAATGTTGATTTTTGGGAGGCAAAGTTCCGTCGCAACGTCGAGCGCGACCGCGCTGCCGTGGCGGCACTCACTCAAATGGGCTGGACACCCATAACCATCTGGGAATGCGAGCTCAAAAAAGACCGCATCGACGCCACGATGGAAAAGGTCATCGAGCAGGTACGGGCTGCAGAGCCGCAGCGCTAACAGCGAGCATTCACACGCCCCACACAGGCGAGCCACATCCACGTCACAAACCTTAGAAAGCCCTTAAGCCCAAAACCTTTCAAGAGTGTTACTCAATAGCCTTGACCTGCGGTTTCATCGTAACACCAAACCAGGTTAAGCCTTTCTTTAGCGCTTCTTTGAACGGTCCGCTGCATAATACTGCCAACGCACGGGACCTAGCAGCACACCCTGTGCGCAACCTTTTGGTGGACATCGAGGAGGCCGCATAAGCATGCATTCTTCCAATGACGCAACACAGCAGCCATCCCTAACACATGCAGACCTTTTCTCCTTCCCCCCGACACAGAGAAATGGCCTCCTCGACTCCCCCACCACAAAAGCAAAACGCTCAACCGACCAGAACCTCAACTTGCGAGCATCGTTCGAAAAGCTCCAAGCATCCCTAAACAAGGCGTTCCCCGAACAGGCAAGAGCAATCTAAGCCCATCGCGCTTTATACTGATGCCATGCGAAACATGGATCACATAGAATTGCACCGCGGAGGACGCGAGGAAGCGTTTCCCGAGACCGCCGATGACTGGCCCTATATTGCCGAACGCGCAGAATTCGCTCGCTATCCGGGCAATTCCGTCCCCTGGCACTGGCATTCCGAAGTTGAGCTTTTCTACATGGAGCAGGGAGCGATTGACTATCGAACGCGCGCGGCTCATGAGCACGTACGCTTTGAGGAAGGGTCCGCCGGCTTTATCAACGGCGGCGTTTTGCACAGCACGCTGCAATCACCCAATTCGGCACCAGCCATTCAAATGTTGCATATCTTTCAGCCGTCGATGCTCGGCGATCCCGCGGGACGCCTTCAAAAGCGCTATATCAATCCTTTACTGCAATGTCGAGGCGTCGATGTGCTCAAATGGTCGCCCACCAACCCCGACGATATGCCCTTTATCGATTTGCTAAAGAGTTCCTTTAACCACGACCTTCAACGGCCGCAGAACGAGATGGCGCTTCGGAATAGCTTGTCAGAGCTCTGGATTCAGATTTACGCCAAGGCCGAACCGCTCTTTTCCTCCGACAACGCCTCTTGGATGACCAACCGCGACGTACAGTTCAAGGCAATCCTGGACTATATCCGCGCGAACTATGCAGCCGCTATAGATGTGCCCCAGATGGCATCTGCAGCCGGCGTAAGCGAAAGAGAGTGTTACCGCATTATCGAAGCTTGCGCAGGAACGACCCCGGCGGCATATCTGCGCGCATACCGCGTAAACCGTGCTTGCGAACTTTTGACACACACCACGCGAACGGTCCAGACAGTCGCGCGCCAATGCGGCTTTGCGACAGCAAGCCATCTTGGCCAGGTATTTAAAGAACAAATGGGATGCACTCCTTCGAGCTATCGAGCAGCGAGGCAGAATCTCGATAGCACCAGGCAGAAATCCCGCTAGCCTTTCTTCTGTCACCGCATCAAACTTGCAGGCAAACAACAGAGAGGAGCAATCATATGAAGCACTTTGACCATATCGTATTTGACGTTGATGGGACATTGGCAGATACAGAAGAAAGCGTTCTATCATCGCTTGTCCAGATTGTCCAAGAAGAGACCGGCAAAACGCTCCCCCGACACGAGCTTGAATTTGCCCTCGGCATACCCGGCAAGGATGCCCTTGAGAAACTTGGAATCTACTCGCAGGCAACGTTGGATCGCTGGTGCCAAGTTGCCGCCAGCTTTAAAAGCACCATCAGCGTGTTTCCAGGTTTGCTTGAAGTCATCGCAACACTCGCCGATAGCGGCTGCAAACTTGGCATCGTCTCCTCACGTGCGCGCGACGAATACACAAAAGAAATTGCACCCCTTGGTTTCGATAAGTATTTTGAGCACATCATCCTTGTCGAAGACACAACCGAACATAAACCCGCACCCGCACCCATGCTCGAATATCTCCGGCGTACGGGCGCGAATCCTGGCAACGTCGTCTACGTTGGCGACACCGTCTACGACGAACAATGCGCAACTTCGGCAGGGGTCAGTTTTGCCAGAGCGGCATGGGGATCACACCAAGACATCCCAAACGCCACCTACAACCTCAAAACCCCCAACGACCTACTAACCCTAACAACCAAATAACCCACGCGTCCCACCCTTTCAGCCCCAACACCACAAGGGCGATTGAGCAGAACGGCTTGGGCGGGTCCCCGTACTTAGTTTCCAAAATCATTCCGCAGCGCGAAGGCTTCTTATTATTTTCCGCCCTAACGCCACAAGGGCGACGACCTCGAGTAGGTCAACCTGGGAGGGACGAGGGCTTAGTTCCCCAATCTTTCCGCAGGGGGCAAAAAGCCTCGCCGCACGAAGTGCGCAGCGAGGCTTTTTGCATGCCCGAGGACGATTGGGGAACTAAGCCCCCGTCCCTCCCCGGGATATGTAGCGAGTCGGAGTACCCTTGCTGTTACTCTGCCTTGCCCACAGAGTTGAGGTTGGTCATGCGGATCTTAACCAGCTCGGTGATCTCGCGCATGCCCTCCTTGGCCGGCTTCTTGGGATCGAAGCAGGCGGGGTTCTCGGCCATGTAGGCCATGAAGCCCTTGGTGAAGGCCTGACGCAGCTCGGTAGCGTAGTTAACCTTGCAGATGCCGTTCTTCACGGCCTCGGCAACCTGCTCATCGGGCACACCGGAGGTGCCGTGCAGGACCAGCGGCACGTCGACGGCGTCGCGGATGGCCTTGACCACGGACTGCTCGATGTGCGGATCGCTCGTGTACACGCCGTGGCTGGTGCCAACGCCAATAGCGAGGGAGGTGCAGCCAGTGCGCTCGACGAACTCCTTGGCCTCGGCAGGATCGGTGTAGGGGCTCTCGCCCTCAACCGCGGGACCGTCGTCCTCCTTGCCGCCGACCTTGCCGAGCTCAGCCTCGACGGGCACGCCCATGGCGCGGCCAGCATCGGCGACGGACTTGGTCAGGGCGATGTTGTCCTCGAAGGACTCGTGCGAGCCGTCAATCATAACGGAGGTGTAGCCCGTGCGGAAAGCCTGCATGCAGCGGTCATAGCCATCGCCGTGATCGAGGTGCAGAGCGACGGGCACGGAAGCGCGCTCGGCGGCAGCCTTGACCATGCCGTAGAAGTAGTCCAGACCAGCGGTCTTGATGGTGCCCGGGGTGGTCTGCATGATGACGGGGGACTTGGTCTCCTCGGCAGCGGCCAGAACGGCCATAACAAACTCGAGGTTCTCGACGTTGAACGCGCCGACGGCGTAGTGGCCGGCCTGAGCGTCCTTGAGCATCTTTTCGGTGGTAACAAGTGCCATGAGCGTTTGCTCCTCTCCCTCGCCCGCATCTGGACATCGGGCGTAGTTGTTCACAAGGCGTTTTACCTTGCGTTTTGCTGCGCTCATTGTATGAAATTCAGCGGCTTTGCACGTGCGAGATATTGTCATCGCGCGAGGTTCAACCTTCATTTTTGAAAAGCAAACGGAAGGGATCGAACCCGAGCGCGCGTGTTCGATATTGAGTTTTGAGCCTTGATCGTCTTTCTTTTATAGAAAAGATAAGTAATCGAAAGGTATTTTCTTACTCAAAAAGAAAATGAACGAAAATAGAGTCAACACAATTCCTGCAAATTTCAGACGATGATGGAGCAGATATGGCCCACGCAACAACCCGAGCTTTCGCCGACGAGCGTCGTTCCGCCATCATGGAGATGCTCGATCATAATGCCTCGGTGCAGGTAGCAGAAATCGCCCAGACCTTTGGCGTGTCCTCCGTCACCGCCCGAGCCGACCTGGACGCGCTCGCCGAAGCAGGCAAGCTGCGCCGCACGCATGGCGGTGCCGTATCGCTCCACAAACGCCTGACCGTTTCCACGCAGGATCGCCGCATCAATGTCAACGTCGCCGCCAAGCAGGCCATCGCGCAAAGCGCCATTGAACTCGTCGGCAATGGTGACACTCTGCTCGTCGACTCGGGCACCACAGCGCTCGAGTTCGTCCGGCTCCTCGACCAGCGCGATGGCATCACCGTCATCACGGCCGACATTACCATTGCCGATTACATCGACGAGAGCATGCCCTTAGTCGATGTCGTCATGCTGGGCGGGGCACTGCGCAAAGGCCATCGCTATCTGCACGGCCCACTTACCATGCAGGCGCTCCAAATGGTCCACGCCGATCTTGCCGTCATGTGCCCTGGCGCTTTTGTTCCCGGCTGCGGCTTTACGACCGACTTTCCGCAGATGGCCGAGACCAAAGCGGCTATGGTCGGTGCCGCTCGTCAAAGTGTCGCCCTCATGGACGCCAGTAAGGTCAACGGACGTGGCATGTACCGCTTTGCCGAGCTGACCGACGTCAACGCCATCGTAATGGACCGTGACCCCGATCACGCCGTCGCCATCTCAATCGCCGAGATCGCCGACGACACCCGCCCAAATCTCGTCATCGCCGGCGCTTAAACAAAACCCACCACAAAGGTCTCCTTTGTGGTGGTTGAGCATCAGAAGTGAATGTGTCGCTACTTGGACAGCTCGTCGGCGAGAACCTCGATCTGAGCGCGCGAGGCGTCGTTGAGCGAACCCAGGACGGTCACCTTATTCTGCGTCAGCGTGATGTCTTTCATACCCTCGAGCTCCTTGGTCATAACCTTAGCGGCGGCAGGTGCCCAGGAACCGGCCTCGACGAGCGCCACGGTGCGGTTCTGGTAGGCATGCTCGGCGAGCGTGTGGATGAAGGTGCTCATAAACGGGAAGATCTCGCCCTGATAGGTGATGGAGGCGAGCACCAGACGGTCATAGCGGAACGCGTCCTCAACGGCCTCGGCCATGTCGTCGCGAGCCAGGTCAAAGACGGAAACCTTCTGGCCGCGAGCCTCAAGCGCAGATGCAAGCTCCTCAACGGCAGCCTTCAGATGGCCGTAGACGCTCGCGTAGGCAATGGTGATGCCCTCGTCCTCGGGCTGATAGCTCGACCAGGTGTTGTAGGTGTCGAGGTAGTAGCCCAGGTTCTCGGTCAGCACGGGGCCGTGGAGCGGGCAGATGATCTGGATGTCCAGATCAGCGGCCTTCTTGAGCACGGCCTGCACGAACTTGCCGAACTTACCAACGATGCCAAAGTAGTAGCGGCGAGCCTCGCAAGCCCAACCCTCGGGATCCTCGATGTCGTTAGCGCCAAACTTGCCAAAGCCGTCGGCACTAAAGAGCACCTTGTCGGTAGACTCGTAGGAGAAGATCACCTCGGGCCAGTGAACGTTGGGGGCGCCGACAAACGTTAGGCTGTGACCGCCCAGATCGAGCACGTCGCCCTCTTTGACGACCATCTTGCGCTCGGGGTAGTCGGTGCCAAAGTAGTTGACCATCATGCGGAAGGCGCCCATGCTGGCCACAATCTGTGCCTGGGGATAGCGCTCCATAAAGGCGGCGATGCCGGCGGAGTGATCGGGCTCCATATGGTGAACGACCAGGTAATCGGGCGTGCGACCGTCGAGCACGGCTTCGATGTTACCGAGCCACTCGTCGACAAAACCGCCGTCGACTGAATCGGCGACAGCAATCTTTTCGCCCAAGATAACGTAGCTGTTGTATGCCATACCGTTCTCGGACACATCGTACTGGCCCTCGAACAGGTCAATGTCGTGATCGTCGACGCCAACGTAGCGGATATCCTTGGTGATCTCCATCAGGCAAAGCCTCCTAGATAGACAAAAGAACCCGTCTATCATAACACTCGGCTGCATCCCAACAGCTATCTGCCGGCATCCTTACCGATTGTTATTGAAATGCGATAAATCGCCGTTTATCAGCACAAACTATGCGCGCGGTATCGCCGTGCTATGTCGAATGATGAGTTGTCCGGGAATACGAATGGCAACGGTTTTGTCCGCCGCACCCGCCTCGGGAACCGCATGCTCGAATACCTCGCGTCCGCGCTGATGTAGATCGAATCGCACGGTCGTGAGCTCGTTGTGTGCGACAAAATCATCGAGCGAATCGTCGACGCCCACCACGCTCACGTCCTCGGGCACGCGCAAGCCGCTATCGCGCAGCGCTGCAATAGCGCCGTTTGCCATCTGGTCGTTTGCCGCGTAAATCGCCGTCATGGCGCGGTCATGCTCGGCCAGGTACCTGCCGGCCTCGTAACCGCTGTTAGCAGACCAGTCGCCCTCGAGCGGCTCTGCCGGCTCGATGTGTTTACGCTCGAGCGCATCCTGCCAACCGGCGCGACGAAATTGCTCGTCGACCGAGAACGACGGGCCGCCAATATAGCGAATCTGCTCGTGCCCCAGCTCAAACAGATGGTCCATAAGCAACAGCGAGCAGCCGTAATGGTCGGAATCGACTGTGGTCACGCGCGGATGCGCATACATGGTAACGATGACCGTGCCAATGCCCGGCAGTGGATCAAACGTCTCAAAATCGGGCGCCATACGGCTCATGCCGATGATGATGCCGTCCACGGGCAGCGCAGCCATACGACGCGTTGCCTCGGCAAGCGAGAACTCCTCGGTCTTGGACATCTCGACCAGCGTGATGGCGCAATTATGCTCGCGAGCAGCGCTGGCGATGCCGTCGATCATTGAGAGGTTGCCAAACTTGGTGACATCGTTGACGCACAGACCGACCGAATGGTAGCGGCCGTCGCGCAGCGAGCGACCGGCATAACTCGGACGAAAGCCGAGCTCTTGCATAGCGGCTTGCACGCGCTGGCGCGTCTGCTCGTTAACGTTGGGCAAGCCGTTGGCGACGCGCGAAACCGTCTGCTGCGAAACGCCAGCAGCGCGGGCGACGTCGGCCATGGAGACCGGACGCGTACCTGTATCGTTGGACGGGCGCCTTGCCACAGGATCACCTTCACCCTTGCGAGATCTGAATAGCGTGCATGCCGGCCCGGGCAGAAACACACCCCGCGCCGAAGCCCGCTATCGTCGAACGCATGTTAACGTACTCTACTTTTTCAATCCGCAACTCTTCTGCTCTATAAGTCCATACGGCAATACCGTTCACGGCTGAATTTCTACCGATTACCAGATTCTCAAAAAGTGATAAGTGTTGTGTTATGAGTACGTTAACATAGCCCGTAACGTGCGGCATCGTGAACACTTGGTTCATGCCGCTTCAAGTTGTTAACGTACTCATAACGACGCAAAACTCACCCGTGCGCGCCAAGGAAAGGACTCCCATGACCACCCCCGACGAAAAGACATTCGCCGCCCTCACCAAGCTGTTTGAGGAGGAGTTTGGCCCCATCGGCGACCGCCAGGTGCTCTATGTGCACGCGCCCGGCCGTTCCGAGATCAGCGGCAACCACACCGATCACGAGGGCGGTCACGTTATCGCCGGCTCGCTCGATGTCGCCGTCGACGGCATCGCCGTGGCAACCGATTCCAACAAGGTCCGCGTCGCCGACGAGGGCTACCCCACGTTTGAGATTACCCTCGACACGCTGAATGTTCAGGAGTCCGAGAAGGGCACGTCCGCAAGCCTCGTGCGCGGTATGGCCCACGAGGTCGCAGCGCTTGGTGTTGAGCCCCAGGGCTTCGACTTCGCCTTCACCTGCTCCGCCCCCTCGGGTGGCGGCCTTTCCAGCTCTGCCGCCGTCGAGGCCGCGTACGGTCGTGCCATGGAGGCACTCTGGGGCGCGCCCGCCATTGAGCCCGTCACGCTCGCCCAGATGAGTCAGCGCACCGAGAACAACTACTACGGCAAGCCCTGCGGTCTGATGGACCAGGCCGCTGTGTGCCTGGGCGGCCTTGCCTACATGGACTTTGAGGACCAGGCCCAGCCTAAGACCCAAAAGCTCGAGCTCAACTTTGAGGATCACGGTTATGCGCTTGTGCTCGTTAAGGTTGGCGCCGACCATGTGGCAGCTACCGACGACTACGCCGCCGTTCCGCGCGAGATGCAGGACGTCGCCGCCGAGTTTGGCAAGGCACGCCTGTGCGAGGTCGACGTTGCCGACTTTGACGCTAAACTCCCCGAGCTGCGCGCCAAGCTGGGCGACCGCGCCTGCCTGCGCGCCGTTCACTACTGGTACGAGAACGGCCTGGTCGACAAGCGCTGGGCAGCGCTCAACGCTGGCGACATTGACCAGTTCCTGGCCCTGACGCGCGAGTCCGGCGCCAGCTCTGCCATGTACCTGCAGAATGTCGTTGCCAAGCTGGGATCTGAACAGCCTTCCATGTATGCCTTGGCGCTGGCCGAGCACGTGCTCGACGGCCGCGGCGCCGTTCGCATTCACGGTGGCGGCTTTGGTGGCACCATCCAGGCCTTCGTGCCGCTCGATCTGGTCGACACCTTCATTGCCAAGATGAACGGCTGGCTGGGCGAGGGCTCTGCCCGTCACTACGCCATCTCTGACAAGGGGGCTTATGCGGCATGGCTGTAATGACCGACGTGCGCGAGGCTGCGCAGAACCTGATCGAGTACGCCATCCACCGATCGATGATCGGCCAGGACGATCGCATCTGGGCATACAACACCATTCTGGAGTGCATCGGCGTTACGGGTCCCGCGCTCGATATGGCCTGGGCGCTCCAGGTTGAGAAACTCTCGCTCTTGCACCCCAATACCCTGCCCGACTTTGATCTTGAAGGCACGCTTGCCGCGCTTTCCGAGGCCGCCGTTACCAACGGTGCCGCCGAGGACACGGCGTCAGGCCGCGACCGCATCGCCATGCGCATCATGGGTGCGCTCATGCCGAGGCCTTCGGTTGTAAACGAAGAGTTCAACGGACGTATGGGCGTCAACGAGCCCCGCGCCGCGACCGACTGGTTCTACGGCCTGTGCTGCGACGCCGGCTACGTGCGCCGCGCCGCCATCGCGCGCAACATCAAATGGAGCACCCCCACCAACTGGGGCGATCTTGAGATCACCATCAACCTGTCCAAGCCCGAGAAGGATCCGCGCGATATCGCCGCGGCAGGTGCCGCCAAGAACACGGGCGAGAAGTATCCCGCCTGCCAGCTCTGCATCGAAAACGAGGGCTATCCCGGACGCTCCGCCGCAGCCGACGGCGGCGCTCACCCCGCTCGCCAAAACCTGCGCATTATCCCCATCCAGCTCAACGGCGAGCGCTGGGGCTTCCAGTACAGCCCGTACGCCTACTTTAACGAGCACTGCATTGCCATGAGCTCCGAGCATCGTCCGATGCACGTCGACCGCAAGGGCCTGACTTGCCTGCTCGACTTTGTGGACCTGTTCCCGCATTACTTCATCGGCTCCAACGCCGACCTGCCTATCGTGGGCGGCTCGATTCTGTCGCACGACCACTTCCAGGGCGGCGCGCACGAGTTCCCCATGATGCATGCCACCGAGGTCTCGCAGTTTAGCATGCCCGGTTTTGACCAGGTCACCGGCACTGTGCTGCAGTGGCCGCTCTCGGTGCTGCGCCTGCGCTCGCATGACCGCGCTCAGCTGCTCGACGCTGCCGAGAAGATTATCCTCGCCTGGCGCGAGTGGACCGACGAGTCTGTGGGCGTTATCGCGCACACGGCCGACGGCGTAGCGCACAACACCGTGACGCCCGTCATCCGCCGCGTCGACTCCCGCGGCAACGCCGGCGGCGAGATTTACGAGGCCTACCTGGCGCTTCGCTGCAATATCACGACCGACGAGCATCCGCTGGGCGTTTTCCACCCGCATGCCGAGTATCACCACATTAAGAAGGAGAACATCGGCCTGATCGAGGTTATGGGCCTGGCTATTCTTCCGCCGCGCCTGGTTCCCGAGCTCGGCGCTGTCCGCGAGCACCTGCTGGCAGCCAAAGCCGATACCAGCTACGACCTTGCCAGTGCGCTCGAGGGCGACGACCTTTGCCGCAGCCATGCCGCGTGGGCCGAGGACGTCTATGCCCGCCGCGCCGACGAGCTTACGGCGGATAGCGCCATCGGCATCCTGCACGAGGAAGTCGGCGTAGTGTTTGGCCACGTGCTCGACAACGCCGGCGTCTTTAAGTGGGATGAAGCCGGCCGCGCCGCCCAACAGCGCTTTATCGACTCGCTGTAATGATTCCTTTGGGGACGGAGGAAAACGGATCATTTCGTCTTCAAGACAACGGCGCCCGCCGGCAACATTGCCAGCGGGCGCCGTTTTTGCGTGTAGTCATTGGGGACGCTCTTAAACGACTAGTCAAACAAGAACGTCCCCAACGACTAATGACTCGAGCGTGGAAAATCTCCCACTTTGAGCTCGCATGGGCACCAAAAGCAGGAGATTATCCACGCTCATTCTATTAGGAGTCGCAACCGCTACAACTCTACGACCTCAACGTTGCTGTAGATCTCGTCCCAGCGGTCCATGACCAGGTGGCCGGTCTTGGGATCCATGGCGTTGAGCTTGCCGCAGGTATTGGCGGTCTTGAGCACCGTGACGTCGTCGGCACCAGCAGCAATGGCATGCGCAAAGCCGGCGATGGTCGAGTCACCGGAACCCGTCGCGTTCACAGCCGCAATCGCGGGCGTCTTGGCGCGGAACGCGCGGCCCTCATGGAAGCCCACCGAACCGGCAGCGCCCATCGAGACGACGACCCAGGGAATACCGGCAAAGCGGCCATCGGCGGCAAGCGCCTCGCGCAGGGCATCGACATCATCGGTCGTAAAGGACGTACCCAGCAGGCCGTTAATCTCGGTCAGGTTGGGCTTCACGAGCTCAGGCTTAGCGTCAGATTCCAGCGCAGCCTCCAGCGATGCACCCGAGGTGTCGAGCAGCACCTTGGCGCCCGCCTCCTCGGCGATCTTGACGAGCTCGGCATAGTAGCCAGCATCGACGCCGCGCGGCAGCGAGCCCGAAAGCGTCACAACATCCGCCTTCGCTGCAAGCTCGGCGAACTTAGCCGTAAAGGCCTCGAGCTCGGCGGGAGCGATCTGCGGGCCGCTCTCCAGCAGCTCGGTCTGATTGCCCTCGTGCAGGATATTCAGGCAAATGCGCGTCTCACCGGCGATGGGCACAAAGTCGTTCTTGACGCCGTCGGCATCCATAAGCTCGGCCATATAGGCACCCATGTGGCCGCCGAGCAGGCCGGTCGCGAGCACATCGTCGCCCAACTGCAGCAGCACACGGCTCACGTTGAGGCCCTTGCCGCCAGCGGTCTTTTCAGGCGTCACGCGGTTCACGTCGTCGATGATCAGCTTGTCGAGTTGATAGCGCGTATCGATCGACGGGTTCATGGTAACGGTCAGAATCATGCTGAACTCCTGTTTCCGGGGCACGACACGCGCGGCCCCAAACATACGATAACTCGTTAAAGGATCTCGATCTCAAAGCCGCGGATGACGGTCTCCCCTGGCTTGGCCACCAGGCAGCCACGCTTGTGCTCCAGAATATCGTCCTCGTCGGAGCAGGTGGACAGACCACCCCACGGCTCAACTGCCACAAAGTCGCCCTCGGGCTTGCTCCACACAATCAGGTACGGCATATCGGGGAACGTCAGGCGCACGCCCTTGTCCTCGGTTTTCTTGGTCAGCGTAACCACGCGGCTCTCGAGCACGTCAAAGATGGTCTCCGCGAAGTCGAAGAGTTCGTGGGTAAGCGGCAGGTTCTGGCCGATCATGGGGTTCTTGCTGCGATGCTCAACATCAATCAGGCCCGTCGAGGGAACGGCGGTACAGAGCTCGGTGGCCTCGCACCGCTCAAAACGAAGCTCATAGTCGTCATAGGACTCGCCCTCGTCGAGCGGGCACTTAAAGCCGGGGTGACCACCCACAAAGAACGGCATGTCCTCGGTGCCCTCATTGGTCACCTCGTACGACACGGCCACCTTTTCCGAATCGATCGTGTAACGAGCAACGATCTTAAACGGATACGGGTACTGCTCGAGCAACTCGGCATGGTCGGCAGAGCTTAGGCTCAGCGCAACCATGTTGTCGCCCTGCTCCTCGAGCTTCCACTCCTGTTTGCGCGCAAAGCCGTGGCGAGCGAGCTCGACCTCGCGGCCGCCCATGGTCATCGCGCGGCCGTCACGAAGGCCACCGCAGATCGGGAAGCAAATGGGTGCCTGGCCCGACCAGACCGAAGGATCGCCCTGCCACAGGTACTCGCGACCGCTGGCTTTAATCGAAGTGAACGATCCGCCAGCCGTGCTCAGCGCCACACGAATAGAACCGTTATCAAGAACAAACTCCATAGGAGCCTTCCCTTTCTTACGACAGCCCGCCAAGTCAATAGGGCTGATAGAAAACCGACCCGCGCCCCCTCACAGAAACGCGAGCCGTCAATTGAAAAGCTGCAGAATGCCGGGGACCGCCAAGAGCAAAGCACTCAAGCCAAGCAAGCAAACGTGTTATCGGAGCAGCTAGCCGAACCAGAACGCTTCCCAACAACAGCGGCAACCCTGCTGGTACCCCCTACGTCAGCGAGCGGCGCTCAGGTGCCCCAGGTCGCCGCGAAAGAGGAGCGACGCGTACTTCATGTACGCGAGCGACGGTTTGAGCGGCGAGATGGGGTGCCTGAGCGCCGCGCAGCGTCGACCCGTTACGCGGTTTGGCAAAACCGCGTAACCCCACTAGTCGTGGTATTCGCCGCGGTCCCACTTCTCGAGGAACTCGTCAAAGAAGTGCGGGTCAGCCTGAGCCTCGGCGTCGGCCTTATTGCAAGCGTCAATCTTGGCGATCAGGGCGTCGTGCTCGGGAGTCTTCTCGTAGGGCTCCTCAAGGAAGGCAAGCATAATGTCGGCCATCAGGAACTCACCGGTGATCTTACCGCCAAAGCCCACGATGTTGGCGTTGAGCTCGCGACGGGCATACAGGGCAGAGGTCATGTCGCGAACCAGGGCGCAACGGGCGCCGGGAACCTTGTTGACGGCGTTGGTGATGCCGATGCCGGTGCCGCACAGGGCCACGCCAAAGTCGGCCTTGCCGCTGGCAACAGCCTCGCCCACGGCCTTACCGTAGATGGGATAGTGCGTACGGGTGTGGCTGTAGGTGCCGCAGTCGAGCACCTTGTAGCCAGCCTGCTCCAGGCGGTCGGCCAGATAGATCTTCTCGTCCGTAACGATATGGTCGCAACCGATTGCGATGGTCTTCTTCATCAGAACGTCCTTTCGTCTGAATTCACAAGTTGAGGTAGAAGTTCGAGTTCTCGGTGGCTCTCGTTAGGCCATCTTGTTGAGCATGTCGACACGGATCTGGTGACGGCCGCCGGCGTACTGGGCGCGCAGGAACTCGCGGGCGATCTTCTTGGCGACCTCGGTGCCCACAACGCCCGGGCCCATGGTGACCATGCGCGAGCCGTTGTGCTCGCGGGTCATGTAGGCGGAACGCTCGTCGGAAATGTTGGCGACGACCATGCCCTTAATCTTGACGGCGGCCATATAGGAGCCGACGCCGTACTTATCGAATGCGAAGCCCTGGGAATCCTTGTGCTCCAGCAGGTCCTTGGCAACGGCGGTCGCGGAATCGACAAAGTCCGCGGCAGGGGTCTCGGAATAGTCGACGACCTCGTGACCGTCGGCGATGAGCATCTCCTTGATGGACTCCTTCATCGACATACCGTCGGCATCGGAAGCGATTACAACCCTCATGACATCCTCCTTGAGAGATACGCAGGTGCGTAGTTTCTGTTTGGAAGTGTTGAATCGCGTTCAGGTCCGGGCATCTGAATGTGCGGTTCTTCACTGTTCATGTTTATTTGAACACATTCGAACATCAACTGCAACAATTATTTGTTTGTCTTTGTTCTATTTTGAACAAATACCATTCACGGATGATTGGCGACCGTTTGAGCCCGGCGCAGACGTAGCGACCATGTGTTCAACAAACAAAAGGGCGGCCGAGAACGTGTCTCGGCTGCCCTTCTTACGGTTGATCTTCCAAAGATCGCTTTGCCGCCTACTCAGACTGCCCGCTCTTCTTGGCATGTTTGGACGGAGCGCTCAGAAAACGACCCGTCAGATAGTTCGCGGGACCGGAGATATCGATCCCCAGCAACACGTGTCCTAGCCATAGGAACGCCACGAGCACCAGTAGAGGAATCACGCACGAGGTCACGATCATCACGATGACGCCTTCGATCAGATCGGTCACCTGCCGCACGATCTCGTCGGTCATCTGCTTGGCACCACTGGTTACCGACGTGACCAGGCTCGAGGCCCCGTCAGTCAACTGCTCGAGTACGTTTTTGGACTCCGTGGCCTCGGACTTTTTCTTGCTTGCTTTGGAGTTATCGCTGTCTGCCGCACTCGCAGCGTCCGCTGCCTTTTGCTCAGCTTGCTCAATACTTACGCGATACGTTTCATCGACCTTCTGCGACACCCATACGCTCGCGGGCACAAGCGCCATGCCGATCACGGCAACCACCAACACGCGCGTCGCCACACGGCGCAGGACGGCGCTCGTGCTCCAGCGCCCGTGAATGCCAAGCGACACCGCAAAGAGCGCCAACGCAAACGGGATTAAGATGCCCAAGCCAACCGACCACAAAATAGTCAGCAGATATTTCTCGAGGTAGAGCACGGCAAGCACGATGCCCAAGTTGCCCGAAAGCTGTGCGAGCTGCTCAGCGACCGGCGTACCCGTATCACCCGGCAGCGCGGTAATGCCCGCAGACAGCGCCACGCACGAGGCCGTGAGCGCCAGTACGTTACCTTTCTTTTGGTCGATAACCTCGATGGTGGAGTCCCAAGTCTTGGTATCGGCAAAATGCGGACGAGCCACAAAGCCCGACAGCAAGGCCAGTACCACGAGCGCAACGATGATACCGATCTGCAGCTTTTTATTTGCGCACACGACATCGGACAGGCTGGGCTGCAGCTCGGTTACCGTCGTGTGCTCGGTTATCTGGACAGGACGCCCATGAGCCATCTCGTGCGCGTCTCTTTTTTGTATTGACCCGTTATCCGGCATTTGGATACCTCCTCAGTCCGGCGTTTAATGTGAAAGGAAGTATACCCACCCAGCGAAAAACCGAACGGCAAGACGAACGGGCACCAAGACTGTCCCCAATGACTATTTCGGGATGAGTTGCGGTGGAATAGGGATTGTTTTGCGCCCGCCGGTCCCTATTCAGTCCCTATTTCACCGCAACTTGGAGGAGTGCAGAAAAAGCCCTGCCGCGGGTAGCGGCAGAGCTTTTGGAAGGGGACTTGGTTGTGAGAGCTCGTTAGGCGAGCTTAGCCTCGAGTGCGGCGATGCGCTTATAGGCATCGATGGTAAAGCGGGTCTGCTTCTCCAGGATCATGGTGGTCATGAGAGTATCCTGAGCGTGAGCCATGATGAAGGTCATCTCCATCTCACCGCCGCCGGCCTCCTGCGAAAGCAGCTTGGTCTGCGTGTCGTGGGCGCCGATAAGTGCATCGCTGGCATCCTTGTGCAGCTGCTCGGCCTTCTCAAAATCACCCTCGCGAGCAGCATCGAGCGCTGCAAGCAGATCGGTCTGGGCGTCGCCCGCGTATGCGACAATCTCGAATCCAACCATCGAGATTTCTTCTTTGGTTGCCATATTGCGTTCCTTTCACATATGAACCAACGGAGAGCATCGCGTCCGGGCATACGCGCTGCGCTGTGTATGGCAGGAACATTAACATTCAAACAAAAAAGAACAGCGCAAAACGTAATTTCGAGCTGTGAACGGTTGCTTTTCACCCGTGAACGGTTTTTAAACCAATCTGAACATTCTCGAACACAATTAGCGGCAACCCAAACAGGTCCGCACCCTAGCGTACATCGCGCACCGTATCGCCCTCGACGAGCACACCCGGAAACAGCATGTGCTCCACACCGGGTGCAGCGCCCTCGACGCCGGCAATCTTGTCGACCGCCCACATGCCGACGCGCTTGTTGTCAAAGCGCACCGTAGCCAGGCGACGATCGGGCACGATATCGCCCAAACTATCGTCAACACCCACCACGCTTACGTCCTGGGGCACGTGCTTCCCGCGCGACTCGAGCCCGCGAATGCAGCCGTAGGCCATGGCATCGTTGGAAGCATAAATGGCTGTGCAGTTCGGATCGTCCGCAAGCACCTGGCCGGCGGCATATCCGCTCTGTGCCGTCCAATCGCCACGGACGAGTCGCGGCGGCTCAATACCATGCGCGCGCAATGTCTCGCGCCAGCCCTCCTCGCGACGCATGCCCGAAAGCGAGCGCTCGGGACACGAGATAAAGTGCACGGTCTTGTGCCCCTGCTCCAGCAAGTACTCGACAACCTGACGCGAGCAATCGAACTGGTCGTTATCGACTGTTGAACAGAACGGGTGCTCCAGCATGGTAACGAGCACCGTCTGCATACCGGGCAGCGGCTCGAAGGTGCCAAAGTCCGCCGGCATGCGATTCATGATCACAACCATGCCATCCACCGGCAGCGCGCTCATGCGCGACGATGCGCTCTCGAGGGTATACGGATGCCCATCTACTTTAGTGAGGGTGATGGCATAGCCATGTTTGTCGGCCGCGGCGGCAAAGCCCTCCATACGGTCGAGGTTGCCGGTGCCGGTAATGTTGAACATGGCGACGCCGACAGTCTTAAACTTGCCGCGGCGCAGCGATCGACCGGCAAAATTGGGGCGATACCCCAGCTCGCGCATGGCGGCACGCACGCGCTCCTTGGTCTCGGGGCGCACGCTGGGCGAATCGTGCACCGTACGCGAGACTGTCTGCTCCGAGACGCCCGCGAGACGCGCCACGTCCTTAACGGAAACCGATTTTTTAACAGCGGCCATAGGTCGATCTTTCTATGTCAACGATGCCATTGGTGGCACCCTACGCAGTCAAATGAAACGTCTTTAAGTATATCTAACGCCTCCTCCGCCATACGCTCACCACCCAAAACCTACCGTTCACCGACATTTTTGCTTCCCCGAACGGCTTTTGTAGTCCAAATGTTAACGTTGCCATTGTGCAAACACAGAGCCACCGGGCGGCTCAAACGTTTACGCATAAGGAATCGACGGTTCGCAGGCACAGGAACCATCAGTTCGCGTCTTTTTTTGTGTCGCAAAATGGCAACGTCAACATTTTGGCAACCGAACGCCAAAAGTTACCATCGTTGCTAACCCACCGACTCTTAGGAGCATTGCATGGAGCAACTCATCGCCATCATCGAAAAGGGCCAACCCTTTTTCAACGCGATCGCCCGCAACAAGTACCTCAAGGCGATCCGCGACGGCTTTATCTCCGTCATCCCCATCATCATCTTCTCGTCCATCTTCTGCCTGGTAGCCTCGGTCCCCAACATCTGGGGTTTCTACTGGCCCGATGACATCAACAACGCCCTGTGGAAGTGCTACAACTACTCCATGGGCATCCTGGCCATCGCCTGCGCCGCCACCACGGCCAAGCACTTCGCCGACGCTCAGAACCGCGACTTGCCCAAGAACAACCAGATCAACTTCATCTCGTGCATGTGCGCGGCCATCATCGGCTTCTTGCTCCTTTCGAGCGACACGATCGCCACGGACGCCGCCAGCGGCTTCAACACCACCTATCTTGGTTCCAAAGGCCTGCTGACTGCCTTCATCGCTGCATTTGTGACCGGCATCATCTACAAGTTCTTTATTAAGCGCAACATCACCGTCAAGATGCCCGAGCAGGTTCCGCCCAACATCTCGCAGACCTTTAAGGACATCATCCCCTTCTCCGTCTGCATCACCGTCTTTTGGGTCTTTGACATCGTCTTTCGCGCTGCCTTTGGCTTCTGCTTTGCCCAGGGCGTCATCCAGGTGTTCCAGCCCCTGTTCACCGCCGCCGACGGCTACATCGGCCTCGCTGTGATCTACGGTGCCATGAGCCTGTTCTGGTTCGTCGGCGTCCACGGCCCCTCGATCGTCGAGCCCGCCATCGCCGCCGCTCTCGTTGCCAACATGACCGACAACCTGGCTGCATTCCAGGCCGGCGAGCACGCCACCGCCGTCCTGACGCAGGGAGCCCAGTACTTCGTCGTCTGCATGGGCGGCACCGGCGCCACGCTCGTCCTGGTCTTTATGTTCTGCTTCCTGGCCAAGTCCCAGGAGATGCGCGCCGTCGGTAAGGCCGCCATCGTTCCTGTGTGCTTTGCCGTCAACGAGCCGCTGCTGTTCGCCGCACCTATCGTGCTCAATCCCGTCTTCTTTGTCCCGTTTGTCTTTGCCCCGATCGCCAACATCTGGATCCTCAAGATCTTTATCGACTTCTTGGGCATGAACGGCTTTATGTACACCCTGCCCTGGACCGTCCCCGGCCCCATCGGCACCATCATGGGCCTGGGCTTCCAGCCGCTCGCCTTTGTGATGCTCGCCATCATCCTAGTCATCGACTTTGCCCTGTACTACCCGTTCTTCCGTGCCTATGACGCCCAGAAGTGCGCCGAGGAGGCCGAGATCTCCCAGGAGGAGCTCGCCGCCAAGAACGCCGAGAAGGCCGCCAAGCTCAACGACGCCTTCCAGGGTAAGGCCGACGCCAAGAGTGTTGCCGCCGGCGCTGCCGCCGAGACCGTGAAGGCTGACGCCCCCGCCGCTTCCGCAGCACCCGCTGCCGAGGCTACGACCGCCAGCGACCTCAACGGCAAGCGCGTACTCGTGCTCTGTCAGGGCGGCGGCACTTCGGGCCTGCTCGCCAACGCGCTGGCCAAGGCCGCCAAGGAGCGCGGCATCGATCTTGAGACCGCCGCCGATGCCTATGGCAACCACGTCGACATGCTCCCCGACTTTGACCTGGTCGTCCTGGCCCCGCAGGCCGCCAGCTACCTGGCCGACCTGCAGAAAGACTGCGAGCGTGTGGGCAACAAGTGCGTCGCCTGCCGCGGTAAGCAGTACATCGAGCTCTCCCAGAACGGCGACAAGTCTCTCGCCTTCGTAAGCGAGCAACTCTCGAAGTAAGTAACGCTCAGGGCCAGCCGACCATCCAAGACCGGCTGGCCCTTCGATTTAGACGATTGGATCATCATGTCCGTTAACCCTGCTAGCGTCACCAACCCGCCTGCGCAGTTTCCCGAGAACTTTGTCTTTGGCGGCGCCACCGCTGCCTACCAGGTAGAGGGCGAGACCCGCACTCACGGTAAGGGCAAGGTTGCCTGGGACGACTTCCTGGAGGCCCAGGGCCGTTTCTCTCCCGATCCCGCTTCCGACTTCTACAACCAGTACCCCGTCGACCTGGAGCTGTGCGAGGAGTTCGGCATCAACGGCATTCGCCTCTCCATCGCCTGGAGCCGCATCTTCCCCAACGGAACCGGCGAAATCAACCCCGAGGGTGTCCAGTTCTACCATGACCTTTTCGCCGAGTGCCACAAGCACCACGTTGAGCCGTTTGTCACGCTGCATCACTTTGACACGCCGCTGCCCCTCTTTGAGAAGGGCGACTTCCTCAACCGCGAGACCATCGACGCCTTTGTGGACTTTGCCACCTTTTGCTTTAAGGAGTACGCCGACCAGGTGACCTATTGGTTCACCTTTAACGAGATCTGGGCCGACGCCTCCAACACCTACATCGAGGGCACCTTCCCCGGCGGCGTCAAGGCTCATCTGGCCGAGGCCTTCCAGTGCGAGCACAACATGATGCTTGCCCACGCCAAGGCTGTACTGGCCTTCCACAACGGCGGCTTTAAGGGCAAGATCGGCGTCATTCAGTCGTTGGAGTTCAAGTACCCGCTCAACGAGAACGACCCCGCCGACATCAAGGCCGCCAACAACGAGCACGTGCTGCAAAACCAGTTCCTGCTCGACGCCACCTTCCGCGGCGACTATGCCCCCGACACCCTCGAGTGCGCCAACCGCCTGGCTGCCGTCTCGGGCGGCACCATCGAGATCCTGGACAAGGACCTCGAGATTATGCGCGAGGCCGCGCTCTACAACGACTACCTGGGTGTCAACAACTACCAGTGCCGTTTCCTCAAGGCCTACGACGGCGAGAATGACCTGCACCACAACGGCACGGGCGAGAAGGGTACCGGCCGCTGGCGCGTCAAGGGCATTGGCGAGCACGTGAACAAGCCCGGCATCCCCACCACCGACTGGGACTGGATCATCTATCCCGAGGGTCTGTTCGATCTGCTCGTCTACATTAAGCAGCGCTACCCCAACTACAAGCAGATCTTCATCACCGAGAACGGCATGGGCTACAAGGACCCCTACAAGGACGGTTTTGTGGACGACCAGCCGCGCATCGACTACATCGAGCAGCACCTGCGCTGGCTGCTTAAGGCCATGGAGGTGGGCGTCAACGTGGGCGGCTACTTCCTGTGGAGCCTGCAGGATCAGTTCTCCTGGACCAATGGCTACAACAAGCGCTATGGCTTCTTCTACGTAGACTTTGAAACCCAGAAGCGCACGCCCAAGGCAAGCGCCTACTGGTACAAGCACGTGGCGCAGACCCGTCGTCTGGACTAGCGACTTGCAGTTGGCGTAATTGCCCTGCTCACATAACTTGTCCCCATTTCTCAACCGGGGTCGGCACGTCACACGGCGCGCCGCCCCCGGTCTTTTTTGTTTTTGAGCGAGTCAGAATCCGTTTGTCTCGATCTGTAACATCTAGCCGAGTTTTTCGGTCCTAACTGTTACAGATTGAGATGAAAGGGACCGACCAGGCCGAATTGTCTCAATCTGTAACACTAAAACCGGTTTTGGGCGTCTACCTGTTACAGATTGAGACAAACGTACCGGCCAATCCTCTCAATCTCAATCTATAACAGTTAGCCGGTTATTTCGCCCCCACCTGTTACAGATCGAGATGAATAGATTAGACCTAGCCGAAAAATCTCAACCTGTAACACGTAGCCGAGTTTTTCAGTCCTAGCTGTTACAGATCGAGACAAACAGGCCGAGCAAGCTACACCCGTAGGTCTTTCACGCTGGAGCATTCGACCAGCACGCCCGAAACAAGCGTACGGCTTCTGGAGCGGTACCGTCAAGATTCTTTCGCAAATTGATCGAGGCGGCC
>NZ_QRLS01000016.1:0-41649 GCF_003472325.1 Collinsella sp. AM12-1
AGATATATTGCCAGACCGGAGGGGCGCCGTGGGCGGGAATCCCGCACTCCATATTTTATTCACAAATAAATAGAACCCTCAGTTGCTTCGCTGGGGCCGTATTCGAAGCAGCAGCTTCTGATATTGGCGATGACCAGCTGGTTTATAGGTGTTAAGGCATCGGTCATCTCTGGAGCGCAACTTTACTCCAAAAGCGTCAGCTATTTGTTTCCCGTCGGTAAAAGGCAGGTTTTGTTCGCCAAGCGTTCTTATATATAGATAGATACGGGTTCGAACCCATGAAATGGCGACAAAAAAGACGGCCAACCGAAGTTGACCGCTTTCTATTCTATGCTGGAGCATCCAGAGGGTGCTTCCGAACTCGTTTTCTCGCTGCCATTCATGCTTTCGAAGCATCTTTCGACCTTCGCAGTCTCATGTTTTGAGGATCTCCCGTGTTTATCACTGTTATCAATGAGTGTGTGGAAGTGATCCTCATACAGATTCATGCGATCCGCCAGAGAACTGAGAAGCATCTTTCTGCAGTCCTCGTTGTCTATCCTCGCATCTCTCAGGTCTTCCGGAAATTCACAAGCAGTCTTAGGGTCAATTTGTTTCTGCTTTCAGAGACTTGTTTGAGAGTTTTTAAAGACAGTTCAAAACAATAAGCGAGACACCATAAAGTAGAGCAAGATGTGCCGGATAGAAAATGTAGAAGAAATATTTCAGTTTCAGCCCTCGCTTGCCATTATAAAGATTGATAAGCAGCAACGAAACGACCGCGGCAGCAACATCAGGATTAAATACATTAGCTGTAGCAAACTCAAATCCGCCGCCAACTATATGGCATGACGAAAGGAGCACTGCGCATACTGTAGCAAAGAACATCTTGGCCTTGCTGTCGTGGAATAAATAGAATGCAGTCACAAGCAGAATGCCATACACACCGCCGTCCAGTTTAGTGTATTCAGCTGCCAGTGCTGTCAAAACAATCAGAGCAGTTTCTGCGATGTACCTTTTCCATTTTGAAAGACTTTGTATCTTTTCCAGAATAATCAAAAAGACCAAGGAAAGCAGGAGCTCATACATAACATTCTGTTGCCGAAGGTCAAATAGCTGCCCGGTTTGAACGAAATCGTATATGGGCTCCGCAATGATTGCGAAGACAAGCATATTTCGCAGGTACTTCTTTATGTCATGAGTATGCAAAAATCCCTCAACTATCAAAAAGCAAAATAAGGGAAATGCAATTCTGCCAAGAACATGAAGCACATCCGAAGCCTCGCTTAGAATCGCCCACTGTTCGTCTGATATCTGATTGTACGATGCGTGAGTCATGATTCCATTGGTCAGAACGATCCTGCTTACATGATCGAGAACCATCGAGATGGCCGCTATTATCTTTAATGTGCTGCCGCTAATTCCGTATCTATCTGTTTTCATTTCTTTTTCCTTTCTTTGGGTGGGCCGTCAGGGGTTCAGCCTGCTCCACAGGCGGCCGCTGCGGCGCTTTCGTGCCTTGCGCGCTGCGCTGGCAAACGCTCACGCGTTTACTCAGCTCCGCGCTCCGACGGGTTCGAACCCATGAAAGGGCGACAAAAAAGACGGCCAACCGGAGTTGACCGTCTCAACAATCTTGGGTGGGCCGTCAGGGGTTCGAACCCTGGACCTTGGGATTAAAAGTCCCCTGCTCTGCCAGCTGAGCTAACGGCCCGCGGGTGGCATTGTACCACGGTCTGGGACTATTCCCAACTCCATTGACCGTTCTGGAAAATCACAACTTCACGTCCATCAGGCGTAATGCCCGTAATATCGATGTCGTCCGTGCCGATCATAAAATCGACGTGCGTGCTCGAGACGTTAACGCCATGCTCCAGGAGCTCCTCCTTGGACATGTCATACCCACCCTCGATGCATTCGGGGAAACCGACACCTAGCGCGAGATGGCAGCTAGCGTTCTCGTCATAGAGCGTATCGTAGAACAGAACACCACTTTCGCGGATCGGCGTGTTCTTGGAAATGAGCGCGACCTCACCCAGATGAGCGGCACCTTCATCGGTGTCAATAATGCTCGCAAGCGTCGCCTTGCCCACGCGGGCATCGTAGTCCACTACGCGGCCGCCCTCGAACTTAATCCAAAAATCGTCGACTTTATTGCCGTGGTGGATGAGCGGCATGGCCGAGTACACGATACCGTCGGCGCGCATGCGATCGGGCGAAGTGAAGACTTCCTCGGTGGGAATGTTGGGGAAGAAGGGGTGCCCTTCGGGCGTCTTGCCCTTGCCGCCGGCCCACTCGTGACCTTTCGTCATGCCAATCGTCAGATCGGTTCCATTTGCCGCGGTGTAATGCAGGTAGTCGAAACGATTGTCGTTCAGGAAACGCAGGTTCTTTTCGAATGCGGCGTCATGGAGTTCCCAGTCGCTCTCTGGGTCCTGGCCATCGGCGCGAGCGGTATGCAGAATCGCATTCCACAGCTTATAGATTGCAACCTCATCGGCGTCTCCCGGGAACACCTCGTGCGCCCAAGCCACGACCGGAGCGCCGGCGATGCACCACGGATTGATGTTGTAATCCAGTCCACGGCGGAAAACTTTGCACTGCGTATTCCTCGCCTTGGATGCCGCGGCCGGCTTAGCGGGATCGATGCCCTTAAGGGCGGCAGGGTCCGCACCCTCGATAAAGATAAAGCAGGCACCGTCCTGGGCCAGGGAATCCAGCTGCAGGCGCTTCCACTCGGGCGTCTGCTCAAAATAGCTTTTCTCGACATGCTCGTACGTGAGCCTCGTCACGGCATCATCGGCCCAAACGACCGTCACGTGGCCGGCGCCGGCAGCATAGGCCTCCGCGACCACCACGCGCGCAAACGGCGCGCACTCAACCGGAGACTGAACGACGACTTCCTGGCCGGGCTTAACGTTTACGCCCTTGCGGACGACCAGGCGCGCGTAGTTTTTAATCTTGGGCTCCAGGGCCTTCATGCCCTCCAGAGCTTCTTCGACCGTCAGGGCAGCTCGAATCATGTGCCACTCCATCTATCTATAGAACAGTAAAAAGGCGCGCCGCAAAAACGACGCGCCTTATATCTTAGCGATAAGTATGTATGCAAACGCTACTTCTTCTTGGAGTCCTTCTTGTCCTCCTCGGCAGCTGCGCGCTCGATAAGGGCGTTGAGCTTGTTCTCGGACATGCCCTCGGCCTGCGCGCGGTACATGTTGCGCAAGGGACGAATACGAGCGAAGTCGTAGATAAAGTCACCTAGGATGATGACATAGGACAAAACGATGCCGACCATCTGGACAGGGCTGGACACCATGCCAGCGGGAGCGAAGTACAGCGAGGCCCAAATTGCCACGACGAGCACCATGCCAATGGCGAGCACAATCCACCAGATGCGACGGCGCTTGGTGTAGTCCTCGTCCTGCTTGAGGAGGATATTCGACACCGTATAGATGCGGTCCTCCTTGGCGCGCTGCTTAGCCTTGCGGGCGCGCTTCTCCTCTTTAGAGAGGCCCTCGAGGTTCTCGCCCTTCTCGAGCTCTTTGCGGCGTGCCTTAGACGAAGCCGGCACGACGCGAACGGAGCTCGCTGCTTGGCGGGCGGGCTTAGCAGATGCGGCAGACTTGCGCGCAACCCCGGTAACTTCGTGGGATTGCGTGCGCTTGTTCGTGGCGCTACGGGTACTCACTTATGCGTTCTCCTTCATGCTTGTGAACTGGGAGCCCGTGATGATCTGGAAGGCCTCGCGATAGCGCTCGGACGTGCCATCGATGACCTCGGCGGGCAGGTGCGGGGTCTCCCCCGTCATATCCCAGTTGGCTTTGAGCCAATTGCGGACGAATTGCTTGTCGTAGCTAGGCTGGATCTTGCCCTCCTCGTAGCTGGCAGCAGGCCAGAAACGGCTGGAGTCGGGCGTGAGGCACTCGTCGATCAGCGTGACCTTGCCATCTATGACACCGAACTCGAACTTGGTGTCGGCGATGATGATGCCACGGGTCGCGGCGTACTCAGCAGCGGCCTTGTAGATCTTGAGAGACAGGTCACGAATCTGCGTGGCGATGTCCTCGCCCACGATCTCGCAGCAACGCTCGAACGAGATGTTCTCGTCGTGGTCACCGATCTCGGCCTTCGTGGACGGCGTGAACAGCGGCTCGGGAAGCTTGGAAGCCTCGGTCAGGCCCTCGGGCAGCTGGATGCCGCAGACGGTGCCGTTCTCGTCGTAGGTCTTCTTGCCCGAACCGGTCAGATAGCCGCGGACGATGCACTCGATAGGAATCGTCTGGGCCTTCTTAACCAGCATGGCGCGGCCAGCGAGGTAGTCACGATACTCAGCAAACTCCTCGGGGAAATCCGCCGGGTCGATGGAAACGAGATGGTTGGGGACGATGTCGGCAAACTTATCGAACCAGAATGCCGAGATGCGATTGAGCACCTCTCCCTTAAACGGAATCTCGTCGGGAAGAATGAAGTCGAACGCAGAAATGCGGTCGGTGGCGACCATCAGCAGGTTTTCACCGGCATCGTAGATATCACGAACCTTGCCACGGGAATCCGGACGACGCTCCATCGTTGTCACGTGAGTCACTCCTTACCTAAATACGACAGAAATGCGGGTTCTTTCCCGCATGTTTTCGCAAACTCGGAGCGGCAGGGACGCGGCCCCTCCTTCACCGAATAGCGAAAAGCTAGTGCTCCATTGTAGTAGATGCCGCGTCCGCCGTGTGCTCGCGGGGCAGATGAATTGTAAAAGTCGTACCCTTTCCAAGCTCCGACTCCACGGATATGTAGCCATGGTGACGCTCGACGATCTGCTTGGTCACGGCGAGGCCAACGCCCAGGCCGCCAGCTTCGCGGGCGCGGCTGGCATCGGCGCGCCAAAACCGCCCGAAGATGCGCGACAGATCGTCCTTGGCAATACCGATGCCGGTATCAGAAACGGCAATGCTGACGTGCTTGCGGTCACTGAGCACCGACACCACGACCCAACCGCCCTCGGGGGTGTAGCGCATGGCGTTGCTCATGAGGTTGATAACACATTGCGTGATCATGTCGGGATCGGCCTCGACGACATCGTCGTGACCCTGGGTCTCGTCCGCAAAACGCAGGCGCAGATCGCGGTCGACAAACAGGCGCTCCTGGGCATTGACGATGGAACGCACGAAAGGAACCATGTCCACCGGCTCAAGGTTGAGCGGAGCCGTGCTGTTTTCCATGCGCGACAGGTCGAGCATCTGCTGCACCAGACGAGCCAGGCGACGCGTCTCGGAAGCAACGGTCTCCAAATGCTCATCGTCGGTGGGATACACGCCATCCTGCATGGCCTCGACCGTTGCGAGCATGGCCATAAGCGGCGTGCGAAGCTCGTGTGCAACGTCTGAGGTCAGGCGCTTCTCGTGTTTCATATCCTTCTCGAGCGAAGTGGCCATCTCATCGAAGGTCTCACCCAGCTGATCGATCTCGTCATCACCGCGCAGTCCCGTGCGAGCCGACAGGTCGCCGTCACGGATTTGCTTTGCGGTACTGGTGATGCGATGAATCGGCTTGGTGAGCATGCGCGACACGAGCGATCCGATAACGACCGAAATGCAGATTGCAACAACCGCGGCGAGAGCCATGGCGTTAAAGGTCTTCTCCCTAAACGCAGAGTCCGCCTTGGTGAGCAGAGCGTCGGAGCCGATGGACCACAGCTTTACCTGTCCGACATGCTCGCCGGAAGACGTTACAATCTCGACGTTAGCAACGCTATCGGAGTCGGTTGGAGCAGACGAGACCGGGCTATGCGATGCCCTCTTGCCGCTCGTGTCGTCGGTCGTAGCCTGGTTTTCGCGTACATCGGCGGTGGCGCTTGCCGAGGGCCAGGAATCGTCATAAACGATCACGCCCTTTTTATTGACGACCTGCATACCCAGATCGTCGGAAACCAAACTCGACGTTGCAACCGTGCGCAGTTCCCCCGCGGTCCAAGAGCCGTTTTCCTCATATGAGGTTGCCAACTTCTCGGCAGCGGAATTTGCGATTTCTACGATATTGGAGCGCGTGTAATCCGAAAAGACCGTGCCCCACACAACAGAGACAACGCCCACCAGCACCAATACCGTCATGAGCGACGTCAGGGCAAAAGCCAGGGCCATACGCGAGGGATAGCTCATCGTTGGCCGTGAATCGGAACGAGGCGTGTTCCAACTTGCCTTGGAACCCGCCTCGTTCTCCTGCTTGTGCTTTTGTCCGATTTCAAAGCGCGCAGGTGTCATATGTGATTTCCCTATTTCTCGTCCGACTTATCGGTCTTGGCCGGAGCCTCGAAGCGATAGCCGACACCATGGACGGTGTAGAGCCACTTGGGCTTCTTGGGATCATCGCCCAGCTTGGCGCGAAGATTCTTCACGTGGCTATCGATGGTGCGCTCATAGCCCTCAAAGTCATACCCGAGCACTTTCTCGACCAGCTCCATGCGGTTATACACACGGCCGGGATGGCGGGCGAGCGTGGTGAGCAGCTTGAACTCGGAAGCCGTCAGATCGACTTCCTTGCCCTCGACCAAGATCTTGTGGCCCGAGATATCGATGACCAGATCGCCGAAGTCGAGCACCTCGACGGCGGGCTCGTCGGCCTGATGGGCACGGCGGAACAGAGCGCGAACGCGGGCGACGAGCTCGCGCGGCGAGAACGGCTTAATTAGATAGTCGTCGGCGCCGAGCTCAAGACCGATAATACGGTCCTCGATCTCGCCCTTAGCCGTCAGCATGATGATGGGGACATCCGAGGTATCGCGAATGGTGCGGCAAACGCGCTCGCCGGGAATCTTGGGGAGCATAAGGTCGAGCACGACCAGGTCGAACTGATGCTTCTCGAACTCCTCGATCGCGGACTGGCCGTCGCCGACGCCCACAACCCAGTAGCCTTCGCGCTCGAGATAGGCAGCGACGGCGTCACGGATTGCCTTCTCATCCTCGACCAGCAGAATCTTTTTTGCATCTGAAGCCATAACACGGCCCCCCTGTCTCAATTAGCTAAGAACAAGCCCATTTTAACGCACCTGAGCCCGCCGGATGCCGCTATGACGCGGCAGCTCGGCGGGCGGTACTCACAATTACAACGCGTTTATTCCCCTGTTGGCGCCTTTTTAACCCCTCTAAGCTTAAAGAGAGAATAGGCGTGCAGTGACCGTCTCTGGTATACCCTGGCTGTTGCGCACCGTGGCGTACGTAAGGAATGAGTCCGATTTTCCCGCCGTAGCTGGATAATCGCCATACTCCAAAGCGCGGTCGGGCGACAGCAGCGAGCCATAGGTCTTGGCAGAGGTGTCGATCAGGAAATGCGATGCCTGCACCTTAACAAGGTATTTATTCTTCTTGCCAGCCGCACATGCGAGCGGTTCGCGTGACAGGAAGAGGTACGGCCCTCCCTCATTACCGATATACGTGCCCATGTTGCCCAAGCTGCCCACGCCACTATAGGTCGCCTCGATAGAAAACACGAAGGTATCGCCCATATATACGGCCTCGAAAGGCGAGACTGACGAGGGAAGGACTAGCTGGGCACGTTTGGTGTTGTTGCCGTCGGTCAGATCGATTGCCGTTATGCCGTAGTAGACGCCCTCGTCGTTGCGGACACGCGGCGAGATGGTCAAAATGCCGTCGCTCGCACGCGGGGCCGATGCAAAGCGGCCCGTCGATTTCCAAATTGTCTCGGCCTTGGATTCATCAAGCGAGCGACGATAGCAAAACGAATCACTACTCGTTTTATTGCCGCCTGCCGAAGGCATCTTATACCAGATGACTGATGACCCGAACGCCGTAAACAGTGGCGGATCATAGTCCTTGCCACCCCGATCGAGCTCAACCACGTCGCCAGAGAGCGAAGCGCCCGACAGATTTTGAGCGTAGAGTTTCCACGATGAATTGGCAAAGTTCATCTCGACCCACGCGAATACGCCGTCGCCGGCACGGACATCGTAGAATGCATATCCCGTGCCCTCGATAGGATCCTCGATTAATGTGGTAAGCGAGCCATCGCCCAGGTTAAGCACACCGAGTGTGTTGGCGTGCAGTGCCAATGCGGGCGTCATCATCGCCGCGGCGTAATCGCCGTCGCAGTAGTACAGCAGCGTACCCAGAGGCAGCGTCCACGACGCCGCCGGCTCAAGATCGATGTCGACTGCCTCGTACTCATCCGTAATCGAGATGATTTTGGAATCGTCCTTGATAACCTGCGGCTCGCCGGCGGCATCATCGCTGGTACCCGGTTTTTTCGAGCATCCGGCAAGCACCGTGGCAGCGCCCGCGGCAGCCCCACCGAGTACAAAGCCGCGACGCGATATTCCGTTCTTGATGTGATCGGCGATACCCATTAGGCGATCTCGGCGCGAGCGGCCTCGATAGCGCGCGTAAGCTGGTCGGCGCAGGAGGTCTTTTTCATACCGCAGGTATTACCGGCGAGGACCTCGATTACCCGATCGGCAGGAGCACCCTCGACCAGCTTGGAGATAGCCTTGAGATTGCCGTCGCAGCCGCCGGTAAACTCAACGCCCATCACCTTGTTGCCGTCATCGGAAAGGTCAAGGTGAATATTACGAGCACACACGCCCTGAGGCTTGTAATCAAACGAAATCATGCGATCCCCTCTCAGAATGTTATTCGAGACGACTATTATCCCCGTCTTTCCCTAAATGCAACGAGGCGCTTTGCCGGCAACACACATTACCAGCAAAGCGCCCTAAAAAGCTAACGTTATGCCCGAACCTACTCGAAGCTCAGCTGCTCCAGACGATCAAAGACCGTGTCGATACGGGTGAGGAAGTCCCACGGATCAAAAATCTCGTCGAGCTTCTCCTGGCTGACGGTGCAGCGCGGGTCAGCCTCGAGACGCTCCTTAAAGGTAGGGCCGGAGACACAATCCTGTACCTCGTGCCAGGTTGCCATGGCGTTCTCCTGCACAATGGCGTACGCGTCCTCGCGGGTGATGCCCGTGTCGACGAGGGCGAGCAGCACCTTGGAGGAGAAGATGAGGCCGCGGGTCTTATTGAGGTTGGCCATCATGCGGGCAGGGTACAGCTGCAGGCCGTCGATAACGCGAATGAGGCACTGGAACATGTGGTCGAGCGCGATGAAGCTATCGGCCTGGGCGACGCGCTCGGCAGAGGAGTGCGAAATGTCACGCTCGTGCCACAGGGCGACGTTGTCGAAGGCAACCTGCGCGTTGGCCTTCACGACGCGCGACAGGCCGCAGACCTTCTCCATGGTGATGGGGTTGCGCTTGTGCGGCATGGCGGAGCTGCCCTTTTGACCCTTACGGAACGGCTCCTCGGCCTCGAGCGTATCGGTCTTCTGCAGATTGCGAACCTCGGTAGCGATGCGCTCGCAGGTGGCCGCGGTGGTGGCGAGAACGCCGGCGAGATAGGCGTGATGGTCGCGGCTGATAACTTGCGTGGACAGCGGGTCGTGAACCAGACCCAGGTGCTCGCAGACATACTCCTCGACAAACGGCTCGATGGAGCTGTACGTGCCGACAGCGCCCGAGATGGCACCGAAGGCAACGTTCTTGCGAGCGTCCTCAAGACGGTCGAGATCGCGCTTGAGCTCCCAGGCCCAAGAGCCAAACTTCATGCCGAAGGTCATCGGCTCGGCGTGGATGCCATGGGTACGGCCGGCGCAGAGCGTGTTGCGCTCCTCGAAGGCGCGACGCTTGCAAATCTCGCCGAGTTTTTTGACGTCCTCGATAATCAGGTCACAGGCCTGGGTGAGCTGGTAGCACAGAGCCGTATCGCCCAGGTCGGAGCTGGTCATGCCATAGTGAACCCAGCGGCTGGGCTTGGGGTCGCCCTCGGGAACATCGGCGTCGATATATTCCTTCATGTTGGTCAGGAAGGCGATGACATCGTGACGCGTGACCTCCTCGATCTCGTCAACCTTCGCCTTCTCAAAGTTGGCATGGTCGCGGATCCACTGGGCTTCTTCTTTAGAAATGCCGATCTTGCCGAGCTCCGCCTGGGCCTCACAGGCCAGGACCTCGATCTCCTGCCAAATGGCGTACTTGTTCTCGAGGGAGAAGATGTGTCCCATCTCCGGGCGGGTATAGCGATCGATCATAGCGGCTCCTTTTTGGTTATTGGCACGTTGGTCGTAACCCAACCATTGTACCGTGCGCAGGTGCAAGTATGGACAGTAGGCATGAACCTAACATTTTGTAGCAGGAGCGGGCAACGGGACGTCTGCGTATTTGCTTCGCAAATCCGCACCGGCTGCGGTCGGCATGCTCCGGTCCGCGCACACGCACGGGCACAGCGGGTTGGACCCGACGTTCCCGAGGTCCCCCGTACTCGATGGAGCGGGCAACGGGACATCCGCGTATTTGCTTCGCAAATCCGCACCGGCTGCGGTCGCCTATCGGCGCCCTTGCCTGCTCGCTATAAACGCTTCGCGTTTATTTAACGCTCGCACCCTGTCGGGTTCGAGTCCCGGCGCTTTGTTGAAAAAAGCACGGCACCGAAACGGTGTCGTGCTTTTACTTTTTTGGAGCGGGCAACGGGACTCGAACCCGCGAGTGTCAGCTTGGGAAGCTGATGCCTTACCACTTGGCGATGCCCGCATATGTGGGGGATAGTATAACGCGGTTGTCTTGTTCGATACAAGGGTGGTGATGCTTGTTTTAGCTGTGGAGATTCGTTTGAAAATCGCGTCAATTGTGGAGATGAGGACCTTTGACCTCCTGTTCTCCCTATCTTCTACCTGCGCTTTTGCTTGATTGTTGTATTTGAGCTCAATTTGTCAGGAATTGGGCAAGCTTTTGGTCAGGCTCCGGTACTTACCCGCATGAACCTCGGGGGTAGCCTCATCCCAAGCGCCGCGGCCTCCCCGTGCGGCGCACGAGGGATAAGGAGCAGCCATGTCCAACGCACCCACGCACTCTGTCCACAGCGCAATCGCAACAGGTCCGCTGCTCCTGCTCCTCTTCCTGCTGTTCGGCTGCCTGGCACCGGGAGCCGCATTTGCCGTCGATGGCTACGACCAGCTCGGCTTCCGTACTATTAGCGATGATTGTGGGCCCTTCTTCATCGGCAAATATGAAGCTCAAGACGCCTCGATTGCCTACTGCATGAACCAGGAACGCCCCGGACCCACCAAACCGGGCGGCCCATGGCTCAACTTTGATCAAGGCTGGGTGTGGCTCGACGACGAGTTCGCGGCAATCGTTTGTCACGGATATCCTACCGCCACGTCGTTTGGCGGTTACCATCTTTCACCCGATCGCGCCCGCGCCGCCACCCAGCTTGCCGTATGGATGCTCAACGGCACTACCCATGTCGACGGCACCTACTCCTACACGACCGCTCAGGGCAAAACCAAGAGTGGGCACTTTACCGCCGACAATGAAGTCGTGGCGGCTGCGCGATGGCTCCACGACAGCGCAAAATCAGGAAGCATCAAAGCCGCTCCGCACCGCGCGCGACGCTATCTAGGGGCCGTATCGGGCGGCAGCAAACGTCAAGACATGCTCTATGTACTGCCGGCGGTCTCTGTTTCCTTCCAAAAGCAGTCTGCTAACACCGTTATTACCAGCGGAAACAATACCTATCAGTTTACCGGGGCAACATTCGATATTTTTGAGAGCGCCAGCGGCGCGCGTGTCGGCACCATCCAGATGGACAGCCACGGTCAAGCGCAAGCAACACTTCTGCCCAACACGGCATACTACCTAGTTGAAACCAAGGCGCCGGCCGGCTATGCCCCCCGCCACGATCGTATTGCCTTTACCACGGGGAATGACGGCGGGCGGGTCGCCATTGATGAACAACCTGGCACCATTACCTTGCGCATCGCAAAGCTCGATGCCGCGACGAATGCAGGCCCCCAAGTTGGAGCTTCGCTCGCAGGAGCAGAATTCGTGTGCGTATCACAATCAACCCCTGGATGGGCGCAAATCCTCACGACCGACGAAAGCGGTCGGGCCACCCTCGCCGATGTCCCCTTAGGAACCTTTACCATCTACGAATCAAAAGCCCCCGAGGGCTACCTGCCATCCAACGACAGCTGGACCTATACCGTTGGAGTCGACCAGCTCGGCGATTCAGGCGTGGTCGAGATCGAATCTCGTGTTTCCGATATCCCCATTGCGTTTGACCTTGAGATTTCCAAATTCAAGGACTACGGCAATAGCGACCAATCCGGCTTGGAGCAGCCGGCGGGAGGTGTTGTCTTTGAGGTTGTGAGCAACAGCTCTCAGCAGGTTGTTGGCACACTGACCACAAACATCTATGGCTTTGCCTCCACCAAAGATCAGTCAGAAGCATGGTTCGGCGCAGGCAAGCGACCCGCCGGTGTCCACGGAGCCATCCCATACGACCGCGCCGGCTACACGGTCCGCGAGGTTCCGGAAACCGTCCCCGAGGGTTTTAAACGTGCAGGGGAATGGACCGTCGGGGCCAATCAGATTTCCAACGGCGCCGAGCTTCAATATATCGTGGACAACCACGCTCTGTCGACGCATCTCCAGATTGTAAAACGCGATGCCCAAACAGGCGCTTCTGTTCCACTAGCCGGATTCACCTTCCAACTCCTCGACAGCAATCACGAACCTGTCTCACAAACTTGCTGGTATCCAGCACATAACGTAATGGACACCTTTACGACTGACGCGACCGGGACCGTCACACTGCCCGAATCGCTCGTGCCGGGCACCTATTATGTGCGCGAAACCTCGGCCAAAGAGCCCTATCTTGTCGGCGAAGAGATCGAGGTAAACATACCCGCCGACATGAACCTAACGCCCGTTGCAATCGCCTCGTATTATGACCACGCCGCGACCGGAAACATCAGGATCGTTAAAACCGATACCGTAGACGGCAGCAGCCTCGCGGGCGCCATCTTTGAGATCCGTGCCTTGGGTGATATCGTGCGCCGCGACGGTAGCATTGCCGCGCTCGACGGTGTGACTGTCGCTACCGTCACAACGGATGAAACTGGAGAAGCACGCGCGGACGACCTCCCGCTGGGATCTGGCACCGCACGCTACGAGGTTGTCGAGACTCAAGCGCCGGCAGGCTTCTTACTCGACCGGACGCCCCATATCGTAGACCTCGCTTATGCCGACCAGAAAACACCCGTTGTAGAAGCGCGGCTTAACATATCCGACGATTACACCAAGATTGATATCTCCAAGGTCGATGCAAGCGGAGAGCAGGAAGTGAAAGGCGCACAACTCACCTTATGTGGTCCCGATAAAACCGAAATAGACTCCTGGACCTCATCCGACAAGCCGCACCGCGTCGAACATCTTGCACCCGGCACCTACTCGTTGCGCGAAATGATGTCTCCGCGGACCTATGACCTTGCCGAGGAGATAACGTTTGAAATAAAGGATACGGGAGAAGTCCAATCCGTCGCGATGAAGGATGCGCCCATCGAGATCAAAGGACAGGTCGACAAGCGTCAGGAGCTTGTCCAACCTATCGGGAAGGGTCTGCTGGCCAACGGCGATGGTAAAAATCGCGCCGCAACGCAAACCAATACGGACGGACTTTTCTCCTATACCATCGACGCTCGAAACGATTCAGCTACCTGGGTTGATGAGTTCACAATTACCGATGATCTTGAGTGTGCCGAGGACGATACGGCGAGATTCGTCTCAATCGAAACCCCTGTCGCCATCGGCGATCTCAACGGTCTGTGCAACGTGTGGTATCGCACGACGCCGTTGGACTCGACAGACGTCGATGAGCCGGCAAACGCGACACTTGACGATGGGCACGAAAATCCTTGGCTTGAGTCCGACGAAGTAAAAGAGAGCCTGGGTGAGGACTGTCGCCTCGTCGATTACGACGGCTGGCACCTCTGGAAGGCGGATGTCTCAACCACGGAATCCACCACACTCGAGGCGAAAGAACTCGACCTTGCATCCAATACCGTCGTAACGGGCATTCGCATTGAATACGGTGCAGTAGCCGCCGGCTTTACGACTCGAAGCGATGCGGATTCCTGGACCCGCGATGATCTCAAAGATGAGCACGACGACCTTGACGATGCCAAAGCAGTCCTTGGCACAGACGCTCGGGGCGCAGTCGTGCACATGCAGGCAACGTCGGCTTATACGCCCCAAACCGCACTCACCAACAGCGCGTGCGTCGATCTTTGCCGCAACGGCGGCGGCGATAAACTTGAGTCACATGACGAGGACCGTGTCATTCAACGCTGTACCCTACCGCAGGACCTACCGGCAACAGGATCTGCTCCCATCGCCGCTTGCATCACCGCGCTCCTGACCTCGGGTGCCGCAGCCCTATGGTTCGCTCGCCTTAGGTCGATCCCAAAGAAGCTCTAGCGCGATAAAAAAGCGGGCGAGCCAGTCCCCCGGCTCGCCCGCTTTCAATCATGTAAATCGCCGTATCTACTCTGCAGACGAAGATCCACCATCAACGATTGCCTGCTCGGACTCAGGAATCCCATCGGCACCCGTGCTCTGTTCTTGCTCCACCTCTTCGCTGATTGCAGAGGCGGGGGTCGAGCCCTTCGCACCCACGATGTAGGCAGCCCCAAATCCTAACGCAATGGCGATCAAGGTCAAAATCACGTAGACAGGCCAATGGCGCTTAATATACGAAAACACGTTGACTCCTTAGAGCTCCGTCTACGAACGGCGGATAACCTCGGTCACGACCTCGGATACCGTGGCAATGTTCGTCGGGTTGACATTGTGGGGCAGGTCGTCCTCGGTACGAGCGCAAGCCAGGCGCGTGCCGTCCACGCCGGCGATGGTGAGGGCTCGGCGGCTCGCCTCGAGCGCGGCATAGGCATCGGTCTTGGCATAGGGCATCTCGAGCGCGCCACAATCGACATGGAACGACTTGCACACCTTGCTGACCAGGTTCATGATGCGGCGATCGCCCTTGAGCAGCTGCTGTTCGCCCTCGACCGTCACCACCGAAAGCCTACCGGCGCCGACGGATTCAAGATTGATGAAGAATACGCCGCGGAGCTTATCGCGATGCGAAGCCAAGAAGGCCTTCATACCGGCGCCATCACAATCCGAGGCGCCCGTTGCCACAAACCAGATATCGTGACCGAGCAGCTCATCATCGCCCATAGAGGCGACAGCCGAGAGCATATCTTCGGAAGAAGCGCCGTCGGAAGACGTAGCGCCGCCCTTCCAGCCATCGTTATCGTCCTCGAAATTATCCCACGAACCGATGCCGCGACCGGACTTCTTGGCATCGTAATCGTCTTCGACGCCCAGCCAATCACTCATGCTGTCCTGTTCGTTTTTCTTTTTACGACCGAACAGGCCGCCCAGGCCACGCTTGCGAGACTTGGGTGCCGCCGGGGCGGGAGCCGAAATGGTCTCGATCGGCTGAGCGCCCGACGCAACGGGCATAGGAGGCGCAACGGGTGCCGATGTGGGTTCGGGACCCTGAGCGGTAGCAAAGGGGTCGTTGACCTGTGCGGAGGGGTCGGGAAGGTCGAACAGCGACGTGCGAGACGCAACGTTTGCCTGCTTCATCGACGGTAGCGACGAATCGGGGACCGAAGCCAGCGGAGACGAGGAAGGTGCGGGCGACGGAGCCGACGCCGGATCGGGAACATTCATCTGCGGGCGTGGTGATGCCTGGGAGGAAATCTGGGCCATAAGGGAATCGACTGTTTCGTCCTGGGTGGGAGAAACATCGGCAACCGTGGCACCGGAACCACTCGGGGTCGGCATGGTGAAAATCTGCGTGGAGTAAGGCCTCGACTCATCCGTCTCGGGAGTCTTGGAAACCGCAGACACTTCCTCCTGCTCGACCTCGGTCGAATCATCTTGCTCGGCTGCCGCGTATTGTTCTTCGTCAGAGTTGGCCTCGACGGGCTCGTCCTCGGCGGCATCTTGGATTTCGGCAGCATCAATAGGCTCGTCATCGTCTGCCGCGTCGCCCTGCTCATCGGAAACAGGAAGGGGCTCGGCAATCGCGGTACCCTGCTTTTCAAACGTTATCGTGGAATCGAACTGCGCGGCATCAAACGACATGGTGCTATCGACGTGCTGCTGAGCCTCGAAAGACGTCGTCGCCCCAACAACATCCGCGGACGTCGGCTGCTGGGACTCAAAGGACGTTGTAGCTTCGGCGGCATCGACGGGCACGGACTGCATAGCCTCGTTCTGCTCGAACTCTTGCGCCGCGAGCTCACGTGCCGCCTCGGCTGCCTGCTGCTGAGCGATAGCATCCTGCTCGGCAGCCTCGCGTGCGGCAGCGCGCTTCTCCTCGAAATCGTCGACAAATTTCTTGCCCTTTGCAAGCGCACCCTTAAAGAAGTTGGAAGCGCTGGCGCCAATCGAAGAGAACGCGGATGCAATATCGGCATGGGGCGTTGCCGCGGGAATCTCGGCCGAGAAATCAGTATCGCTCTCGTAAGACACGCGCCTCGGCTGTTCAACGTAATCGTCGTCAGACTCGTCCGCAACGTCTTGCGCCGGCGCGGCGGGAGCCAAAATGTCCAGCCCTGCCGCGGGATCGATCGCGGACACTGCCTCGGGCTCGGCAACGGCAGCGGTAACCGCGGCAGACTCATCATCCACAGTGGCAACGGGCGCAGGCGCAGTCACGATGGGGACAGGCTCGGGCTCAAACGTCGGCTCCTCGCCCTCCTCGTAATCGAGCGTGCAGGACTCGGGAAGCATTCCGAGCGCACGGATGGCATCCGAACCAAAGCGGATGTTGCCGGCGGCATTGCGATAGAGCTTGGGCTCGGGCTCGGCCGCGACAGGCTCCTCCGCCGGATCGGCAGCGGAAACCTCGTCATTGAACTCTTCGGTCTGGACAGTCTGATTCTGATCCTCGGGCACTATGGCGCCAATCAGCGTCTCGTCGGCAGATGCACCCTCAAAGCCCTCGATCTGCTCGTCGAAAGCTTCACCCTGTTCGGGCTCGGTTTGAGCGTCGGGAGCAATCGGCTGGCCGAACTCGTCCTCGGCGTAGGCAGGCTCTTCGTACTCGATGGTGTTGCCGTAGTCGTTTTGCTGCTGGGCCGCGGCATACTCCGCCGCTGCGCGCGCCATTTCCTCGGCACGACGCTTCTGCTCCCCAAAATAGGTATCGAACGGAACATCGTCGGGAAACTCGTTTTCGCCCTGGAAGGGAGCAACGTTGTCCATAACGCCGAGCATAGCGGCGACAGAAGACTTGTTGCACACCGCGCCGGACGTATAGGGAAGAATGTGGCGGTTAGAGATGATGTTTGCCGCGTTGACAAGTGCAACGAGGGAAGCGAGGATCGCGACAATCCACAGCAGAACCTTGAGCGCGCCGGGGAGTGGCAGGATACGCAGGATGGCAACGGCAGCGGGGGCAACCGTGGCAACGGGCAACAGCTTGGCGATGAGCGCACGATATGAAGCATAAGGCTCGCGGGCGAGCAGCTCAGCACGGGGAGAGTCGTAGTGTGCGACAACGACCACCGGGCGGTTGCGCGGAGACGCAAGCGGGCCCGAGGCCTTGTGGTAGGCGATGACATTTTGGCTCACGCCCGTCTTGCCCAGGCGCGAAACCACGGGGTGGCCCGTGCGCTCGAGCACGTAGAGCACGGCACCGACAATGGCCAGCAAGGTGCCGACCAAGCCGATACCGCCGCCGATGCCCATCAGCAGGGCGCCGGCAAACGCAAGGATGCCAGTAACGGCAAATGCCAATCTACTGGGCGCCGGGGCATTGAACTCCTGAACCTCGGGATCAAAGCCGTGGTTGCGGAAGATCTGAGCGATATCCTCGGCAGCCAAGCGCTCTTCTTCGCTGCATGCCGGCGTGATGCCGGTGTTCTGCAGCAGGTGGTTAATATAGTTCTGGGTGTTCGCCATGTGCGCTCCACATCCATAATCCGACAAATAGGCCCAATGCTTGCACATTAGAACCGTATATAGTCGAAAGTATACCCCGAGCGAGCGCAAACGATCGAATTCGGGCCATCTTAACGCCCCGAGCGGACAAGGATATAGCCTAATCTCCATATCGGACTAAAATCATGGCAGCAAACCACCTTCTCATGCGAGGACTCTATGACGGCAAGCGACGCGACCGCGACAATTAAAAAGGGAAATTCGGAGCCAAGTTTCGATAAAACGGCTCAGCGTGTCCTCAATCTTTTCTTTGTGCTCAACAGCTCCCCCGAACCGCTGACGACCGAGCAAATCGTCTTGGATTCTGACCTGGGATATGGCTCGGGCAACATTGACTCGGATAAGCGCAAGTTTCGGCGCGATCGTGACAAACTGCTCGAGCGTGGCATCTTAATCAAGGAGGTTCGCCCCGCCGGTGCGCAGGAGACCGAGGAAAGCTCGTGGACAATCGACCGCGAGCACACGTTTGCTGCAGGCGGCCTCATCACCGCAGACGACGCCGATATCCTGCTCAACGCCATCGACCAGACGCTAGCGGCCGGCTCATCCACCTTTGCCGCGCCGCTTGCCGATATTCGCTCCAAGATTGCCTACCTCACCGGCATGTCGGCGGTGGACGATGCACCGATCCGCCGCTCTCCCACCGTCGATGCGGTATGGAGCGCCTTTGCCGAGCGATGCGCGCTGCGATTTTTATATCAGAACGGACGCGGTGAGCAGAAAGAGCGTACCGTCTGCGTCTACGGCATGTTCGAGCGCGAGGGCGTTGCGTACTTCTGCGGCCTCGACAATGCCACCGACGACATCAGGACATTCCGCTGCGACCGTATCGTTCGCGCTTGGCGCCCCTCAAAGGCCTACGCTATCCCTGCGGACTTCAACCTCAGCGACTACCTGTTCTTTGAATTCGATTTTGCCGACCGCCCGCCCGTTGCGGCTACGTTCTCGTTCGCCCCGCAGACGCAGATCGATATGATCAACGGCCTCACGCGCGGGCGAGGTGAGCTCGCACACACCGATTCGGGATGGACTTGGACCGTTGACGTGCGCGATCTTGAAGCCGCCGCCTCATTTTGCATGGCCCACGCCATGGACGGCATGAGGCCCATGGCCCCCAAATCGCTCAAGCAGGCGTGGAACCACCTCATTGAAAGGACGGTGCACGAGCATGCCCGTGCGTAAACTCACCAGCGAGCAGAGGCTCTCGCGCGCCATCGACATCATGGAGGCCCTCTACGCCGCCGGCGAGAGCGGCATGACACGAACCGAGATTTGCAGTCGCTTTGACATCACGGGGGCGTCGCTCGACGAGATTCTCGAGATCGTCTCGACGCTCGCGGACCGAGAATCGGGTGCGCGTATCATCTGCGAATGCCACGGCGAGCGCGTGGTCCTCACCGGTGACGCTGGGCGTGTGCTACCGCTGCGTCTGAGTGCCGCCGAGGGCGCTGTGCTCAACCACGAACTTGAATCGTTGGGGATCGAGCCCCAGGCGGCGGCTCGAATTCGACACGCTCTTCTACCCGAAGAGCTCGGCTATAACCAGCGCGTCTCTGACACCGTCAGCCACGGGTCGCACTGGCAGCAGCTGAGCTGCGCCATTCAGGACGGCGTTCGCTGCCGCATCTCGTATCGCTCGATGGACGATGCACGGCCACGCGAGCGTCTGGTCGACCCCTTGCGCATTACGGCAAACGGCGACCAAACATACCTGATTGCCTGGGACATCGCGGTCGATGAGCAGCGCACCTATCGCATGGATAAAATCGAGGGACTCGCCTTGACGGAAGACTCCGTCGTGTCTCACGTACCGGACGTTGCATCCCTCCACGATTCCCTTGCCCGGACGCAGCGTAGCGCAAAGCTCTTGATGCCATTCGATATGGCGGAGCATCTGAACTGGGCCGGCATCACCCTAATCGAGCGCAGCGGGACAGACATGGCAACGGCAACCGTACATTACGGCTCCGAGCGTTGGCTGCTGAGCCAGATAATCGCAGCGGGCGGAGCCATCCGCATCTTGGATGACCCCGCTCTGTCAAAGCGTCTGTGCGATATGGCAAAAACCCTCGTCTGTCCGCTTTAGCGCCGCCGCTCGTGGCGTGCACGCCACAGCTGTAGATAGTGCCCGATCTGCGCCGATTCGATGCGCTGGTAGGAGCTCGTGGGCAGCGACGTTAAGAACTTCTTGCCATAGCCCTTCGTCACCAGGCGAGGATCCGCCAAGATCAGCACACCGCTATCGGTCGACGAGCGAATCAAACGCCCCGCGGCCTGCTTAACCTCGAGCACCGCCTCGGGCAGCGAATAGCGCGCCCATGCGCGGTCTTCGCGCAGGTTGCGCTCGCACGAGAGCGGGTCCGTGGGGCTTGAGAACGGCAACTTGGGAATGATGACGCAGCGCAGCGTCTCGCCGCTGGCATCAAACCCCTCCCAGAAGGCCTTGAGCGCAAAAAGCGACGAGGTCGGTTCGTTGATAAACCGGTCGCGCAGGCGACGAGGAGATGAGTTGCGCTGCTGGCAGTTGAGCTCCAGACCCGCACGGGCCATCTTGGGCTCAACGCGGGCGTATAGGTCCTCCATGTCGCGCCGATTGGTGAACAACGTGAGCACCGATCCGCCCATGGCAAGATGGGCGTCGACCAGTACGCGCTCGAGCGCCGTAAGATAGCTCTCACGATCGCGCGGATCGGGGATATCGCCCGCAACGACTACAGCCATGTTCGAATCGAAGTCGTAGCTCGAATCCAAGTGCAGCGATGACGACGTTGAAGCACCGATGCGATCAAGGCCGACCGCATGGTTAAAGTGCTCAAAGCTTTTGGACACCGTCATGGTCGCCGAGGCAAAGATAGCCGTGTGAACCTCGGGTAGCCACTCGGTTGCCAAAGCCTCGCCAATGTCGATGCGCTCTGCGGTCATCGACTCTCCGCCGGCACGAAGTCTGCGATTGACCTGCAGCGAATACACGTAGTGCTCATCGGTGCCATCAATGATGAGTTTGAGGTTCTCGGCCAGCTCGTGCAGGCGGCGCGAGATATCACCCAGGTCGACAACAACCTCGGGCTTGTCGGCGGCGACGGCTTGCACCAGCGCGTCGACGCTCTTGTCAGCTTGTTCCAATGCGTCGATGCCAGTGTAGGCCGACTGTAAGAAATCATGCCAGTCGTCTGATTCGCGCAGCTCGGGGCCAATCCATAGATTGGCATTGTCATAACCCCCACGCGCACGGCGGCCGAGCTCGCGAACGCCATCGAACACGTCGGCGATTGCCATGCTCGCGCGGGCAACCGTCGACGTCGCCTTGGCAGTAAGGCCCAGATAGAGCGTAGAGCCCTCGGAGGTTGCCAAATCACGGGAAACCTGGCTTAGTGCGCCGGTGCTCGAGCCACCCAGGCGCTCGAACAGGACGCGTGATTCGTCCGCCGACACCACGCGCGCCCACTGACGGCGCGCCTCGCGCTCGATGGAATGGGCCTCGTCGATTACCCAATGACGAATCGGAGGCAAAATCCTGCCCTCGGCCGCGACGTTGCGGAACAGCAGGGAATGGTTGGTGACCACCACATCGGCATGCGCCGCACGACGGCGAGCACCGTGGACCAAACATTTATCAGGGAAAAACGGGCAGAGGCGACGAGCACACTCGCGCGAGGCCGTCGTAAAGTCGGGACGGTTGACGCTGCGCCACCGAATGCCGAGCGAGTCGAGGTCGCCATCGGCTGATTGGCAGACGTACGCCATAATGACCGCGACCGCCGTGAGCGTGTCCGCCGGATCGCGCTTGGTGGTAATCTCGACCTGGCCGCGGCTCATGCGCTCAAGCTTGCGCAGGCACGGATAGTGGTCATACCCCTTGAGCGCGCAAAATGACAGACCACCGTCCAGTTGCTCGGCAAGTTTTGGCAGCTCATGGTACATGAGCTGGTCGGCAAGATTGTTCGATTTGGTCGCAATACCAACCGTGATGTTGTTACGGCGTGCTGCCTCGGCAAAAGGCACCAGATAGGCCATCGATTTGCCGACGCCTGTGCCTGCCTCAATTACTCGATGAGTGCCCGTGACCAGCGCATCGCGGACCTCGAGCGCCATCGCGATCTGCTCATCACGCGGCTCGTAGGTGGGATACATGCGATTGACTAGGCCACCTGGCGCATAGTCTGCCTCAATCTCCTCACGACTCGGCATCTTGAGAACCGGCAGTTCATCGGCGTCCACCCGATCGTCGGCGCGATCGGCCTTGAGAACGTCAGCACGAGCGGCGCTGAGAGAGAAGATAGAACCAGGGTTCTGCCCTGCCAAGAATGAGAAGATAGGACGATAGGACCAAGGCACGTCCGGATGCATGTCGGCTAGGCGCGCCATGAGGCCCTGGGGCAAGTCGGTGAGCGCCACGAGCAACACGCGCCATACGCCACACAGGGCGTCGACGTCGGCATTGGCACGGTGTGATACCGAGTCGCAGCCAAACAGATCGGCCATAAAAGACAGCTTGTGCGAGGCCAGGCGCGGAAGCGCGATGCGCGACAGCGCCAACGAATCGATCCAAATATCGCTCACGTTGACGCCGCCTTTGACAGACTCGATAAACGAGCGGTCGAACGTGGCGTTATGTGCGATCACCGGGCAACCACCGACAAAATCGGCGAGAGCGGCGACGGCCTCAACGGCCGACGGGGCATCTGCCACATCGGCATTTGTAATGCTCGTGAGCTCGGTAATCTCGGCGGGAATCAGCTGCTTGGGATGCACGAAGGTATCGAAGCGGTCGACGATCTCGCGGCCCGAAAGACGGGCCGCCGAGATCTCGATCAGCTCATTGTCCTGCACCGAAAGACCCGTGGTCTCGGTATCGAGGACAATCACATCTTCCTCGATAAGACCGAAGGACTGCGTTTTGGCGCGGTCGGCAAGCGTGGCATAGGAGTCGATGACAAACTGCGGCGTTCCTGACGAAACCGCGTCCTCGATTAGCATGCAATGCCCGCTCGACGAAGGCCCATACGGATCAGGCTGTCACAGACCTGCGGGAACGTCATGTCGTCGGTGTGGCGGATCTCATCCGGATACAGCGACGTATCGGTCATGCCGGGAATGGTATTGGTCTCGAGGATAACGGGGCCGTCCTCGCTCACAATAAAGTCGCTGCGCGAGATACCCAGGCAACCGAGGGCCTTGTGAGCGGCACAGGCAAGTTCCTGAGCGCGAGCGTAATTCTCGGGTGAAATCTGCGCCGGAATGCGATGGATATCCGTAGGGTCGACATACTTCACGTCCAGATCGTAGAACTCGCAGTCCTCGGGCTTACGAATCTCGACAATCGGCAGGGCGCGCACGTCATCTTCGCCGTATACGCCGACGGTGATCTCGGTACCCTCGATGCACTTCTCGACCAGCACTTTGTCGCCGTACTCAAACGCCTTGGCGATTGCCGCGGGCAGCTCGGAGGGCTCATGGACCAGGGAAATGCCATAGCTGGAACCGTTGACGGCCGGCTTCACAAAGCAGCGCTCGCCACAAACCTCGACGATATGATCGATATCGACTTCATCGCCCACCTCGAGCGCAAGGCCGGGGGCAATGGGAATGCCCGCCTTGGCGTATAGGAGCTTAGAGACCTCCTTGTCGGCACCGCAGGCGCTGGCAAGTACGCCCGAGGCCGTGTAGGGGATACCCAGGGTCTCCATGGCACCCTGCATGGCGCCATCCTCACCGCCGGCGCCGTGCATGGCGATAAATGCCACATCGAATCCGCCGGTCGCCATGGTTACCATAAAGTCATCAGCGGCCGTGTCAAGCAGCTCCACCGAGGTGTAGCCGGCTTCCTTCAGTGCCACCACAACGTTCTTTCCCGAATCGAGCGAGATCTCGCGCTCGGCGGAATGACCGCCCGCCAAGACCGCTACGTGCATGTTCTCTAGGCTTTTACCCGGCATGGGCAGACTCCTCCTCTATAATTTCTGCAGCTGATACCATATTGTAGCGATACCCTCTACGTTTCCCCAAAATCGAAAGGCTTCCATGAATCCCAGGACTAAATCTCAGGACATTCGCGACTTGAGCCAAAACGATATTCGCGAGCTCGTGGCCGAACTTGGCCAGCCCGCCTTCCGCGCGAAGCAGCTCATCGAATGGGTCTTTGAGAAGAACGTTTGTTCGTTTGACGATATGACCAACCTTCCCAAGGCTTTCCGTGAGCAGCTTAAAGAGGCTTTTGCCTTTGATACGCCGACTGAACTCACCAAGCAGGTTTCCAAAGATGGCTCGCGCAAGTATCTGCTCGAGTACCACGATGGCATTTCCGTCGAGACTGTCGGCATGCCCCGTCGTAACAAGCTTTCCGTCTGCGTTTCCACCCAGGCAGGCTGCGGCATGGGCTGCGCCTTTTGCGCCACCGGTCTCAACGGCCTCAAGCGCTCTCTGACCGCTCAAGAGATCGTCGACCAGGTGCTTCATGTATCCAACGACTTTGGCGAGCGTGCCACAAGTGTTGTCTTCATGGGCCAGGGCGAGCCGTTTGCCAACTACGACGAGGTTCTCAAGGCACTGCGTATCCTCAACGACCCCGATGGCATCGGTATCGGCGCTCGTCACCTCACCGTCTCTACCAGCGGCGTTATTCCCGGTATTCGCAAATTTGCCGATATCCCCGAGCAGTTCACTCTTGCCGTTTCCCTGCATTCCGCCATCCAGTCGACGCGCAACAAGCTCATGCCCGGTGTTAAGAAGTACACGCTGCTTCGCCTTCACGAAGCGCTTCAGTTCTACACCGAGAAGACTGGCCGCCGCCCGACCTATGAGTATGCCATGATCGAAGGCGTCAACGACACGAATCCCGAGATGCAGGCACTCTGCGACTTCTGCGAGGGAACGCTGTGCCACGTTAACCTGATTCAACTTAACGACATCGAGGGCAGCCCGCTCAAGCCGTCGCCGATTCATAAGGTTGAGGATCTTCAGCGTCGTCTTGAGTCCCGTGGCATCGAGACCACGATTCGTAACTCCCGTGGTAACGATATTGACGCCGCTTGCGGACAGCTGAAACAGCGCTTCAAAGTTCAGAAGAACGCATAGGGGAGTCGCACTCCAAAACGTTTCATGTGAAACATCGAACGGCCCCGGTTGCAGGATATGCAACCGGGGCCGTTTCATTTATTGACCTCAATTTTGAATCAGTTGCTTCCTGTCCCATTTTTTACGGCCAAAATAAGGGGCCCTTGTCTCATGAATCAGACAAGGGCCCCTTAGAATATGCTGAGTAATTGTTAGGTACCTAATAGCCTACATTTTCCCATTGGTTGCTAACCCAACCTTGATTAATCTTAGGATTTTTCGTTACCTGAGCAGTGCGCATGGCAACATCTTCTGTCATAACATCCATTTTCTTCTTGGACGTATCAACGATATCTTGCGCGCCACGAAGCAAACGACCTCGAAGTTCATCGTCTGTCGCGATCTTATATCCAGCAAAGGCACCAGCCGCGACAGTCGTCGCCAATGCAATCGCAGTTAAAATCTTATTCCTCATCTTGGTCTCCTTGATCAAACTGAATCATTTCACCAAGAATACGAGAGAGTTCTTCCTCGTCTTTAAACTCAATCTCAATCTTATTCTTTCCACGTGAGCTCTTCACACGTACGTTGGTATTAAATACCTGACGAAGTACACGGGCAGCCTTTTTAAAAGACTGAGGCGTTGCAGGCCTCGACGTTTTAGGCGTCTCTCCGGCAGAAAACAACGGAGCAAGATTTTCTGTCGCTCTTACGGAAAGACCCTCTGCAACAACCTTCTCAGCAAGTCGAATTCGAGCGTCCTCATAGGGAACAGCAAGAATCGCACGTGCATGACCAGCAGTAAGTTTACCCTCAAAAATCATCTGCTGAACAACTTCGGGGAGATCGAGAAGGCGCAGCGAGTTTGTAATTGCAGAGCGTGACTTGCTTACAGCCTTCGACAATGCCTCTTGGGTCATACCACTGGCATCAATGAGCTGGCGATACCCCTTGGCTTCTTCAACGGGATTCAGATCAGAACGCTGAAGGTTTTCGATAAGTGCAAGGGCCAGCATCTCTTCATCATTAACATCTTTAATGATGACAGGCAGTTCCTCAAGACCAGCAAGCTTTGACGCTTGGTAACGACGTTCACCAGCAATGATCTCATAGCCGTTTCCGTGCTTGCGAACCAAAAGCGGCTGCAAAACACCATGCTCTTGGATTGACTCACTCAACTCGCGAAGTTCAGTTTCGTTAAAGTGAATTCGCGGCTGATTAGGGTTGGGAACGATATCCTCAATAGGGAGTTTTGTTTCAGATGCGGCATTTGAAGCAGATGCAGCCGAACCACCGGTCTCATACTCGGCCTCTGAGACCAAAGCATTGAGACCACGTCCTAATCCGCCACGTTTCTTTGCACTAGGCACGCTTGATCACCTCTTTTGCAAGGTTCATATACGCTTTTGCACCCTTATTTTGAGGTGCATAGGTAATTACCGGTTCTCCAAAAGACGGAGCTTCGGAGATTTTAACTGTACGGGGAATCAACGTCTTAAACGCCTTATCACCAAAGTACGATTGAACCTCCTCAACAACCTGATTCGACAGAGAAGTACGCGAGTCATACATGGTCATAAGCACGCCATAGGTGTCTAAGCCCTTGTTCAGACGTGATTTGACCATCTTCATTGACTCAAGCAGCTTCGTAACACCCTCGAGTGCATAATACTCGCACTGGATCGGAATCAAAACACTGTCTGCTGCAGTCAAGGCGTTGATTGTAAGCAAGCCGAGCGAAGGAGGACAGTCAATGAAAATAAAATCGAACTCGTCCTGAATTGGCTCAAGCAAATCTTTGAGGCGGGTTTCACGAGCAATTGCGCTTACGAGCTCAATTTCCGCGCCTGCAAGCTGAATGGTAGCCGGAATTACGAATACCTTTTTGCAATTTGTATCAAGAACAAGTGATTCTGCCGTCACATCATTCAACAATGCATCATAGATGCAGCGATCAAGGTCTTCTTTTTCAATTCCGAATCCACTGGTGCTGTTTCCCTGCGGATCAAAATCGACAATCAGTGTCTTACGACCCTGCTCACCCAGTGCTGCTGCAAGGTTTACAGCCGTCGTCGACTTACCGACACCGCCTTTTTGATTGATGATTGCAATGATACGCGTGTCTTTTGCGCTCTTAGAACGCTTAACGTCGCGAAATCCCACGGTCCCTCCTGGTGTGTATTAAAGCTGTCAAACGGAGGATGTTTCACGTGAAACATTCCGATTCGATATCAACCGCCATGTTTCACGTGAAACACTGCAAGTTGTTAGTATCCATTATGTTTCACGTGAAACATCTAGGCAAGCGGATTCTTCTTTGCCATGCCATTTGCACGAGGCAATGAGACAGATGCTGGATGGCTCTTCTTAAGAACAATGAACTCCCTGTGGCCCAAGCCCTCAGGCAAATCGATTGCGTCATTCAGAAGCAAAGTAAAGCCGCAAATCTTAGCTGCTGACATGCCGGAAGCAAGCTCCTCATCCGAAGGATTGCCCTTGGTGATAACAAATAGCCCTCCATCTTTGAGGAACGGAGCCGCATACTCAACAAGAATCGGTAGAGGGGCCAGTGCGCGGGCGGTTACGACAGAGAACTGCTTCTTATGGTTTCGAGCATATTCTTCAAGACGATCATGGACCGCATGAGCATGTTTCAATCCAAGAGCATGGACAAAGGAATTGACAGCATCAACCTTCTTGCCAACAGAGTCAATATAAGTTGCTTTACGATGCGTGGCTATGGTTAACGGAATACCAGGGAAGCCCGCACCTGTACCCATATCGAGCAAAGCTCCCTCAGGAGCCTTATTGATATAGGGGAGTAAAACAAGTGAGTCGAGGATATGAAGTACTGCAGCATCTTCTACGTTGAGAATACGGGTGAGATTGGTTGTCTTATTTGTTTCCAAAACCAAATCCAAATGCTTGATACATTTCCTCAGCTCAACATCAGTTATGCTCGAGGAATACTCTTTGCAATAGGAAGTTAGGCGACTCAACATCTCGTCAGCTTGCTGCACAGTAAGTACTAACAACGAAAGCTCCTTTCTGACAAAAATCAGTGTATCGAGAACTTTTGACAAAAAAAGGGGACGTGGAAACCACGTCCCCTTAGCATAAGCTCGAGTAGATTATCGAGCAACAATCACCACATGGCGATCGGGGTCAGAACCCTCAGAATGAGTATCGACGGCATCATTGCCACGAAGTGCAATGTGAACCAGTCGGCGCTCGTAGGCATTCATGGGCGGAAGCGAAACACTCTTATGAGTGCGGATGGCACGCTCGGCAGCAGACTGAGCCATGGAGGCAACCTTGTCCTGTCGGCGGCTCTTGTATCCCTCGACGTCCACTACAACCGGATACCTAAAGCCAAGCTTGCGGCTCACCAGCAAAGAGAACATAACCTGAAGGGCATCAAGGGTACGACCATGACGGCCAATGAGAACAGCAAGGTCGGGAGCCGTTACATCCAGAATCAGCTCACCCTCGTCGCCCTCATACTCATCGATAGGAGAGTTGGCGGCATCGAAGTGCGAAAGGATGGAACGCAGGATGGAAATCGCGACATCGGCAATGGTGTCGAGCTCCTCGTCGGTCAGCTCTTCACCGGCCTTGTAGCGCTGTGCAATCTCGGGATAATCGCCCGCAATCTGCGGGGCAACCTCCTCAAGCATATCCTCGATGATCTCTTCAGACATAACGTACTCCAAAAGTTAGGTACCTAAATAAGATTGATATCCCGACTACTTCTTCTTGTGCGGGCGCGGCTTCTTCTCGCGACGGGTAACCTCGACCTGCAGCGGCGCGTTCTTGAGGCGCTCCTCCTCATCGGCCTTAGCCTTGTCGATAACCTTCTGTGTCACGAAGATCTGCTGGATAACCTGCCAGGCAGAAGACACATCGTAGTACAGCAGAACACCAACGGGAAGGCTCCAGCCCATCCAAAGCATCATGACCGTCATGACAACGGCCATCATACGCATGCTCTGGGCCTGCTGGCCGGTCTGGTTGCGCGACATATAGAGCTGCGGAATCAGGGTCAGGACGGCAAACAGGATCAGGCAGACCAGCGCAGGCAGTGCAACCATAAAGCCATCGGCAAAGGAAGCGCTCGGCGTGGTGGTCAGGTCGGGCAGGATGTTGAAGAACGAGAACGTGCCCTCGTTAAAGTACTGCGGCAGGTTACGAAGCAGCGTAAACAGGGCAAACAGGATAGGCATCTGAATCAGAAGCGGCAGACAACCAGCCATGGGGTTGAACTTGTTCTCGCTGTAGAACTTCTGCATCTCCTCGGCCTGACGCTGGGGATCGTCGGCATAGCGCTCCTGGATCTCGAGCATCTTGGGCTGCAGCACCTGCATGCGAGCCGTCGACTTGGTCGACTTGAGCATAAGCGGCGTCAGCAGCAGACGGATGATGACCACCAGGATGATGATGGACAGGCCCCAGTCGACCGCAAAGGTCTGGATGAGCTTGAGCAGCTCGAAAAGGATGTTAACGATCCAATCCCACATGTAAGTTTTCCTCCGATAGCGAGTGCCCGCTAGGGCACAGGGTCATAACCGCCGACGTGCAGGGGATTGCAGCGAGCGATGCGCCTCACGGCAAGCCAGCAGCCTCTCAAAACACCGTACTTCTCAATCGCCTGGATGGCGTATTGCGAGCACGTTGGGTAATAAATGCAGGCGTCAGGCAATAAGGGCGAAATAACCTGTTGATATATGCGAATAGGAGCGATGGCAACACGTCGCAAAACGTGATTGCTCATCGCTCCTCCCCGGCAACGCCGGCGCGTTTCATAAGCGAACGCAATGCCTTGTCCATCTCCTGCGGCGAGGAATCCCTCGTCTTGGGAGTTGCGAACAAGATGATGTCATAACCCGCAACGGGAAATCCGCAGCTGCGGGCGGCCTCGCGCATCACACGCTTAGAACGGTTGCGCACGACAGCACAACCGAGCCGTTTAGCACCAACGAAGGCGACCCTTCCGGAGTCGCCTTCGCCAACCGATTCACATATGGTCATTCGAATCAGAGGGTGATTGAAACGACGCCCCTGACTGAACACATGCTCGAAATCTTGCCGAGACTTAATAGTCTTCATGCGAGATGTGTGTATCGCTGCTAGACAGTGAGACGCTTGCGGCCCTTGGCGCGACGACGGGCGAGCACGGCACGACCACCCTTAGTGGCCATACGGGCACGGAAGCCATGGGTCTTGGCACGCTTACGCTTATTAGGCTGATACGTACGCTTCATCTTAAGTTCCTCCTGCTGCATTTCGAGTGTCCGCGGGGGCGCGGACGCAGATATAGACACGTGAGCTTGAAGATTGTAGGGAAATCAATGTTCAAATGTCAAGAAATCAAAGGTAAAAGGTTGCGCAGTTCACACGGTTCCCCCATAAGCCAAGCTCGATTTAGCGGTACATGGCAACTTTTCACGATATTTCATCCAGTTTTCAACAGGTCATGTTGGCAATGTTGAGAACTTTTCGTCCGTTTTCAAGAGTTTTCAACAGGTTTTGAAAAGTTGTCGAAAGATGAGAAACATTGCACGGTGAGCTACTATTTGTTCGAAACCTTTTGAAAGATTGCGAGCGGCATGTCTGACGACTTTTACACCATGGTCGATTCCGGAGACCCGGCACCCGACAACGAGCACATCACCGGCGTGCGCGAAGAGCGTGAGGAAGGCGAGCAGACGACCACGCAGGCGCCAAAAGCCATGTACGCCGCGCGCATCGCCGTCTATGACGACATGCTGTCGACACCGCGTGTGATCGTCATTGATCCGCAAGATGTCCGCACGTATTTGGAAGAGACGACCAACACCGTCTACCAGTGCATGAAAGAACAAGGTGGCCATATCTCGCTCATGGTCATCCGCGAGATTGTCGAAAACTTTATCCACGCACACTTTGCCGAGCCCATCATCTCGATTCTGGACGGCGGAGACACCATCCGCTTTGCTGATCAAGGACCCGGCATCGACGACAAGGAGCGCGCTTTCGACTTTGGCGTTACCAGCGCAAACAGCAAGATGAAGCGCTATATCCGTGGAACAGGAGCAGGGTTTCCCATGGTGCAGGAGTATTTGGAAAACGCCGGCGGGGCCGTGTCCATCGAGGACAATATGGGCAACGGCACCGTGGTTACGGTAAGCCTGGACCCTAAACGCGTGCAGGAAATCGAACGCGCCGGCGGGCGCGGTGCTGCCGTGCGGCCCGAGACGGAGCAGCCCGCATATCCCCTGCCGGGAGCTTTTGCGCAGCAGCCCATGGCAACGCAACAGATGCAGCCCCGCGTGGGACAGATGCAGCAGCCCGGAATGCTTCCTACACAAGAGCCCCAGGCGGCGTCGATGTCGATGCCGCCAAACGTGCCACAGGCCATGCCGCTGGCGGATCAGGATACAGCAGCAATGCAGCAGGCGACGGGGGCACCGGGTAGCCAGCAAATGGGCTATCAGCCGTACCAACAGGGATATCCATATCAGCAGATGCAGCCACTGGGGTATGGCCAGCAGTTCCCGCAGCAGTACCAGCAGGGATATCAGCAGCCGTACCAGCAGATGCCGCAGCAGCAGTACAACCCCTGGGCCCAGCAGATGCCTCCGCAGCCTTACCAACAGTGGCCTCAAAGTTTTCAACAGCAAATGCCGCCGATGCAGAGTTCTCAACAACCAGCAGCTCAAATGATGTATCCTAATGCAGCAAATCAGTATGCGCAGCCACAACCGGACGTGTTCGTAAGCGATCGCGGCAACGCCGCGCTGGGCTATCTGGCGCAAAATCAAGCGTGCGGTGCTACCGATCTGGCGAGGGCGTTTGGAAACTCGGCCCCCACTTGGTCACGCACGCTCAATGACTTGGCGCAGGCCGGCTTGGTCATCAAGCATGGCCAGAAATACCATCTGACCGAACTCGGCGCCGCTCGCGTGCGAGCTCAGAGCTAAAGAACGGGAGAGATAGTGGACGAGGAAGCAAGCATCATCCTGGGGGATGCCATCGCCTTTTGCCAGCGCGACGGCCAAGATGCACGCCTCATCAACATGCTGGGGCAATCGCGCGCCATAAGCCTAACCGAAGATACGCTCACGATCGAGGCCCCCTCGCGCTTTGCCATCGCGCAGCTCAAAAAGCATCAGCCGACCATTGAGGCCTACCTGGAAGAAATCGCCTTTGCACCGATTGCGCTCGACGTCGTGGCACCGCAAGGCGCCGCGACGGAATCCGCTGCCGCGACGGCGCCCGCCACGGCCCCCGCTGCTTCCCCGGCGGCGCCGGCCTCCGCAGGCGACGTGCCGACAATCGGGCACCAGCACAGCGATGTTTCCCGTGAAACCATGGCACCGTTGCCGACCGCGGCGGCGACGTCAACGAACGCACCCGTCACGCACATGCCCATCGCTCACGACGCAACGGCGGGCGCGGATTCGGGCATTGCAATCAAGAACACGCTCTCGGCCGATGATTTTCGTCGCATGATGAACCAGATGAAGGGCGGAGCGCCGACTAAGTCCACGCAAGCTGCGACCCCCGCTTCACCCATGCCAGCACCGACCGTACCGGCCGAGCAGAATGCGGATGGAGCTCCGCTCGCCGCGAACTCAAAATTTACCTTTGAGAACTTTGTCTACGGCCCCGAGAACAGCCATGCCTATCGCTCGGCACTCAAGTTTGCCGCCCTCGCGGACGAGCGCGGCACGTGCACATCGCTGTTCATCTACGGCAAATCGGGCCTGGGCAAGACGCACCTGCTGCTTGCCATCAAAAACGAGCTCGCCGAGAAGTCGCCCGAGATCAAGGTCAAGTATGCCAACTCCCAGGCATATCTGGACGACCTGATGACCGAGTTCGACCGCCAAAAGAAGAGCAACGCCCCTATCATGCAGGCATACCACGGCGTGGACGTGCTCATCATCGATGACATCCAAAACATCATCGGCAAGCGCGCGAGCGTGGACTACTTTTTCCAGCTCATGGACGAGTTCATCCGCAACAACAAGAAGGTCGTCATCGCGGCAGACCGCGCCCCCAAGGACCTGAGCATGGACGAGCGTCTGACCAGCCGCTTCAACGCCGGCATGCTCTGCCTGGTCGCAGAGCCCAGCTACGAGATGAAATACAAGATCTTGCAGCGCTATTACGAGAACACCATCGTCGCCGCTCCCGAGGCAGGCGACGACTCGCTGCTGGCGGCCTATGGGGGCGACGGCGGGCACCTGACCGACGAGCACTTTAAACACATGGCCGAGGTCTCGGGCACCAACATCCGCGAACTCGAGAGCTTCTGCGAGCGCTGCGCCGGCGAGGCGGGCGACCGCGAGCGCGAGGGCGGGGAGCTCACCTTTGACGATATCGACGCCATCGCCAGCCAGTACTTCGACACATCGGCCAAAAAGATCAACGTCCAGACGGTTCAGTCCGTCATCGAAGAGCAGTACGGCGTGACGCACGAGGAGCTCATCGGCCCGCGTCGCAACGCCAATATCGCCAAAGCACGCCATATCGCTATCTACTTGGCCATCGAGATGTGCGAGATGACGACCACGGCGGTGGGCGCCGAATTTGGCAACCGCAACCACTCGACCGTCAGTACGAGCTACAAAAAGGTCCAGAAGATGATCCAGGAAGACCGCACCGTCACCGAAGACCTCAAGTCGCTGCGCGATAAAATTACACTGCGCTCGTAGGGAAATAGAGACACCTGTTGAAAACTTGTCGAAACCACGGGCATAAGGTGTCTAAAACCCAACCTGCGGTGATGAAAAGTTTTGCGCAGGTTTTGAACGTGGAAAACCACCCCTGTTGCACACAGGTTGCTGTCGATTCTCTTTCTGGGTCTGACCTGCGTCTTTGGGAGTAATCAACAGTTTCGTCAGTGCTATTACTATTATTAAGATATTTATATCTATAGAAAGGTATTAAAAGATGAAGTTCACCGTCAGCCAGAGCTCGCTTACACAAGCCATCGGCGTCGTTATGAAGGGTGTCGCTTCGGCATCCACCCTCCCCATCCTGTCGGGCGTGCTCGTTAAGGCCCAAGACGGCATCTTGGAATTCCAGACCTCTAACTACACCATCTCGATCCGTCATCGCATCGCGGCGCATGTCGAAGAAGAGGGCGAGATGGTTATCCCCTGTAAGATGCTCTCCAATATCACCAAGACCCTCCCCGATGCCCCGGTCACCTTTGAGCTGTCCGAGCGCCAGGTGCTGATTGGTTGCGAGAAGAGCTCTTTTAGGCTGAACACGCTCGATGCCAATGACTTCCCCGAGTTTCCGGCCTATGCCATCGAGAGTGCCGTGGAGCTGCCGACCGATGTCTTGTCCGAAATGGTCGGCCGCGTGTGGCGCGTCACCTCGACCGACAAGGCTCGCCCCATCCTGGGCGGCGTGCACATGAAGGTCGAGAACAACACCGTACGCCTGGTGGCGACCGATTCCTTCCGCTTGGCCGTGTGCGATACGCAGGTCGAGACCTCGACCCTCGAGGGCTCCTTTGAGCTCAACGTTCCGGCTGACGCCTTTAACGACGCGCTGAACATCATGGCCAGCCAGGCGACCATCATGATCGGGGCTACCGACACCCAGGTCGTCTTCGAGGCCGGCAACACCACCTACGTGTCGCGTCGCATCGAGGGCGTGTACCCCAACTACAAGCAGCTCATCCCCGATTCGTGCGTGACGAGCGTCAAGATCGATGTCGCCGCCTTTAACGCCGCCCTCAAGCGCGTGGCCGTTATCGCGAGCGCCAACCCCGCCGTCAAGTTCGAGATCGATGTCGAGAACGGGCAGATGGGCCTGTCCTCCATTTCCAATGACCAGGACCTTGCGCAGGAGACGATCGATGTCGAGGCTGAGGGCGAGTCGGGTACCATCGCCTTCAACTACCACTACATCTTCGGCTGCCTCAATGCCCTGTCCAAGGAGAAGGAGATCACGCTGGAGCTCAAGAGCTACTCGCAGGCGGGCATCTTCAAGTCCTACGACAAGATCAACTACCTGTACCTGGTCATGCCGGTCCGCATCTAGCGCTGCGCCATGACCATGTTCGCCCGCGATCTTTCCGTCGCGCACTACCGCAGCTTCGATAGCTATCGCCTTGCCCTGGACGAGGGCGTGACGATACTTGCGGGACCCAACGCGGCGGGAAAGACCAATCTCATAGAGGCGCTGCAGCTGCTGACGAGCGGCGCCTCGTTTAGGCATCCGACCGCAGCCGAGCTCGTCCATGACGGCGTGGGCTCGTGCAAGATCGAGCTGAGGCTCGAGGGCGACGGCCGCGTGCTTGATATGGGATTGAGCGCGGAGGACGGTAAGCGCTCGTTTAGTCGCAACGGCAAGAGATGCTCTGCCGCCGGTGTGCGCGGGATTCTGCCGAGCGTGCTGTTTTGCCCCGACCATCTGGACATGGTTAAGCGAGGCGCCAGTGTGCGCCGCGCCGCCCTCGATGACTTTGGCATGCAGCTGAGCGCGCGTTATGCCGATCTTGCGAGCACCTATGGGCGCTGCGTGACCCAGCGTAACGCCCTGCTCAAGGAGACCTGGTGCTGTCGCGAGATGCTCGGCGCGTGGAACGATTCGATTGCTCGCGCGGGCTCGGCCCTGCTCGTGCACCGGTTGGCCCTACTCGACCGGCTGGCGGGCCATGTGCACACTGCCTACGGGCAAGTGGCGTCCGGCGAGGCTGCCAACGTGACCTATGCGTCCACGCTGGGGGATTTGCCCCAGGTCGAGGATCGCGAAGAGCTGAAGGGTTGGGCGTACGAGCGCATGCTGGCCGCCCTTGACGAGCATGCCGACGAGGAAATTCGCCGCGGCGTGACGTTGGTGGGACCGCATCGCGACGAGATCGAGTTCACCGTGGCGGGTCGCTCCGCCCGTTCATTTGCCAGCCAAGGACAGCAGCGCACGCTGGTACTGTCCTGGAAGGTGGCCGAGGTGGCCGTGGCTCGCGATGTCCTGGGCACCGCCCCGCTGCTGCTTTTGGACGACGTGATGAGCGAGCTCGACGGCGAGCGTCGCGGCGCTTTCCTGCGGCTGATCGGCGATGATATCCAGACGGTCATAACTACGACCAACCTGGGGTACTTTACCGATGACCTGCTTGATCGAGCCAAGGTGGTGAGCATGGGTGAGACGTGCTAATTACGAGCGCGAGAGCGAGACAGTCGCCTTCAGTGGATTTTTGAACGCAGAGCGCCAGCGCATCCTGGCGGCTGCAACGCCTAAGCGCCGTGCGCAGATGGAGGCCGCCGAGGAGTCGCGCGCGGTCTATCGCGCATGGAACGCGGTGTGCTCGGGCACGCGCGAGGGACGGCATGTGACGGGGCTGCGCTACCTACCCGAGTCCAATGAGCTGCTGGTGTATCTCGACTCGCCCTCGTGGACGCAGGAAATGACGCTGTTGCGCGAGATCATCCGTGCGCGCATGGAGCGCGCCGGTGCGCATGTGGACGGCCTGGTGTTCAAAACCACCGCGCCCGGTCACACGCCGCCCGCCGCCAAGGAGCGCCTGCGCCCGGCGACGACCGAGCGACCGCCGGCCCCGCACGCCGACCTAAGTGAGGCCGAGCGTACCGAGATCGAGCGCCAAGTGGCGCCCATCGAAGACCAAAAACTGCGCGAGGCCCTCGAGAATGCCATGAGAGCCAGTGCCGAGTGGGCCAAGGGCGTGCAAAGCAAAAAAGAGCCTTAAATCGCATCTGGTGGCCTTGTAGAGCCAAATACCCTCGTTCCCGAGGGTATTTTTTTACGATAAACTAGTAAGGCTGTACACATTTTCTTGACTGAAGGAGGACGTGTGGCAAACGAAAACGATTACGATGGCGGCGAGATTAAGATTCTCGAAGGTCTCGAGGCCGTTCGTAAGCGCCCGGGCATGTATATCGGCTCGACGAGCGCCAGCGGTCTGCATCACCTGGTGTGGGAGATCGTTGACAACTCCGTCGACGAGGCCATGGCCGGTTTCTGCACCGAGATCCAGGTGACGGTCCACGCCGACAACTCCATCACGGTCGTCGACAACGGGCGCGGCATCCCCGTCGACGAGCACCCTGTTAAAAAGATCCCGACGCTCGAGGTCGTTATGACGATCTTGCACGCCGGCGGTAAGTTCGATAACTCGGCCTATAAGGTCTCGGGCGGCCTGCACGGCGTGGGCATCTCCGTCGTCAACGCACTGTCCAAGCGCGTGGTCGTTCAGGTTCGTCGCGATGGCAACACCTACGAGATGGAGTTCTCGCGCGGCAAGACCGTCAAGAAGATGGAGGTCGTGGGCACCTCGGATTCGACGGGCACCACCGTCACCTTCTGGCCCGACGACGAGATCTTCGAGACCTGCATCTACGATTTCGATACGCTGCACAACCGTCTGCAGGAGACGGCGTTCCTCAATAAGAACCTTAAGATTGTGCTGACCGACGAGCGCGAGGCGACTCCCCACGTGGAGGAGTTTTGCTACGAGGGCGGCATCATCGACTTCGTCAAGTTCCTCAACGAGGGCAAGGACGTCCCTGAGGCCTTTAAGGAGCCCATCTACATCGAGGGCAAATCGGACCCGGACGCGCCTGTGGCCAAGATGGGCGAGGTCGAGGTTTCCCTGCAGTGGAATAGCGGCTACGGCGAGAACGTCATGTCGTTTGCCAACGACATCTACACTCCCGAGGGCGGCATGCACCTTGAGGGCTTCCGCACCGCGCTCACCCGCGTGATCAACGACTACGCGCGCAAACAGAACCTGCTCAAGGAAAAAGACGCCAACCTGACCGGCGACGATGTGCGCGAGGGCCTTTCGGCCGTTATCTCGGTCAAGCTGCCCGATCCGCAGTTTGAGGGCCAGACCAAGGCCAAGCTCGGTAGCTCCTATATGCGCGCGCTCACGCTCAAGATCGTGACCGACGGCCTCGCCGATTACTTGGAGGAGCATCCCAAGCCCGCCCGCGAGATCGTCAAGAAGGCGCAACAGGCCTGCAAGGCGCGCAACGCCGCCCGCAAGGCGCGCGAGGCGACCCGCCGCAAGAGCCTGCTCGAGACGGCGTCCCTGCCCGGTAAGCTCGCTGACTGCTCGGTGCGCGATGCCGAGCTGACCGAGCTCTTCATCGTAGAGGGCGACTCGGCAGGCGGTTCGGCCAAGGACGGCCGTCGCCGAGACATCCAGGCGATTCTGCCCCTGCGCGGCAAGATTCTGAACGTCGAACGCGTTGGTGACCATCGCGCATTCTCGAGTGACACCATCCAGTCGCTGATTACCGCGATCGGCTGCGGCGTCACGACGAGTGCCGGCGACGGTGGCGACTTCGATATCACCAAGGCGCGCTACCACAAGATCATCATCATGACCGATGCAGACGTCGACGGTGCGCACATCCGCATCCTGCTGCTGACGTTCTTCTACAAGTACATGCGTCCGCTGATCGATGCCGGCTACGTCTATGTTGCCTGCCCGCCCATCTTTGGCATTAAGGTGCGCAACAAGATCCACTACGTGTATCCCAACGGCCGCCAGCCCGAAGACGAGATCCTGCGCGACACCATCCAGAGTCTGGGCCTGAACCCCGACGACAACGACGAGGACGGCAAGGCCAAGGACGGCAAGATCACCAAGAAGCGCAAGGGCTATACCGTCCAGCGCTACAAGGGTCTGGGCGAGATGGATCCCAAGCAGCTTGCCTCAACGACGATGGACCCCAAGACCCGCATCCTGCAGCGCGTGTCGATCGAGGATGCCGTGGTGGCAGACCGCGCCGTGCGCGAGCTGATGGGTTCCGAGGTCGGCTATCGCCGCGAGTACATCGAGAAGCATGCGCATGATGCACGCTTCCTTGACGCTTAAGAGGAGGTAACGTGGCAGACGATATCAACAATAACGAGGGTATGGGCGAGGCCGGCGATGCCGGCATGCCCGACGATCTGAAGCGCCTGCTTGCCCGTGCTGAGCAGGGCGAGGACGGCGATCCGGATGCCTATAACCCCGATGCCGATGATGACGAGGAAGAGGACGACGACGGTGAGCTCGAGGAGAGCTTTGGCGAAGTCGATCGCGGCGCCTCGGCCGGCGAGGATATCAACGGTGGCCAGCTCCAGATTTCGGAGTTTGGCCGCGAGATGAAGCAGTCATTTATTGAGTATTCGATGTCGGTCATCACGGCGCGCGCCCTGCCGGACGTGCGCGACGGCTTAAAGCCGGTGCACCGCCGCATCCTGTATGCGATGAACGAGAGCGGCATCTACCCCAACCGCCCGCACAAGAAGTCCGCTTGGACGGTCGGCGAAGTTATCGGTAAGTACCATCCGCACGGTGACTTCGCGGTCTACGAGGCAATGGTTCGTCTGGCGCAGTGGTTCTCCATGCGCACGCCGCTCATCGACGGCCACGGCAACTTCGGCAACATCGACGGCGACGGCGCCGCTGCCATGCGTTACACCGAGAGCCGCCTGGCAAAGCCCGCCATGGAGCTGCTGCGTGACCTGCAGAAGGATACCGTCGACTGGCAGCCCAACTACGACGAATCGCTCGCCGAGCCTCAGGCGCTGCCTGCGCGCTTCCCCAACCTGCTGGTCAACGGCAGCCAGGGCATCGCCGTCGGCATGGCCACCAATATCGCCCCGCATAACCTCACCGAGGCGATCGAGGCAACCTGCTACCTGATCGATAATCCCGACGCCACTGTCGACGAGCTCATGCAGATCATGCCCGGTCCGGACTTCCCCACCGGCGCTATCATCATGGGCAGCGCCGGCATTAAGCAGAGCTACGAGACCGGCCGCGGCTCCATTACCGTGCGCGCCAAGGCTCACGTGGAGTCCACCAAGACCGGCCGCAACCGCCTGGTCTTTACCGAGATCCCCTACATGGTCAACAAGGGCACCCTGCAGGAGAAGATCGCCCAGCTCGTCAACGACAAGCGCATCGAGGGCATCTCGGATATGCGCGATGAGTCCAACCAGAAGGGCATCCGTCTGGTCATCGAGCTCAAGAAGGGCGTCATTCCGCAGGTCGTGCTCAATAACCTGTATAAGTACACCTCGCTGCAGACGACCTTCGGCGCCAACAACCTAGCGCTCGTCAACGGCGTCCCCAAATGCCTGAGCCTGCGCGAGATGCTGCAGCACTACATCGACCACCAGGTCGACGTCGTCACCCGCCGCACCCGCTTCGACCTTAAGAAGGCCCAGGCCCGCGCGCATATCCTCGAGGGCTACCTGATGGCTCTCGACCATATCGACGAGGTCATTAGCATCATTCGTTCCTCGCAGACCGACTCCGAGGCCAGCAGTCGCCTGATCGAGCGCTTTGGCTTTACGCCCGAGCAGACCACGGCCATCCTCGAGATGAAGCTGCGCCGCCTGACCGGCCTGGAGCGCGACAAGATTCAGGAAGAGCTGGACGGCCTGCGCCGCGCCATCGCCTACTACGAGGACCTGCTGGCGCACGAGGAGAAGATCCTGGGCGTCATTAAGGAAGAGATGCGCGAGATCTCCAAGAAGTTTGGCGATAAGCGCCGCACCGAGATCAGCCAGGTCGAGAAGGACCTGGACGTCGAGGACCTCATTGCCGACGAGGACATGGTCGTGACCATCACCCACACCGGCTATGTCAAGCGCATCCCGGTGGCCGCCTACCGCGCCCAGAAACGCGGCGGCAAGGGCGTGTCGGGCGTCAACCTCAAAGAGGACGATGTCATCGACGAGATGTTCATCGCGTCCACGCACGAGTACGTGCTGTTCTTCTCGAACAAGGGCAAGGTCTATCGCCTGAAGGTGCATGAGCTGCCGGTGGGTACGCGCCAGGCGCGCGGTACCGCGATCGTCAACCTGCTGCCCTTCGAGGAGGGCGAGAAGATCGCGAGCGTCATCAGCTGCCGTGAGTTCCCTGCCGACGAGTATCTGATGTTTGCCACCAAGAGCGGCATGGTCAAGAAGACCGTGATGAGCGCATATGACCGCAGCCGTCGCGACGGCCTGATCGCTATCAACCTGCGTGACGACGACGCGCTGCTGAACGTGCGCCGCGTGCGCGAGGGCGACAAGATTATCCTGGCCACCACCGCGGGCAAGGCGATCATGTTCTCCGAGGAGCAGGTGCGCGCCACCGGCCGCGATACCAGCGGCGTTCGCGGTATCGGTATGAAGGACGGCGTGAGCGTTCTGGGTATGGAAGTCACTAACGGCAACGGCGATCTGTTCGTCATCACCGAGCGCGGCTACGGCAAGCGCACGCCGGTCGCGGACTACCCGGAGCAGAATCGCGGCGGCCAGGGTGTCTACACCATCCAAATGACCGAGCGTAAGGGTAACCTCGCGGCCATGAAGACGGTGGGCCCGCAGCACGAGCTGTTCATCGTGACGGAGGGCGCGACGGTCATTCGCGTCAAGACCGACGAGATCAGCCAGACTGGCCGCGCCACCCAGGGAGTCAAGATGATGACCGTCGACGACAACGACCGCATCTGCGCCGTGGCCCGCATGACGGCCGCCAAAGAGAAGCCCGAAGGTGAAGCCACGGAAAACGGCTCTGCCCCCGAAGAGGCCCCAGTCGACCTAGGCGACGGCAACGACATGCCAGAAGATCTCCTAGACGAGTAAGAGGTCCTAGCTGGTAAAAAATTATCAGACCCCATATATCGGCGGTCGGCGCACTGCGCGCCGACCGCTTTTTTGACAACCTTGGACCCGCGTTCGCCCCGGCCGCGCGGCGGCATATGAAGTCGATCGCGAGTTCCGCACGAGCCGGAGAGCACTTAATGT
>NZ_QRLS01000017.1:0-39028 GCF_003472325.1 Collinsella sp. AM12-1
TGCAGACCTTTCGTCATGGCCTCCTACCTTTCTTTCGGGCCTTTCGGCCGAATCTATCAGCGCCCTTCCGTAACGGGCGCTGCTTGCTGACAGCTCTAGTTATATCCAAATTCCACCCGCAATTCCACCTCGCCCCCGAACGGTCAACAAAGTGCGATGAACGGTATATCGCATGTGATTCCCCCATGATGCACTTCGGCGCTCTAAAGTAACTTTTCTAAGGTAAACGCTCTTTTTCCCATAAATTATCCCCCATCGCATCTATAAATCCATGATTCAGAATTGCATAGGTAAAACGGTTTTATGTATATAAATGAAGCTAGCTCACGTTTTGGACCGAATTCGATGATATTCAGCTCACCATCATTCTTATTCACGCATCCCTATCAGTTGAGTGAGAATATTGAACGCTAGCAATAGCGTCGCGAGCGTTAGTTCTATGGCCGGGCATCGTAAGAAATAGGTAAAGATACCGTTCACGCGATACGTCCGTGCCAGCGGTCAACTAAATTGAGACAATAGAATAGAGTTAGGCTATCGTCCCCTGCGGGGACTGAACGGACAGATGCATATGCCGAGCAAAATCGAAAAGAAGCAAAAGGCCGCCAAGCTGCGCAAGCCGCCGCGTGATTTTTCGTATACGCAAAACCGAGAGCTTAGCTGGCTGCGCTTTGACAACCGCGTGCTTGACGAGGCCTTTGACGAGACCGTCCCGCTGTTTGAGCGCCTCAAGTTCGTGTCGATCTTCGAGTCCAACCTCGACGAGTTTCTCATGGTGCGCGTGGGCGGCCTGTCCGACCTGGCAGAACTCAAAAAACAGCCCGTGGACAACAAGAGCAATTTGACCGCCTCCGAACAGGTCGATGCCGTCATGGCAGAGCTGCCCGAACTCCTTACCCGTTGGGAGTCCATCTTCAAGAGCATCGAGGGCAAACTCGACGCCTTGGGCGTTCACCGCGCTCGCATCGATTCACTTACGCCCGAGGAGCGCACCTTTGTCACCCGCTACTTCCAGGCCTACGTGTCGCCGGTCATCTCGCCGTTGGTCATTGACCCGCGCCACCCCTTCCCCAACCTGCGCAACGGCGCACTCTATCTAGCTTGCGGACTGGACGGTGTCACGGACGAGGAAAGTCTGCTGGGCCTCATCGAGATTCCCGCCTCGATGAACCGCGTGGTCGAGATTCCCTCGCCCGCCGGCACCTACTCCTACATCTTGCTCGAGGACGTCATTCTTGCCTGCTTGGACAGCTGCTTTGGCTCCTATAAGCCGCTCGACCGCGCTCTGATCCGCGTCACCCGCAATGCCGATATCGACCCGGACGGCGAGGGCGTCGAGGAGGAAGAGGATTACCGCCAGCACATGAAGCGCATCCTCAAAAAGCGTTTGCGCCTGCAGCCGGTGGTGCTTGCCGTCTCCGGTTCGCTCGAGAAGGCGACGCTCAAGACCATCCGCAAAGCGCTCGAGCTTTCGCGCCGCTCGGTTTTTACCTGCGATATCCCACTCGACCTGGGCTACGTCTTTGGCATCGAGGGCAAAATTCCCGAGCACCTGCGCAACGAGCTCCTCTTTACGCCGTTTAAGCCGCAGCCCAACCCCACCATCGACATGTCCCGCTCCATTCGTGAGCAGGTGCTGCAGGGCGACAAGTTGCTCTTTTACCCCTACGAGGCCATGAATCCGTTCCTGGACCTGGTACACGAGGCCGCATACGACCCCGAGTGCATCTCGCTACGCATCACGCTCTACCGCGTGGCCAAGCAGAGCCGCCTGTGCGAGTCGTTGATTGACGCCGCCGAGAACGGCAAAGAGGTCACGGTGCTCATGGAGCTCCGCGCGCGCTTTGACGAGCAAAATAACATCGAGTGGGCAGAGCGTCTGGAAGAAGCGGGCTGCACCGTCATCTATGGCTCCGAGGGTTTTAAATGCCACTCAAAGATCTGCCAGCTTACCTATCGCGAGGGTATGGCGCTCACCCGACTCACGCTTTTGGGTACCGGCAACTTTAACGAGAAGACGGCCAAGCTCTACAGCGACTTTATGCTCATGACCGCCCATCCCGGCATCGGCGAAGACGCCAACCTGTTCTTCCGCAACCTGTCGTTGGGCAACCTGCGCGGCGATTACCGCTTCCTGGGTGTGGCGCCCGTCGGACTGAAACCGCTCATCATGCGCGGGCTTGACCGCGAGATCCAGCGCGCCCTCGCCGGCGAGCCCGCCCGCGTGTTCTTTAAACTCAACTCGCTCACCGACCGCGAGGTCATCGACAAGATCGCCGAGGCATCGTGCGCAGGAGTCCGCGTGGACATGATCATCCGCGGCATCTCGTGCCTCAAGCCGGGCGTTCCTGGCAAGACCGAGAACGTGCATGTCCGTTCTATCGTCGGACGCTTTTTGGAGCATGCGCGCGTTTACGCCTTTGGCGTGGACTCGGACATGATCTATCTGAGCTCGGCCGACATGATGACACGCAACACCGAGCACCGCGTGGAGATCGCCTTCCCCGTGCTCGACCCCACCTGCCGCGCCCTGGTGCACGAGTACATGAGCATGCAGCTGCGCGACAACGTGAAGGCCCGCAGCCTCACGAGCGACGGCACCTGGGTCCCCGTGGAGCGCGCAGAGGGTGAGAAACCCTTCAACTCGCAGGAAGCCCTGCTGGAGCGTGCCTACCGCAACGCCGAGGCCGCGCCCGAGCCCGTCATTGAGGCAAAGCCCGCCCCTGCTCCTAAGCCGCAGCCGGCCACACCCGAGGTTCAGAAGGTCCAGGCGACCGTCATTGAGCCCGAGCCCGCACCTGCACCTCAGCCCGAGCCGCAGGCAGCTAAGCCCGCACCCGAGACGAGCGCCCGTCGCGATAAGCCCGCCGGCAAGACCAAGGCCATCGAGCGCCATCGCCCCGGTCGTGTGCGCATGGGCCTGGGCCTGATCGGCCTGGGTCTTAAGACGCTCATTACCGGCAAGACGAAATAGTCGTTTGTAGAAGCAGTTTGTAGAAGCGCCCCGCATTTGAGGAAAGCCTCGGATGCGGGGCGCTTTTCCCTGCTACCATGGTGCGAGCAACAACACGAATGACAGGCAGGGATATGAAGCTCACTATAGAATCGATGACCTACGGCGCCGACGGGCTGGCGCACGCCGACAACGGCAAAGCCGTCTTTGTGCAGGGTGCCGTGGCAGGCGACACCGTCGAGGCCGAGGTCGTACAGGACGGCAAGTCGTTCATGCGCGCCCGCACCACCGAGATTCTGGAGCCGAGCCCCGATCGCATTCAGCCCCCCTGCCCCTACGTGGGCATCTGCGGCGGCTGCTCGTGGGGCAATCTCTCACGCACGGCACAGCTCGCCGCCAAGGAGCAAAACCTGCGCTCCACGCTCGAGCGCATCGGCAAGTTCGCTCCTGAGCAGGTCGATGAGTTGGTGCAGCCCATCTGCCACACCAAGGACGACTGGGGCTACCGCAATAAAATCGAGCTCGAACCGACCGTCGTCAACGGTCGCGTGCGCCTTGGCATGCACGGTGTCGACCCCAGCAAAATCGTGACCGTCGATGCGTGCCCGCTGTTCGATAAACGTTTTCCCAAGGCGCTCAAATCGGTCGTCGGCGCACTCAACTATCTAAGCGGCAGCCATGACTTAGGGCTCGAACGCGTGGGCATTCGCGCATCGCGCCGCACCAAGGCGCTCGAGGTTGCACTCTGGACGCCCACGGGCTCTTTTCCGCGCTCGCAAGTCTCCCGCGTGCTGGCGGTCGCCGCTCATCCCACGAGCATCGTGCGTGTGATGAGCAAGGGCGAAAAGAAGGCCCGCCGTGTCTCCAAGGTCGAAATGCTCGCCGGAGAGGGCTCATGGACCGAGAATATCGCCGAGGGTCAGATGCGCTTGTCTGCCCCGTCTTTTTTCCAAGTCAACACCAAGGGTGCTGAGATTTTGATCGAGCTTGTCATGGAAGCGCTCGACCCGCAAGAAGACGAGCTTGCCGTGGACCTGTACTGCGGCGCCGGAACCTTTACCCTGCCGCTCGCCCGCCGCTGCGACTTCGTCGCCGCCGTCGAGGCCTACGGCCCGGCCGTGCGCGACCTGCGCCGTAACCTGGAAATCAACAAGCTTGATAACGTCGACGTCATTGGCGGAGACGCGGTGCGCGAGTTCCCCGACCAGGATGCCGACGTCTTGGTGGTCGACCCGCCGCGCGCAGGCCTCGCCCCCGAGGCGATCGACCTTATCGCCAGCACGAGCGCTCGCGATGTCGCCTACGTGAGCTGCGACCCCGCCACCCTGGCACGCGACCTTAAGCGCTTTGTCGAGGAAGGTACCTTCTCCCCCGTCAAGATCACGCCGGTCGATCTGTTCCCGCAAACCTTCCACTGCGAAACCGTCGTCCACCTCAAGCGCAACTAGACTGTTTGCCCCAGACCACGCCCGATGATTTTTCTGGCACGGGGATAAAAAAAATGTTCTGAATGATTATTTAATCCCCGTCCCGAAATTGAACCGCCCCCTCATTTCTTGGACATTAGAAATGGGGGGCTTCTTTATGGACGGGAAAGTCGGACACGACGCCACGCTGAGGACTCTTGCAGCAGAGTTTTGCGACAGGGGATACGGGCGCACCGAAGGCCGAAGGGCGCCCGGACCCGGCCGGGGCCGGCGGCGCGCGAGGGCGAGCTCTTGCGACGGAGCTGCTGCCCGGGCGCCTGAAGGACGAGTTCTACAGGAACCGGACGTGGCGGAGCTTCGAGGAGTTCAAGCGGGACCTCCACGCCTACACCGTTCACTGGAACAAGAGGAGGCAGGTTAAGCAAAAGGGACTGACCCCGGAGGAGTTCCGAAATCAGTCCCCATGTGCGGCATAGGCCGCTAATTGACCCGTCCAAGTATCGGGGCGCAGTTCATTTCAGCGCCGCCCGAGAAAGCTAAACGCCTTCTGGCAGGTTGTCCCGGGCCGAGGGCGGCCACCTTGATCGCCCTCGGCCCTCACCCACCTCAACTGCCCCTCAATTACATAGAGCTGATTGAGGAGGGCGCAGGCTAGCGGGTGCCTTCCTCATCGTCGTTGGGCCGGTAGGTGATGAACTCGATAACAAAGGCCAGGACGGCAGAGACGAGCGAGGCGATGATCGCGAAGATCATGTGGGAGATCCCGGCGCCACCAGGGGTCCCGTCGATAAAGTTGAGCAGGTTGAAGACGCCGAGGCCGCCCGAGATGTACATGAGAGCGCCAGTCATTCCCACGATGGCGCCGCCCACGGCGGAGCTCAGGCATGCCACGACGAACGCGCGCTTGTTGGGGAGGGCGATGCCGTAGATGCCCGGCTCGGTGACGCCGAAGAAGAAGGCGGAGATCATCGCGGGAAGGGCGATGCCGCGGAAGCGCTCGTCCTTGTTTCTGAGGTACATGGCAAAGATGACCGCTCCGAGCGCGAACCCGTGGCCGATGGTGGCGGCGAGCACGCTGTCGTGGCCGAGGGTGTTCAGATTCATGATGGAGATGGGGATGAGGCTCCAGTGGAAGCCAAAGATGACGAGGCACATCCACAGTCCGCCAACCAGGGCGCTGCCCAGGACGGAACCAACCACGGGGAGCTGGAAGATGAACGAGAATGCCGCGCTCAGCAGGTTGGTGATGAGGGTGGCCACCGGGCCGATGATGAGGTAGCCCAAGACGATGGAGACCGTCATCGTGGCGAGCGGGACAAGGAACATCTTGAGCGCAGCCGGCATCCAGCTCTTGAGCCAGCGCTCAAGGATAGAGCCGAACCACACCATGAGAAGGACGGGGATCACCGAGCTCACGTAGCCGGACACGGGCATGATGATGGGGAGCCCGAGGGCGGTGGCGTACCACGAGAACGTGCCGGCCACGCCGAGGTCGATGCTGCCGAGCGCCTCGCCCGAGGTCAGGGCGACCATCGTCGGGTAGAGAAGCGCCACGCCGATTGCCACGCCGGTGAACTCGTTCATGCGGAACTTGCGCGCGGCACTGAACGCCAGGGCGACGGGAAGGAAGTAGAAGAAGCCGTCAGCCACGGTGTAGAGCAGCGTGTAGAGGCCGTCGTTTGCAAAGGCCGGGACGAAGTAGGTGATGAGGGCAAGCAGTCCCTTCATGATGCCTGCGGCGGCAAGCGGTCCCAGGATGGGCTGGAAGATGCCAGAGATGAGGTCGATGACGACGGAGGCAACGGTCTTATCGCCCTGGGGCTCGTCGTCGGCGCTTGCGCCGCCCGAGAAGTTGCCGGCCTCCAGGACCGCGTCGTAGACGTCCTCGACGATGTTACCCACGACCACCTGGTACTGGCCGTTGGCCTGGATGACCTGGATGACGCCCTTGAGGGCCTCGATCTTGGCAGTGTTGGCGCGGGACTCGTCCTTGAGTTTGAAGCGCACGCGCGTGATGCAGTGCGCGACGCTGGCGACGTTCTCTGTGCCGCCTACGTTCTCGAGTATGGATCTGGCCAGATCGTCGTATTTTTCAGCCATTATTTTCTCCTTAGTGATATTGCCCGGGCGGCTAGCCCAGGTCGCCTCCGTTGGTGGCGATGGCCTGTTGATACCAGTAGAAGCTCTTCTTGCGCCTGCGCTCGAGCGTGCCGTTGCCCAGGTTGTCGCGGTCCACGTAGATGAAGCCGTAGCGCTTCTCCATCTCGCCGGAGCCCGCGCTCACGAGGTCGATCGGCCCCCAGGTGGTGTAGCCGAGCATCTCGACGCCGTCCTGCTCGATGGCGTCACGCATGGCCTCGATGTGCTCGCGCAGGTAGGCGATGCGGTAGTCGTCCTCGATCGTGCCGTCGGGAAGCACCTCGTCATAGGCGCCGAGGCCGTTCTCCACCACAAAGAGCGGCTTCTGGTAGCGGTCCCAGAGGTCGTTGATCGTGATGCGGAATCCCAGCGGGTCGATGACCCAGCCCCAGTCGCTCGTGCGCACGTAGGGGTTCTCCACGCCGGCGAAGGCGTTGCCCTCGGCGACGCCGCCCACGGAGTCGGGGTCGCCCGCGGTGCAGCGCGAGGAGTAGTAGCTAAACGAGATGAAGTCGACGGTGTTCTCCGCAAGGATGCGCTCGTCCTCGGCGGTCATGCCCACGTCGATGCCCTCGCGCTCGAGCATCTTGAGCGCGTAGCCGGGGTAGCGACCGCGCGCCTGCACGTCCACGAAGAAGAGGTCCTCCTGGTTCTTGACCTGCGCCGCGCGAACGTCCTCGGGACGACAGGAGTAGGGGTAGTAGCTTCCCGCGGCGAGCATGCAGCCCACCTTGTTCTCCGGATCGACCTCGTGGGCGATCTTGGTGGCCCAGGCGCTCGCCACGAGCTCGTTGTGCGCGGCGCGGTACTCGGCCTCGCGGGCATTCTCCCCGGGCTCGAGGACGATGCCGGCACCCATGAAGGGACGGTGCAAGATCATGTTCATCTCGTTGAACGTGATCCACCAGCGCACGAGGCCGCGGTAGCGGTTGAAGAGCACCGTCACAAGCCGCTTGTAGAGCTCGATAAGGGTGCGGTTTCGCCAGGCGCCGTACTTCTTGACGAGGTGGATGGGGCAGTCGAAGTGCGTGATGGTCACGAGGGGCTCGATCCCGTGCTCGCGGCAGCAGCGGAACACGTCCTCGTAGAAAGCGAGCCCGGCCTCGTTGGGCTCCTCCTCGTCGCCATTGGGGAAGATGCGGCTCCAGGCGATGGAGAGGCGAAAGACCTTAAAGCCCATCTCCGCGAAGAGGGCTATGTCCTCGCGGTAGTGGTGGTAGAAGTCGATGCCCGTCTGGGCCGGGTAGTAGTACCCGGGCTCGAAGTCGAGCATGCGCCTCAGGCCGCGGCTTACGTCGTTGCGCTCCGGCCCGTGTGGGATGACGTCGACGTTGGCAAGGCCGCGGCCGCCCTCGTCATAACCTCCCTCGCATTGGTTGGCGGCGGTGGCTCCTCCCCAAAGGAACCCTTTTGGAAATGGCATGGTGCCTCCTTCTCTCTGGCGCCCCCATCTCTGCGGGGGACGCTTTATAACGTCCTTGCGGCCTCGCGCGCCTGGCCCGTGGCCCTTTCCCTGATGCGCGCGGGCCGCCTGTGAAGGGGTGACTAGCTGACGGCTTGTCCTGCGGCGGCGCGACGTGCCTCCCGGCCTCCAAGCAGGGAGGGGACCTGTGCCAGGCACACGCCGGCGAGGATGATGGCGACGCCCAGCCACTCGACGACGCCGAGCGGCTCGCCGAGGACGATCATGGCGATGAGCAGGCCGGCGGGGAGTTCCGCGGCGGCCATGACGGTGGACAGGCCCGCGGGCAGGTGCGGAGAGCCCATGCCGAAGAGCAGGACCGGGCAGAGCATGCCAAAGAAGCCGGCGATGACGGCAAAGGGCAGGATGCCCTGGGCGAGGACGCCCGAGACGACGTAGTCCGGACACACCGTGAGCGACATGACCACGGAGCCCGCGCATACGATGACGCCACGTTGCTCGGACGAGCAGGGGGCCTCGACCTTGCCGGAGAGGGTGACAAAGAGGGAGCAGGACACGGCCGCCCCCAGCGCGCAGAGCAGGGCCACGGGGTCGTACCCGGTGATGCCGGTCTTGTAGACGCCGCTGGCGAACACCGTTCCGAAGACGATGACCAGGGCGGAGGCCACTTGGAGGAGCCTCGGCGGCCGGCGCGTCATGACGGTCTGCCACACGAGCCCCAGCCACGTGAACTGGAAGAGGAGCGTGAGTGCCACCGGGGCGGGCAGCACGCTCATGGCGTAGCAGTAGAGGATTGAGGTGAGGCAGGTGAGGGCTCCCAGGCCCATGAGCTTGAGGGCGAGCTTCCAGCCCACGCGCTGCCAGCGGTGCCCGAGTGCGTGCCCTGCGAGCGTGGCGAGGGCGAAGAAGAGGCAGCCGAACCACGCCTGGCTCGCCACCACCTGCGCTGAGGTGAAGCCCGCGGCGTAGGCGAGCTTGTAGGTCGTGGCCATCGCGCCGTAGCAGGCGCCGCCCGCAAAGACCTGGAGCGCCGCCTTGACCTGCCCCGCGCCCGCGGCTCCCGCCTCGGCGGTCTGTTGCTTGATTGTGTTTGTTTCTGCCATTAGGCTCCCTTCCGTCTGCTGTCTTGCAGATGCACGTCTCGTGCGTCTGTTCCCTGCAGTCGGAAGGTGGGCTCGTGCGGTCTTCTGGCGGTGCATGTGGTACCTGCTGCCAAGACGAAAAAAGCCACGCAACCGACTGCTCGGTTGCGTGGCAAAAAGGTGGCTAGCGCCCAGAAAAGTCCACGCGTTTTTAGACTGGGACAAAGTACTACAACAGGTGAGATTCCGTCAAGAAAAACCGAAGAAAAAAGTGAGCCTCTGCCCGCCGTACCTGTAGCGGTCGTTTCCCCGAACGGGGCGGTGCTGTTGGGGGCTGTCTCGATCTGTAACAGTAAGACCCGGTTTTGGTCCGTAGATGTTACAGATTTAGACGTTTTGTCGGGGCGGTTTCCGTTTGTCTTGATCTGTAACAGTTAGGGGTCAAAAGTGGGTCTAGATGTTACAGATTGAGATTGTTGAGGATGGGTGAGGGTAGCTAATTCGGACGGGGCTATTTTAGCTACCCTGCAAGTGGGGTAGCTAAAATAGCCCCGTCCCTTTTTAAACAATGGAAAATCGAGCGTGGCAAGCGGAGGTCTTCGGGGTATAAGACGGCTAATTGTATGCCGCCTTACGAAAGGAACTCTCATGCCCAGCGTTGCCGTTCTCGCCGCCGATGGCTTTGAAACGATTGAATGCCTGACCATGGTCGACGTCATGCGTCGCGGCGGCGTGCGCGCCACGCTCGTCTCGATCATGCCCACGCGCGAGGTCGTAAGCTCGCTGCAGATTCCCGTGACTTGCGATACCCTCTTTGACGAGATCAACTTTGACGAGTACGACTGCGTCGTGCTGCCCGGCGGCCTGCCCGGTGCCACCAACCTGCGCGCCGACCAGCGCGTCTGCGACGTAGTCTGCGATTTCGCCGCGACCAAGCACGTTGCCGCCATCTGCGCCGCCCCGTTTATCCTGGGCGAGCTTGGTCTACTCGAGGGGCGCCGCGCCACATGCTTCCCTGGCTTTGAGAAGAGCTTCCCCGAGGGAGCTTATACCGGCGAGAAGGTCACGCAAGACGGCAATATCATCACTGCCAGCGGCATGGCGCAGTCACTCCCCTTTGCCTTGGAGCTGCTGCGCACGCTCGCCGGTGACAAGGCCGTCGAGAAGGTCGCCGAGGGCATCCAACTATGATCTTGGCTTCGCAATCGCCGCGCCGCATTGAGCTGATGCACGAGGCAGGCTACAACATTCGCGTGATTCCCGCAGATATCGATGAAACGCCCTTTGATGGCGAAGCTCCGCTTACGCTCGTCGAGCGTTTGGCGCGTGCCAAAGCCGCTGCCGTCGCCGCCGAGCATGCCGAGCCCAATGAGCTGACCGTCGCGGCCGATACCATCGTCACCTTCGATGGCAAGATTTTGGGTAAGCCGGCAAACGAGGACGAGGCGCGCACCATGCTCCGCGAGCTTTCGGGCCGCACGCACCAGGTTGCGACCGGCGTCTGCATCGTTAAAGCCGGCGACGCTACAGCTCCGCATGCCGCCGAGAGTCTGTCGTTTGTCGATGTGACCGACGTGACGTTCTATGAGCTTACCGAAGAGCAGATCGAGCACTATGTCGCCTCCGGCGAACCCATGGACAAAGCCGGCGCCTACGGCATCCAGGGCACAGGCGGCCGCATGCTCGTGCATGACATTTCGGGCGACTTCTACAACGTGGTGGGCTTGCCCATCGCTCGCGTCGCACGCGCGATTCAAAAACTCTCGTAATTGCATCTGGCGCTGGGTATCCCCCAGCGCCTACAATTTTGCCGTACCGTACGGATCCCGACCGGGCATAAGGCCCGGCGGAAAACCGATAGGAGAAAATATGGACACGCTGCTCGAAGCCATCGATGTTTGCAATGTCGATGGCTTTTGCTATGGCAACTATACGGACGAGGAGGCCGGCACCGGTTGCACCGTAATCGTGGCACCCGAGGGCGCCACCGGCGGCGTTGACGTTCGCGGCGGTGCCCCGGCATCGCGCGAAACCGACCTGCTGCGACCCGAGAACACCGTCGACAAGGTCCACGCCGTCTGCCTTTCGGGTGGATCGGCCTTTGGCCTCGAGGCTGCAAGCGGCGTCGCTCGCGAGCTTGAGAGCCGCGGCATCGGCCTTCCCGTCGGCCCCACGCAAGTGCCCATCGTGTGCTCCAGCTGCATCTTCGACCTCGCCTTTGGCGACCCCGCCGTTCGCCCCGACATTGAGGCCGGCATCGCCGCCGTGCGCGAAGCACTCGACAACACCCCCACCACGCTCGAGCAGGGCAATGTAGGTGCCGGCACAGGTGCCACCGTCGGAAAGCTCATGGGCCCCGCCACCTGCATGAAGGCCGGCCTTGGCGCTGCCGCTGTGGCGCTCGGTCCCGTTAAGGTAGGCGCCGTGGTTTCGGTCAACGCCTGCGGCAACGTGGTCGACCCCTTCACCGGAGAGTGGGTCGCCGGCATGCGCGCCGCCGCCGATAGCGACCAGATCGTCGACATGGAACTCGCAGCCTTTGCCGCCGCCGGATCCATGCAGATGCCGCTCGACCGCACCAACACCACCATCAGCTGCATCGTCACCAACGTGGAACTCACTAAGGCACAAGCCACCAAGGTCTCCCAGATGGCCGCAGACGCCTACGCACACGCCATCCGCCCCACGCACACCACCAACGACGGCGACACCATCTACACCCTCGCCAGCGGCAAACTGGGCGCCCAGGCAAGCGCCGCCGTTCCCCTAGACCTGCTGGGCATGCTCGCCGTAAGGGCTTTGCAAACCGCCATCGTAAACGGAGCCAAAACCGCCAAAACCTCCCACGGCATCCCCGGCGCCGCAAAGTAAACTAGCTCGTCCGGTTGCCCGGTGGGTCTTGGTTATGTTTGCTGCTCTACAGTCCTGGCTCGCACGAAGAGCACATTAAGTGCTCTTCGGCTCGTGCGGAACTCGCGACAAACATAACCAAGACCCACCGGGCAACCTACCAACCAAAATCTTTTCAGCTCAGACCCCTGTGTACCGCGCGTCTAAGATCTTCAAATTCAAATAACCTGACAATCGATTCTTATAGCAGAGGCCCCTTGGCCTTTAGTTTGATACAAGTTCCGCACGAGCCGGAAAGCACTTAATGTGCTTTCCGTGCGAGCAGGACTGTTCGCAGTAGCAAACTAAAGGCCAAGGGGCCCAGTCAACCTATCAGCAGCGATTACTCAGCAGCTAGTTGAATTTGAAGATCTTTGAGGCAAGACGGTATAGGCCGAGTGTGGTTTTGTCTCCGGCCCGTCCATGCAGGTTGGTAAAGAATCCGACCACGCCGTAGCGAGCGCGACGATACATGCGCTCGTCGTACTCCTTCAGGTCCTTCCACAGCGTCTTCAGACGCTCATCGGCACAATCTTCCTCGGAAAGCTTGGTGAGCACCGAGCAAATAGCCATCATCATGGTGAAGTAGCCCATCATGTACGAACGCAGACGCGACGACTCGACATCGCTGTACAGGTGGTACGACTCCATCATGATACGCGTAACACGGAACTGCTGGTCCAGACGCTTGACCATCGTTGCCTCGTTGACGCTCTGACCTTCGCGACCGATAAAGTAGCGGTAGAGGTCGATGTCGGCGTAGTACATGGTCTTGCAACGCGGCAGCGGCACGTAGGCGTAGATGTTGTCCACATAGAACGTGTGCGGCGGCATGGGAAGGTTGGACTCGCGCAGCACATCCGTGCGATAGCACAGGCTGTGCATGAGCAGATTCTGGTCCAGACGGAAATGACCAATCTGGTCCCAGGTAAAGATCTTTTTTCGCGGCAGGGCAAACTTGTAGCCAATAGCGGTGTGCGTACCCTCGTAAACCTTCTCGTACACATAGTTCGAGATAAAGAGGTCGACGCGCTGGTCGCGCTCCTCAAAACCGCGAAGGATCGAAAGCATGGTCGACAGGGCTGCGCCATCGAGCCAGTCGTCCGAGTCGACGACCTTGTAGTAGGTGCCCTGTGCCTCGCGCAGACCCGAGAGGACGGCGATGCCGTGGCCGCCATTCTCCTGATGCACCGCGCGAATGATTCCGGGATAACGTGTCTCCCACTCGTCGGCCTTAGCTGCCGTCTCGTCCTTGGAACCGTCATCGACGATGATGATCTCGATATCAGTGGCGTAATTGCTCCCCTCCAGAATGGAGGTGATGCAATGGTCCATGTCCTTGGCGGCGTTATACGAGGGAATACCGAATGATATGACTTTATGCATGGCAGGCGATAATCTCATCCGAAAGATCGAGGGCAGAGTTGGTCACGGCATCCATATCGTAGTAACGATACTCGGCCAGGCGACCCACCGGGTGGAAGTTCGTCAGGTTCTGGACGCGCTCAAGATAGCGCTCATAGAGCTCGCGGTTCTCGGGCTCCAGAATGGCGTAATAGGGCGTCTCGCCCGAGCCGGGCGTATAGGCCTTGGAGTACTCCTTCATGATGGTGGTCTTGCCGGGCAGGACCTGGCCAGTCATGTTCTTGAACTCGGTGATACGCGTGTAATCCTCACTCGTGGTGTAATTGACGGTGCCCACGGGCTGGAACTGGTCCATATCGAGCGTCTCGAACTTCATATCGAGCGTACGGTACGGCAGGGCGCCCAGGTCGAGGTTGAACAGCTCATCGAGCGGACCGGTGTAGACGATCTCGCCGCCATAGACCTTACCGTCGATCTTGACGGTGGTCTCGTCGATCTCGAAGAGGTCGCGGGCGTCCACGTCGCAGAACACATCAATCAAATCGTGGTCGAGCATGTGCTCGAACAGCGCGGTATAGCCGTCCTGTGGCATGCCCTGGAAGGGAGCCTGCGGGAAGTAGCGGTCATCGTCGCCCACAAAGACGGGAACGCGGCCGGTGATCGAGGGATCGATCTGGTCGGGCGTCTGGCCCCACTGCTTCATGGTGTAATGCAAAAAGACGTTCTCGTAGACGTAATCGGCGACCTCGGCAAGATCCGGGTCGTTCTTCTTGCGCAGCTCCATGATGGGCACCTTGACGTCCTTGCCAAAGGTCTCCACGAGCTTCTGATACAGCTCCTCGCCGCGCTTATCGCCAAAGGCGAGCTTGAGGCTCGCGTGGTTAAAGGGCACGGGCATAAGGGTGCCGTTGATGTTGGCGAGCACCTTGTGCTGGTAGTCCGTCCACTTAGTAAAGCGCGACAGGAAATTGTGGACGCGCTCATTAAAGGTATGGTAGATGTGCGGACCATACTCGTGGACCAGGATCCCGGCCTCATCAGCGCAGTCGTAGGCGTTGCCCGCAATGTGGCTACGGCGCTCCAGAACGGCAACGCGATAGCCGATGGTCTCGGCGAGACGGCGGGCGCAAACGGCACCGGCATATCCGGCACCGACGACAATCATGTCGTATGCGCCGGCGTTAAAGCCTTCAGGCAGGCCTGAGGTAATCTGCATCGATACTCCTTGTCAAAAGCCACGGGCTCGTTAGCTGGGCTTTTCTCGAACATTCTTCGAGACATTTTTATCAGAGCGATTATAGCGCTAATGCGTCCTATAATGAGCTTGCCACACAAGGAAAGCTCAAGCACCGCGGCGTACATAATTGAAAGGTAGACCCGCTAGCAGCGGGTTTATTCGTGAACGGCCGGGCGCCTGGAGCTTAGCGAAACGCTTGTAAGGAGTAACATGAGCGATTTCCTAAACCGTATGAAGTCTGCCGCCAAGGCCGACCTTAAGACGATCGTCCTGCCCGAGGGCGAGGATCCGCGCACCATCGTCGCGGCCACCAAGATCATCGAGGAGGGCTTGGCAAAGATCGTCATCCTGGGCAACCCCGACGAGATCGACGTTCCCGGCGCTACCGTCATCGACCCGCGCAATGCCGAGAAGCACGAGGAGTACGCGCAGAAGTTTGCCGAGCTCCGCGCCAAGAAGGGCGTTACCATCGAGCAGGCTCGCGCCCAGGTGATGGACGCCACCTACTTTGGCACCATGATGGTCAAGATGGGCGATGCCGACGGCCTGGTCTCCGGCGCCTGCCACTCCACCGCCGACACCCTGCGCCCCGCGCTGCAGATCCTCAAGACCGCCCCGGGCACCAAGCTGGTCTCGGCCTTCTTCGTGATGTGCACCGACACCCCGCAGTTCGGCACCGACGGCACGCTGATCTTCGCCGACTGCGGCCTCAACATCAACCCGTCCTCCGACGAGCTCTCCGAGATCGCCATCGCCTCCGCTCACTCCTGGTCCACCTTCATGGGCAACGTTGAGCCGCACGTGGCCATGCTCTCCTACTCCACCATGGGCTCCGCTGGCGGCGAGGTCGCCAAGAAGGTCCAGGAGGCCGTGAAGTTCTGCAAGGAGAAGGCTCCCGAGCTCGCCATCGATGGCGACCTGCAGCTCGACGCTGCCATCGTCCCCACCGTCGCCCAGCTCAAGGCTCCCGGCTCCTCCGTCGCCGGTAAGGCCAACGTGCTCGTGTTCCCCGACCTCGAGGCCGGCAACATCGGCTACAAGCTGGTCCAGCGCTTCGCCGGCGCCGACGCCTACGGCCCCATCCTGCAGGGCATCGCCAAGCCGGTTAACGACCTTTCGCGCGGCTGCTCTGCCGATGACATCGTGGGTGTCGTGGCCATCACCGCCGTCCAGGCTCAGATGGCTGAATAGCAGACATATCCCCTCGGGACCCTACAGGGTAAAGCTCTGAAAACGTCCTCGGACATGCATGAAACCCCCGCTGCGCACTTCGTGCGGCGGGGGTTTCATGCGTCCTGCGGAAAGTTTTCAGAGCTTTACCCTGTAGGGTCCCTGCCGCTACTTTGCAATCAGGGCATCTGGAGTGGATGGCGGCTTGGCTACGAGCTGGGGCTGAGGATCTGAATGGTCGGGTGCCGTTGCTGGGAGCGCAGGCGTTGCTGGTGATGATCACTTTGGGACTGGAATTTCCGCCTGCTAGCATAAGGCCTCCGGAGCTATTGCTCTGGAGGCCTTTTTTCAATTACAGACGGATGCGTTAGTTGTTCTTGGTCAGACGCTCGACGTCGTGGGCGATCATGTATTCCTCGTCGGTGGGGATGACCATGACCGTGACGGCGGAACCGGCGGCACTGATGACCTGCGGGCCGTTGCCCACGGCCTCGCGGTTCTTGTTATTGTCGATGCGTACGCCCAGCCACTCAAAGCAGTCGCAGAAGGCCTTGCGGATCGACCAGTCGTTCTCGCCGATGCCGGCGGTAAAGGTGATGGTGTCCACGCCCGCCATGGAAGCGATCATGGAGCCAGCCTGCTGCATGGCCTTGTAGGCGAACATATCGAAGGCGAGCAGGCAGCGCTCGTCGCCCTCGGAGGCGCGCGTACGGATGTCGCGGGCGTCGTTGGAGATGCCCGAGATGGCAAGCAGGCCAGACTGCTTGTTCATCATGTCATCGACTTCCTGATAGCTGTAGCCGCCCTCGCGCTGCAGGTAGCATACGGTAGCCGGGTCAATGGAACCGCAGCGGGTACCCATCATCAGACCGTCAAGCGGCGTGAGGCCCATCGTGGTGTCGCGGCACACGCCGTCCTCGATAGCGGCAAGCGAAGCGCCGTTGCCCAGATGGCACGAAAGCAGGCGGTGGCAGCGCGAGCCCAGGATCTCCTTGGCCATCATCCACTCGTAGCGGTGGCTCGTACCGTGTGCGCCGTACTTGCGCACGTGGTACTTGTCGCACACGTCCTTGGGCAGCGCGTAGGTGTAGGCGACCTCGGGCATGGTCATGTGGAACGAGGTGTCGAAGACGGCCACGTTGGGCAGCTCCGGATACTTCTCGCGGCAATATTCGATTGCCGCGGCCTCGCCGTAATTGTGCAGCGGAGCGAGCGGGGCCACCTCAAGAATCTTGGCCATGACTTCGTCGTCGACGACCGCAGAATCATCGAAGTGCCAGCCACCCTGAACGACACGATGTCCAATGCCGTCAATCGTAAAGTCGGTCTTCTCGAGCTCCTCGAGTACGCGCGCAATGGCCGAGCGATGATCGGGGAAGGGAACCTCTTCGGTCTGCTTGGCGCCACCGTTCTCGGCGTGACCAAAGATGCCCATGTCCGAGCCGATACGCTCGCAGTTGCCCTTGGCGAAAACCTCGCGGGTATCGGTATCCAAGAGTTGATATTTAAGGCTTGAGCTGCCAGCGTTAACAACAAGTACGTTCATGAGACTCCTTTGCAATGCAATACGGTCGGTACAGGCCCCTTAAGGCGGCCGCATGTTAATAAGAAGTTATCACAACTTGATAAATAGCTATCAGGCATATCGCTCAACGAGACGAAAGAGGGGCTGAACGGCGCTCGGTCGTCCAGCCCCTCCCCTCTTGCAATTACTTGCCGTTGACGATGCGCTCGACGTCGGAAGCGATCATGAACTCCTCGTCCGTGGGGATGACGAAAATCTTGACCTTGGAATCCTTGGCAGACAGGCACCAAGCGCCGTCACCACGCAGGGCGTTGCGGGCATGATCCATCTTGACGCCCATAAAGGCCAGGCGGTCGGCAACGCCGGCGCGGACGGCCGGAGCGTGCTCGCCGATGCCGGCGGTAAAGACCAGGGTGTCCATACCGCACATAGAAGTGGCCATCTCGGCAGCCTTGGCGGCAATCTTGTAGACGAACATATCGAAGGCGAGCTGAGCCTCGGGGTCGCCAGCGGCAGCGAGCTCCTCGACATTGCGGCAGTCGTTGGTCTTGCCACCGGTCACAGCCAAAAGGCCGGACTTCTTGTTCATCATCTCGTCAACCTCGTCGAAGGTGTAGCCGCCCTCGCGCTGCAGGTAGCACACGGTAGCCGGGTCGATGGAGCCACAGCGGGTGCCCATCATGACGCCGTCAAGCGGGGTGAGACCCATGGTGGTGTCCATGCACTTGCCGTCCTCGATGGCGCACAGGGAGGCACCGGAACCGATGTGGCACACGACGACCTTGCGGGCCCCGCCGTTGGTCATCTCGGCGACCTTCTTGGAGATGTAGCGGTAGCTGGTGCCGTGGGCGCCGTACTTACGAATGTGCAGCTTGTCGCAAACATCCTTGGGCAGAGCGTAAGTCTTGGCGACCTCGGGCATGTTGAAGTGGAAAGCGGTGTCATAGACCGTGACGTTGGGCAGGTCGGGATACTGCTCCAGGCAGTACTCGATAACGTTGGCCTCGGGGTTATTGTGCAGCGGGGCGAGCGGAGCAACCTCGCGGATCTTGGCGAGGACGTCCTCGTCGACGAGGGAGGAATCACCGAAGTACCAACCGCCCTGAACGATACGGTGGCCGATACCCTCGATCTTGACGCCGTTGGCCTCGAGGTCCTTCAGAACGACCTCGATGGCGACCTTGTGGTCGGGGAACTCGATGTTCTCGGTCACCTTCTTGGAACCGTTGGCAGCGTGGGTGAAGGTACCGCCGGTAAAGCAGACGCGCTCGCAGGAGCCCTTTGCGGACACCTTGTGGGACTTGGTATCGATGACCTGATACTTAAGGGTCGAAGATCCTGCGTTGACGACCAGAACGTTCATGTGTCTCCCTACTAACAGGCGGTGTGGCGCCGCCAGGTTACATACGCTTCAATAATAAACCCAAACGCCCTCGCGCTCGGGTTTATTGCGTTGATATATAAGTTATCGGTGCTTGAGCTTCCGTTTCATTGCAAGGAAGAAGCGCCCTCAGATGAGGTTCTCGCCCAGGTTTTTGCCGCCGAGGACGTGCATGTGGAAGTGCATGACGGTCTGGCCGGCGTTGACGCCCTTGTTGGAGATGACGCGGAAACCGTCCTCCAGACCCTTGGCCTTGGCGACCTCCTGGATGGCGTGAGCTATGGCGCCCATGGTCTCGGCGGGTACGTTGTCGGCGATGTCGCTGTAGTGCTTCTTAGGGATCACGAGCGTGTGGACCGGCGCCTGCGGGTTGAGGTCGTCGAAGGCGATGACCTGGTCGTCCTCATAGACAACGGTCGAGGGGATCTCGTGGTTGGCAATTTTACAGAAGATGCAATCGCACATAGCTGGTTCCTTTCTTACAGACCAAGGTAATTATATTTGGTCGAGATGCTTAGAACGAAAGGTTATCATCGGTGTTGGCGGCCTCGCCGTCGGCGAGCACGTCGTTGCCGTCGACGTCCTTAAGGAGCACCGAGACCTTCTGCTCGGCATCGGACAGGCGGGTGCGCAGGCTTTTGAGGAGCTCGACGCCGCGGGTGTAGCTCTCGAGCGACTCCTCGAGCTCCATATCGCCCGACTCCAGGCTGCGGATGATGAGCTCCAGCTCCTGCGAGGCCTGCTTGTACGTAAGCTGCTCTACCGGGGTCTTCTCTGCCATATCTGTTTCCTTTCCTAAGGGTCTATCACTGCGAAACGCGGTCTACTCGACCGTATCGACCGTTGCTGCCACGTTGCCGTCTGCCATGCGCACGCGAATGGCGTCGCCAGGCTTAAAGGTCTTGGCACTCGTAGCCACACCATCATCGCTGTACGCGATGGAATAGCCGCGAGCAAGCACTTTGAGCGGCGACAGGGCATCGAGCGACGCTGCCGCACGGCTCAGGTCGGACGCTGGCTTGCTGAGCATCGTGCGCCCTTGATGCTCTAGGCGGGAACTCGCAAGCGTGAGCGCATGGCGCTTACCATCGAGCCCCGAGGTGCTTGTAATCAGACGCTCGGGCAAGCGCTCAAAGTTGGAGCGGAATGTCCCGACCGAGCGTACTATGGCGCCCGACAGGCGATCGGCAGTCAGCGCAAGCTCCGATTCGCGACGCTCGACCATAAATGTGGGGTCGTTGAGGCACGGGCGACACGCAGCGGCATCGAGCGCATCACCCAAGCGAGCCGTATAGGTATCCCAGGCACGGCGACCGCGCTGATCGAGCATCTCCAGGTCGACCTGGGCCGACCCAATCATCGATGCCATCGCGGCACCCAGACGCTGATGGCGCGCCTCGAGCACATCGGCCAACTCCGTCATAGCCGGCGCCACCGATTCTGCCGCTGCCGTTGGCGTGGAGGCGCGACGGTCGCTCACCATGTCGCAAATCGAGGTATCGGGCTCATGGCCAATGCCCGTCACCACAGGCACGGGACAGGCTGCCACCGCACGGGCAAGCTCCTCGTCGTTAAAGGTCATGAGGTCCTCGAAGGAGCCACCGCCGCGCACCAGCAAGATGCAATCGGGTGCCGGCGTAATGGCAGCGGCGCGGCGCAAGCCTTCAATAAGCTCTGCCGGCGCACCCTCGCCTTGCACCTTGGCACCCACGCAAACAAGCTCGACAAGCGGGTTGCGACGGCGCAGCGTGCGCTTGACATCGTCGATCACGGCACCCGAAAGCGAGGTGACGACTGCCACACGCGAGCAAAACACCGGAATGCGACGCTTGCGTGCCTCGTCCATCAGGCCCTCGCGACGCAGCTTTTCGGCCAGTTGCGCCACTTGTTGACGCAGCAGGCCCTCCCCCGCCAGCGAAAACGAGCGAGCGACGAAGCTCATGCGGCCTGTGGGCTTGTAGAGATTAAAGCTGCCCTTAAAGCTCACCTGCATGCCATCGCGCAAATCGAAGGTGCGCTTAAGGTAGGCGCCCTTCCAGATGATACAGTCGACGGCCGCCGAGTCGTCCTTGATTTGGAAGTAGCAGTGGCCGCTTCGGGCATTGGGACCGCGGAAACCAGTGACCTCACCCAAAACGCTCAGCTGTGGAATGGCATCGAGCGCGCCGGCGGCGATCTCCACCGCTTGGCTCACGCTGAGCTCTTTGCGCTCCTGCTCGTCCGATCCGTCGAACTCGGCGGAAACGGCATTGCCGGTTAGATTCCAGCCTGCCACGCAGCCCCCTTTCGTCATCGTGCACATGGGCTCCGGCCCTGCGCTAATTCAAGTCCAACACATAGTACAGCGCCGCGGGGACACAAATCCCCACGGCGCCCGTCGGTCCCATTTGTTATCGGTTGGAGTTTCTGTTGTAGCGAGCCATAAGGTAGAGCAGCTGAATAATCGAGGTGAGCGCCGCGGCCACGTAGGTGAGCGCGGCAGCCGTCAACACCTTCTTGGCACCGTTGACCTGCTTGGAACTCATGCCCGACTGCTCAATATACGCCACGGCACGTCGGCTGGCATCAATCTCGACCGGCAGCGTAACCAGCTGGAATAGCACACTAAACGAGAAGAAGATCAGCGCGAGGGTCGTGAGCCCTGCTATGTTCATAAACAGGCCCATGAGCAGCACGATCGTCCAGGTGTTCTGGGTAAAGTTGACGACGGGGACCAAAGCGGTGCGTACCTTCATCATGGCGTAACCGCTTTGACGCTGCGCGGCATGACCTGCCTCGTGGCAAGCGACAGCAACGCTTGCGACCGAGCCGCCCGAACGGTTGGAATCCGACAGATACAGGTTGTTATCCTGCGGGTTGTAATGGTCGGTGAGCTCACCGGCGACACCCTTGATACCCACGGCGTTGCAACCGTTGGCGTCGAGCATGCGGCGAGCGACCGTGGCGCCCGTGTCGCCGTCCGAGCGAACCTTGGACCAGGTCTTGTACGTCGAGTTGATATAGCTCTGCGCAGCAAGGCCAAGCACTGTACAAACAAGAACAACCAGCAGGTACAGCGGGTCGATGCCAAAGCCGTATCCATAGTAATAAGGCATGCGAATTCCTCCGAATCGAGTTACACGTTGGAGGCATTCTACCCACTCAAGCGGCTAGGCTTCCTTATAGCAATTCAATTTTGCCATCTTTGACCGTCAACCCCATATTGCCCGAGAGTAGATCGTCCAGGCGCGAGCCCACAAGCTCAAAACGCCAACCTTCGCGCAGGGGGCTCTGCTCGGGATGCTCGATGTAGTCGGCCAGGTCGTCGCGCGAGGCAATGACCGAGGTCGCCACGCCCGAACGCTCGGCAACCAAGCGGATAAGCGCATACATAAGGTCAGTCACGCTCTCCAGCTCCGGCGAAATCTGGCGATGCCCGCGCACCATGAGCGGCAGGCGATCGTGCGGGCAGCTCGCGCCGCGCTTGATGGCCATCAACGCACCGTCCACATCGCGCTCCCCCAGCTGGTCGGTACCGCGGATGCTGCGGAACTCCTCAACGCGCACAGGGTTACGCTTCACGAGCGCCAGCAGCGTATCGTCGGACATGACCCACTTGCGCGGGATGTTGCGGCGCTCGGCGCGGTCCTCGCGCCAGGCGGCGAGCTCGCGCGCGATACCCAGCTGGTGACGACTACACGAATTGATACGTTTGACCTTGCGGAACGCCTCGTGACGATCGGCGCGATAATGCGACTCGTCGGCCAGCGGACGCAGCTCATCGAGCACCCAGTCCACCCGGCCCAGCTCGCGCAGGCGACTCATCATCTCGGTATAGGCAACGATCAGATACTTGACGTCATCGATCGCGTACTCGATCTGTTTGTCGGTCAGCGGGCGGCGCGACCAATCGGTCAGTGACTCGGTCTTGGGCAATGAGACACCGCAAAACGTCTGCACGAGCGCGCCGTAGGAAATCTGCTGGCGCTCGCCCAAAAAGGCGGCGGCCACCTGCGTGTCAAAAATGGGACGCGGCAGCACGCCCACGGTATGGAGCATAACCTCCATATCCTGCGAGCAGGCGTGAAATACCTTGGTCACGCTCTCATCGCCCATAAGCTCGGCCAGCGGCGATAGGTCGTCGATCACCAGAGGATCGACCGCGACGCTCTCGGCAGGGGTGGCAATCTGAACCAAGCACAGGCGCGGGTGGAACGTGCGCTCGCGCAAAAACTCGGTATCGACGGCAATCGCGTCGAACTCGAGGGCGCGCTGACAAAAGTCGAGCAGAGCCTGATGTGTGGAAATGTACATATCAACCCATCGAATAAGGTTAGGCCCGAAAAACACGGGTAGGATATCGGCATTGCCCTACAACTATACTCGGTTAGTCACAGAACGGGAACGTAAGTATGCGCTGCCTTATCATCCACAACCCGGCATCGGGCCCCAGCTCAGATGAAATCTACGCGTTCACGCACGCCCTCGCGCAGGGCGGCGACGAGGTCGTGATGCGTTTTATCGGCGATGGCATGGAACCCGAGGACGCCGTGGCAGACGTGCGCGAGTTTGATCGCGTGGTGATTTCGGGCGGCGACGGCACCGTCTCCAACGTGCTCGATCAGATGCGCGGATGCGGTGTCCCCACGCTCGTCTTCCCCTCCGGCACGGCTTGCCTGTTCTTTAACAACATTGGCAATGCCCCCGAGGCCGCGGCGCTCGCCAAGGCCTGCCGCGTCGGCCGTACCGTCAAGGCGGACATGGGCGAGCTCTTTTGGCTCGACGAGAACGGCAACGAAAAGCGCCACGGCTTCATCATCATCGCCGGCTCGGGCTACGACGCCGAGATCATGATGAAGGCCGCCCCCACCAAAAACGACATCGGCGAGATCGCCTACTTCCTATCCGCGCTCGCTACGCCCAACCCCACGGTGGCGCACTTTACGATTGAACATGACGGCATTGTCGAGGAGCTCGATGGCATCTGCTGCATGGCCGGCAACACCTCGGTCATCCAAAACGACATCACCCTGTTCCCCGACTGTCGCATGAACGACGGCATGGTCGACATCGCGGTCATCGAGCCCGTAAAAACCGTGCAGCTGCTCCCGACCGTGATCACCGCCGCGCTCGACCCCGCCGGCAAGGTGCTCGGCCGCCCGCAGTTTAAGATCATCCAGACCAAAGAAGCCAAGATCACCTGCACCCCGTCGCTGGGCATGCAGTTCGATGGCGAAATCATCTCCAGCAACTCGGGCGTCTTTGGAGCCCGCGCACTTCCGCAATGCCTCGACCTCATCGTCGACGAATTCTCCCCACTCGGAAAATAGGAGGACCCCATGAACGACAATCCCCTGCTCGGCTTTATCGTCATCGTTTTGGCCATGCTCATCGGCTATGCGATTAACGTGATCCACCGTCGAAAGAAGTAGCCATTACTCTTAGACGGCCCGTGCAGCCCGGACCCCTCGCCGGCATGAAACCACATGCCGGCGAGGGGTCCGCTTTTTTCTTGACGCTTTATTTAGCTACATTTTTCGCTGGCGTTATACAAATTGATTTCCCACTGAATGAGTTCAATTTACCGTTAATCGCATATTTCGCTACGCTTATCGAGTAAATATCTTTCATGAATGTATATTGTTTCGAATTCGTTACGCTAAGGGGGTGTAATTATTGGGTGAAGCCCTCTGGAGACAGAGGGCTTTCGCACGCTGGGAGGGAATATGAGTAAAACTCATCCCGTCAACGCGCTCAAGAAGCTTGGCATAGGCCTTGCATTTGGAGCTGCAACCATCATGTCCATGCCGACATCTGCGCTCGCCTGCACGCAGATGTACATGGGCAACAAGCTGACGGCCGACGGTGACACGTACTATGGCCGCGCCGAGGACTTCGATAAGCGCTACCTCAAGCACTTTGGCATTGAGCCTTCTCACGGCCCGGGGCATACGTACGGCTCGGACGAGTCCGCATTCATGTATACCTCGACCAAGACCACGTATCGCTACACCTATGTACGCGACCATCCCTCCCAGTGGCACGGGCGCTATGATGCCTACTCTGAGGCAGGCATCAATGAGAAGGGCGTGTCCTGCTCCGCAACGCTGACCACCGGCATGAATGCTGATGCTGAGGCAGCAGACCCCCTGACCAAAACCGGTATTGGCGAGTACAGCTACGGCAGCGTTATCTTAGGTGAAAGCGCCAATGCACGTGAGGGCGTCGAGCTCCTCGGCAAGATCATCGACGAGCAGGGCGCCTGCGGCAACGATCAGATTATCATCGCTGACAGCAACGAGACTTGGCTGTTTGCCGCACTTTCCGGCCACCAGTGGATCGCCATGAGGCTCACTGACGATATCGCCTCGCTCAACCCCAACATCGGCAACCTCAACTACAAGGTTGACCTCACCGACACCGCGAACTGTCTCCACTCTGCGACCATCGAGTCCATGCCTAAGGAGAATGGCTTCGCCAAGTACTTCGATGACGGTCAATTTGACGTTGCCCAGACCTACGGCGAGGCAATTAGCGAAAAGGCCATGCATTCTTGGGCCCGTTATGTCCAGGGTCGCGCCTACTTCGGTGTGCCGCTCACCGAGGGCACCGACTACGAGATCGTCAAGGACGAGCGCGAAGATGCTCGTGCCACGACCGGCGCCCTGGTTAGCAAGGCGCAGCCGCTGTTCTTCCAGCCCGGCAAGTCCGACTGGAACACCTTTGAGATGATCCGCGCGTTTGGCAACCGCGGCGAGAAGGTCCCGGGCCTCAACGCCAACACCGACGGCGCCTACGCCATTGGTACCGAGACCAACACCGAGGTCAATCTCTTCCAGATCCGTCAGGGCATGGACCCCGAGATCGCGACCATCCAGTGGGAGATGCTCTCCCGCGCCGCCTACTCCGTCGCCATCCCCTACTACTCCGCACTGCTCACCGAGGTTAGCCCGTACTACAGCGACCAGACCGTCTCCTTCGATCACTGCGAAGAGGAGGACATCGTGAACAACGAGGAGCCCGAGAACTCCATCAACTATGTCCTCATGGACATCAGCTCCCTGTGCTTCGAGCACCGTGAGCAGCTCGGCACCGGCGTTCGCGCCTACCTCGACGCTCTCCAGAACGAGCTCATCGAGCAGAACCTCGAGGTCGACAAGGCCATGCTCGCCGAGACCACCACTGAGGGCCGCACCGCCCTGGCCAACAAGGCCGGCAACGCTGCCACCAAGAACACCTATGTCAAGTGCAAGGCCCTGCTTCAGGAGATGCGCGCTTATCTGAAGGCTGAGGACTTCAGCAAGCCCTTCACCCCGAGCGACCTGAACACCGAGACCAACGGCCTCAAGGTGTCCATCACTTACGCCAAGGATGCTCTTGCCACCGATCCGGTCACCCCTGATCAGCCCAGCACCCCCGAGCAGCCCGGCACCCCCGAGCAGCCCGGCACCCCCGAGCAGCCCGGCACCCCCGAGCAGCCCGCTAAGCCCGAGCAGCCCACCACCAAGCCCGAGAAGCCTGGCAAGTCGGACACCACGACCACAGTAACCACCAACAAAACGAACACCAAGGGCGGCCTGCCCACCACTGGCGATCGTTTTGATGGCCGTATGGTGGCTGCATTCGCCATCGCTGGCGTTGCCGTCATCTCCGCCGGTGGTTACTTCCTCTACCGTCGCAACAAGGAGTAACGTCCTAGCTGAGCGGGCAAGGCGGCAATGTCAGCCTCGCCCGCTTAGCCCGCTCTTTTGACCGGCGGGAAACCCGCCCGAAATCTTTTTAAAAAAGATTTCCCCGCACACACTTCGCTGTGCTATAGTGCAGCGAAACAGCAACTAGGTGCGACCGCGCCACGGCATCACGAAAGGAGCCGCCAACATGAAGAACACGATGACGTCTCTCAACAACTGGTGGTGGCGTGATGCGAATACGATCGGTCGACAGTGAGTCCCTCACGCCTGTTTTTGCGCTCTAGGTGATTGGAAGGCCTCCGGTTTCGACCGGGGGCCTTTTTCCATCTCGAGCCCGATCGCATTCGCATCACGCGCCTCCGCTTTCTTCTCTTGCACTTCCCCTCCGAAAGGATTTTCACCATGTCTCAGAACACCACCACCGCCCAGCCCCGCACCGTCCAGACCGCCGACCGCGGTAAGCTCGATATCCGTGCCCTTGTCCTGCTCGCCATCCTCCTTGCCGCCGGCTTCATTCTCAACTTCACCGTCGGCAAGGCCATCTCGGGCATCTCGGGCGGCATGATTAGCCCCGAGTTCATCATCTCGGCCTTCTGCCTCACCATCCTGGTCGTTCGCCCCAACATTGGTCAGGCGCTCGTCATCGGCCTTATCTCGGCCGCCGTGATCCAGATCACCACCACCTCGCCGTTTGTCGATTTTGCCGCCGAGGGCATCGCCGCCATGCTCATGGCCCTCATCGTCAACGCCGCCGCCAAGGGAGGCCAGGTTAAGCCTGCCGTCGCCATCGTCGCAACGTTCGTGACCACCTTTGTCTCGGGCGTCATCTTCATGGTCATCAAGATGGCCATGCTCGGCGTGGTGAGCGAGCTCGCCGCAGCCATGTTGCCCGTCGTCGCCATGACCGCCGTGTTTAACGCCATTCTGGTCGGCGCCCTCTACCTGCCCATCCAGAAGGCCCTTAGGCTCAACTAACCCGCTCGGCTTTACGAGCCACCCCATCTTGGCGTTCATTCGTCGCTCGCGTACCCAAGTACGCTTCGCTCCTCTTTCGCGCCAACCTGGGGCCCCTCGTAAAGCCGTCTCCGTGCTCCACCATCAAAGACTGTCCCAGACAACTAGCTCTTGGGGACGTTCTTAAACGACTAGTCATGTAAGAACGTCCCCGATGACTCTGAAAGGTATCCATGGAAACGATCATCAACGTCGACGATGTCTCGTTCTCCTATGGCACGCAGACCGAGCAGGTGCTTAAGCATATCTCGCTCGGCGTGAACAGGGGAGATTTTATTGGCATTATCGGTCCTTCGGGCGCCGGCAAATCTACACTTGCCGCCTGTCTGTCGGGAGCCGTACCCCACCATTACACCGGCACGTTCTTTGGCTCCGTCACTGTCGACGGCAACGACACCTGTGAAGTTACGCTCACCGATGTGTCGCAGATCGTCGGCAGCGTGCTGCAGGACATCGACACGCAAATGGTCGCCTCGGTCGTCGAGGACGAGATGCTTTTTGGCCTGGAGAACTTTGGCGTTCCCCACGACCAGATCGAGCAACGTGTGAGCGAGACGCTCGAGACCGTCGGCATCAGCGACCTGCGCGACCGCGAGATCGCCACGCTTTCGGGCGGCCAAAAGCAAAAGGTTGCCATCGCCGCCATCCTCGCCATGCGTCCGCGCGTGCTCGTGCTCGACGAACCCACCGCGGCGCTCGACCCCGCCAGCTCCACGCTGATCTTCGAGACCCTGCGTGAGGCCAACCGCGCACTCGGCATCACCATCGTCGTCGTTGAGCAAAAAGTCGCCCTGCTTTCGGAGTATTGCAACCGCGTACTCGTGCTCAATCATGGCGAAATCGCGCTACAGGGCGAGCCGCACGAGGTCTTCGCACACGCCGATGAGCTCCGCGCCATCGGCGTCGATTGCCCGCGTGTCACGCGCATTTTCAACAGCCTCGAGGTCGATGGCCTGGCCAGCGGCACTCCCTGTTTGGATGTTGATGAGGCCGAGCGCCTGATTACGGGCATCGTCGACCCCGCACACGCAAGCAGTGACATTCAGGCACCCGCCGGCTCACCGCACGCACCGTCGTTGCGCCCGCACGCCAAGGACGCCGAGCCCGTGCTCACCTTCGATCACGTTGAGTTTGCCTATCCCAATGGCGGCGCCGCCGTCCACGACCTCAACCTGACCCTCTATCCCGGCGAGCTCGTGGGCATCGTCGGCCAAAACGGCGCCGGCAAGACCACGCTCACCAAGCTGCTCACAGGCCTGCTTAAGCCCGCCTCGGGCAGCGTGCGTGTCACGGGACTGGATACCGCAGCCGCTCCCACGAGCCGCATCGCCCGCGAAGTCGCAACCCTCTTCCAAAACCCCGACCGCCAGATCTGCAAGGACACTGTGCTCGACGAGGTCGCCTTTGGCCTGGAGCTTGCCGGCATCGACCGTGCCGAGGCGCTGCGTCGCGCCCAGCTCGTCATCGACCGCTTTGGCTTGCCGGCCGACGAGGCGCCCTTCTCGCTCTCGCGCGGTCAGCGCCAGATGGTGGCACTCGCCTCCGTCGTGGTCGTAGAGCCCAAAATCGTGGTGCTCGACGAGCCCACGAGCGGCCTTGACTACCGTGAGTGCATGACCGTCATGGAAACCGTGCGCACCATGGCCGAGCGCGGCTACGCCGTCATCATGGTCTGCCACGACATGGAAGTCGTATCCGACTTTGCCGAGCGCATCGTGGTGATGGCCGACGGCCGCATCCTCGAGCGCGGCCGCACGCACGAGCTGTTCTCGAACATCGAGCTCATGCAGCAAGCCTACGTTGAGCCACCCCAGGTCATAGAGCTTTCTCGTCGTCTGGCATCCTCCGTCTCTCCCGCCTTTGCACAGGTGAGCGAGGTCACCGATATCGTTCGCATTACCGAGGAGATGGTCCACCGTGGTTAACGTCATCGACTATATGCCGGGCGATACACTGCTGCACCGCTTGAACCCGGTCGTCAAACTGGGCCTTGCCGCCGCCATCATCATCGGCATCTTCCTGTCCGATACCTACGTGGCGCTGTTGGGCTTTTTGGCGCTCACCCTTGCACTGGGCGCCTACGCCGGCGTCGTCGACCGTCTGCTCTCACTACTCAAGCTGCTGATTCCGCTCGCGCTTATCATGCTGGTGCTTCAGCTGGCCTTTATGCGCGACGGCAACGTGGTGTGGGGCTTTATCACCGACACGGGCCTCATTACCGGATCGAAGGCCTGCCTACGCCTGTTGGGCGTGGCGCTGCCACTCATCCTCATGCTTATGGTGACCAAGCTCAACGACCTCGCCAACGCCTGCGTCGAGGTGCTGCACGTGCCATATCGCTATGCCTTCACCTTTACCACGGCGCTGCGCTTTGTGCCGGTATTTGGCCAGGAAATGAACGCCATCATGGAGGCGCAGACTGCACGCGGCGTCGAATACGACACTAAGAATCCCGTCAAGAAACTCAAACTCATGCTGCCGCTGTGCGTGCCACTGCTTATTTCGAGTGTGGGCAAGACCGATGCCACCGCACTTGCTGCCGAGCAGCGCGGCTTCTACCTGCGCACGCGTGCGAGTTCGTATAAGCGCTACCCCATCAAAAGCCTGGATATCGCCGTACTCATCATCAGCATCGCCCTTATCTCCATCGGCTTCCTGTTCTAGCAACCGCTGGCAGCAACCGGCAAATGCAAAAGGCCTCGGCTCGCACCAAACGAGCCGAGGCCTTACTGTTTTCCCAGATAAAACCTACCAAAATAAACCTGTCCCTTTTTGGCAGGTCGAGGGTTATAGGCGGTAGAGGGCGCCGCTGCGGATGATGGACTCGCGTACCAGGACATCCATCGCATCGAGGGTGATCTCGGGCATCTCGCGATACTTCTGCAACACCGAAAGCTCCGTGCAGGCCAGGATGACGCGGTCGCAGCCGCTACGGGCGAACTCCCACATCACGCGGTCGAACTTATCCATATCGGGCTCGCGACCGGCCTTCACATCATCGTAGATGAGCGACATCACATCGTTCTGACGTTTCTCGCTGGGATAGACAACCTCAACACCCGCAGCCTCGCATTCGCGGCCGTAGACGCCCGCGCCCACGGTGCCATCAGTTCCCATGATGCCAATCTTGTGCACCGGCTCGGCCGGCATACTCAGGTTGGGGTCGAACTCGCACTCCCCCATCACCGCACCCGCCAGGGCATAGCGAACCGACTCGCGCGGCATGTGGATAATCGGCACCTTCGTAAACGACTGGATCTGGTCGTAGAAGTAGTGTGACGTGTTGCAGGGAATAGCTATGTGCGCGCAGCCCAGCGACTCGAGTGCTTGGGCACACTCCTTCATGGTCGCCAGCAGCTCGGTATGCTCACCGGTCTTGATGGCCAGCGTGCGGTCGGGCATGGTCGACTTGGAAAGCACCACCATGTCGATATGCTCCTGGTCGCACGTAGCCGCCGTATGGCGTACTACCTGGTCGTAGTAATACGACGTGGCCTCGGCGCCCATGCCGCCGATAACTCCCAGCTTTTCCATCGCCGCCTCCTTGGTGACGCCCACGCAATTGCGCGTATCATACCCGCGCCCGCCCGATACATACCGGACGGGCGCCACGCTCGTCTACTTGTAATACGTCTTGAACAGCTTATAGTGACGCAGTTTGGTGTGCCACATGCGCAACCAGCGGTTAAAGACAAAGTCTCCCTTCATAAACGAGGGATCGGCGCCCTTGCCCTCCTTGGCAAGACGATGCACCTTCGCGCGCAGCTCGGGAGCCTTGACGTACTTGTCGACGACGCCCATGGGAACGACCATCCACAGCGCCTCGTCCTTCGCCGTCACAAACTCCGGCTCAAACGGGCGGTTATAGACGTACTCATCCACCACGTACTTGGCAACGTTAAAGCCGCTGTTGGTTACGTAGTAGTTGCTGCGGCCCTGACGGGTGTTAAAGTCAAAGAACTTAAACGAGCCATCGCGCTCGTCATACTTGACGTCAAAGTTGGAATAGCCCACAAAGTGAAGGTCCTCGAGCAGCTTGCGCACGCCACTCATAAGCTCATCATTGGGCTCGGTGATGATGCAGGCGTGATTACCGACGCCATGGGGCTGATGCTCCTCGAGCAGCACGTGACCAAGGCACATCATGCGAACCTTGCCGTTGCGGTCAGAATAGCTGGTGAGCACGCGCATGTACTCGTCGTTGCCGGGCACGCGATCCTGCAAAATCAGGTCATCGGTGTAGCCACTGGCATAGGAATCGCGGATAACCTGCTCCAGCTCGGCGCGGTCGGCAATCTCATAAGCCTTCTTCTGACCCTCGAACTCATGCTGCCACCACATGATGCCGTCGGAAGGCTTCAGGATCATCGGGTAGGGAAAGTCGATCTGGTCGAGCACCTCGGCGGGAGCCTCACCCTGAGCGTTGAGCATCGCCATGGTAAAGGTAAACGTATGCGGATAGGGCACACCGTGCTTCTCGCACAGCTCGTAGAAGATCTCCTTCTTCTGGCACTGCTCAAGCATGCTATAGGGCGCGTAAGGCGCAACGATGTTATCCGCCAGCTCGTTGGCATCCTTGGCCTGGGCCACCAGGGCAACATAGTTATCGCCGCAGCCCATCAGGACAATCGTCTTGTCGGCATGCGCCCGAGCGATACCGTTGACGGTCTTAAGCATCACGGGCATGGTGTCGATATCCACGTTAGGCGTGTAGTCGATAATCTGGCTGCGATACGCAGGGCCCGTCTGATACTTGCCAAAGACCAGGCTCTTGACCTGATACTCCTCGTAGAAGGCGCGCGCCACCGAATACGCGTTGATGTCGCCGCCGAGCAGCACGGGAATAAACTCGCGCTCTGTAAACTGCAATGCCATGGAAACTTCCTATCATGAACTGCCCACACGACGGGCGGTCTTTGTGCAACTGATTTATTCTAGCGTGCCGAGCCGCCGGCACCCAAAGCTCCACCGTATCTATGGCAATCGGCGTAATTATCCAGCATGAAGGCCAAGCTCACCGCGATGGGACCTTGTAGTTGCAAAACCCCACGTGAGGGCAACTTTTACAGCCAAAACCCTCACAAACAGGGTGCCGTAACGTTAAAGTTGAACTCTATGGTTTCTCAACAATTCACCATTCCCGCAGGTCAAGGCCAAAGCCTCAAGTTCAACTTGACCCTTTAGAACCTTTAAGGTTCAAGTTGAGGTCGAAAGCAGTAGTAGAATACACCTCGACCAATAACCTACGATTGATTGCAGAGGGACTGGATGCAGCATTCGAACCATCGCACCGCAGCGCTCATCGCGTCGAAGCCGGCTCGTATCATCACGAGCGCCGCGCTCGCCGTCGCGCTGACGGCCACGCCGATGCTCTCCCCCGTCGCGGCCTATGCCGCCTCGCAGGCAACGCAGGATCAGCTTTCCGCCGCCCAGAAAAAAATCGAGGACGCTACGAGCGCCTACAACGACGCCCGTACCAAGCTCGAGGATCTGCAAAAGCAGATCGACTCCAATGAGGCGAACATCGATAAGATTGAGGCCGAGCTACCCGAGCAGCAGGCCAAGGCAAGCTCCGCCATGCGCGATCTGTATAAGTACCAGAAGGGCACCAGCCCCATCGTGAGCTTCCTGGTGAACACGCAGAGCTTGGGTGACTTTATCACCACCTGCAAATACACCAACCAGATTACGAGCTCGAGCGTCGACGAGATCGAAGAGCTTAACAAGATGCAGACCGAGCTCGAGCAGAACAAAACCGAGCTCGAGCAGGCCAAGTCTCAGCTCGAGGGCGAGCAAAAGAATGCCGAGGACGCGCTGGCGCAGGCACAGCAGCTCCGCAACGAGGCGCAAGCGAAGGCCGAGCAGGAAAATGCCGCCGAACTGGCTAAGCTCGAGGCCGACAAAGCCGCTGCCGCCGAGAAGCTCTCGGGTACCGGCGTGAGTGGCAATAACTCCAATAGCCAAGCAAATAACGCCAACACCACCATCGACACTACGCCGAGCAACTCCAATACCGGCAATTCCGATTACGACTCGTTCATTAACGAGTGGACGAGCCGCATCGACAACTACCTCGCCGGTTCCCCCATGGCAGGCCAGGGCTATAACTTTGCCGTCGCCGCCTGGAATACCGGCGTCGATCCCCGTTGGTCCCCCGCCATCGCCTGCATCGAGAGCAGCAAGGGCCTCTATTGCGCCGGCTCCTATAACGCTTGGGGCTGGAGTGCCCGCGGCGGTGGTTGGCGTAGCTTTGGCAGCTGGAGCGAGGCTGTCTCCGCCCACGTTGCCTACCTGGGTGCCAACTATGGCTCCACGCTTACCCCGGCAGCCGCCAAGAAGTACTGCCCGCCCACGTGGCAGGACTGGTACAACAAGGTCGCTTCCCAGATGAACCGCATTTAGGCTCGCAAGCCTCAACTGCAAAGGGCCCCAATGGGGCCCTTTCCTTTTAGGTAGCGGAGGTATCGGCGACGCGGCCGCATTGGCAACCGCAACTATGACGATCATGCATAGGAGCAGCACACCCAATGCCTTGAGCCAGAGTTTCGCGAGTTTCTTGCCGCGATAGCTGTCGAGCAGCGCGAATCGCCGACGAAGACGGCGCTTATCGAGCAGCGCAAAATGCAAAAGCACCATAAGGCCATCGACAAATAGAAAATACTCGATTATGAGAAGCAACGTCGGGTAGCTTTGGTTTGCTCCGGTGGGCTGGAACACGGCAAAATGGCTTCCGGCCAGCAATAGCAAGGTTGCCGCATAGATAAAGCCGTTCCATATGCGCCCGATGGGCTCTGGGATCCGCGAAAACAGACCCTTGCGACAAGGGGTCGCCGACGAGGCATTTTGGGGCTGCCGCACGGAAGATGGCACCATTTGCGGAGCAACCTGCGCCATCGAAGATCCCGTCGCTTCAATCGAGCCAGACTCAAGCAGGCACAGCTCATATGCCGCGCGTGCAGCGTGACCGAGCGCCTCCGCGCTTGCAAAGCGTTTGACCGGATCGAGCGCCATCGCCATGCAGACAACATCGGCAAGCGGGGCGGGAACGTCGAGGGCCTCGCATTGCTCGCGCATGTCCCGACCTGGCTTGGGGTCAGTCCCCGTCAGACAAAAGAACAGGAGGGCACCCAACGCGTAGACATCGCTGCGAACGCTCGTCTGGCCAAAACCATATTGCTCGGGCGGCGCATAGGGACGCGCTCCAAACTTGACCGTGTCGGCGTCGGCTCCGTCACGCCATACCCGCGCAATCCCCAGATCGATAATCACCAGCGACGAAAACGTCATGCCGGCATCGACTGAATACCTCACGCCCGACACGATAATATTCGAAGGCTTCAGATCACGATGAATCACCGGCACCGGACGCTCTCCAGCCATCGCAAAGCCGGCATGGAGCTCATCGGCTGCATCGCAAAGGGCGCCAAACAGCTCGCAGGCATAATCGAGTGTCGCACCCAAACGCCCCACCAGGGCCTCGAGCGTCTCGCCTTCGACATATTCCATGACCACGCAAAACTCGTCGCCCATGCGGCGACAATCGACAATCCGAGGCAAGTGCTCATAACGTAGCCCGGCGCGCTGGGCCGCAAACAGGCGCTCATACACCCCGCCAATCTGGGCCGATGCGTTGATACGTTTGCGAACAAAGGGGCCGAGAGACCCGCCACCAGAGCCCTCAAAGTACACGAGCTCGGTCGTCTCAACATCCGAATGCTTGAGTATACGGTCTACGCGATAGCTGTCATCGCGCTCGAGTGACGCCAGGTGCCCGGCAAGCGCAGCGGTCAGCTCATCATCGGAATATGTTGGGCTCTGAGTATCCATAGCGTCCATAATAACGCAGGGCACGGACACCCCATGATGCCCATGCCCTGCACGTTCGAAATATCGTGGGCAGCTCTTCTGCCGGCGGCTAGCCGTTAGCTCACCGTCTCCTCGCCAAAGCGATACAGCTCCTCGTTTACCTTTTGCAGGCTGCAGCCGCGATCGATGAAAAAAATGATAATCGCATCACGGCGATCCTTGCAGTTGAGGACGTTGGCGCCTGCCGCCGTCAGAGCGCGATTGGTCTCCTTGAGCGTGAGCGCCATGGCAAAGGCAATCTGCAGCACCTTATTGCGGCTCGGATGCCGCGCGCCGGTAAAAATCTGATAGCCAAACGTTTCGTTGAGGTCGGCCATACGAACCACGCGTGAACGCTCTAGCCCCTTTTCCTGCAGCAGCTGCTTGAGGTAATCTGAAAGCGATGGGGCGGCAAAGTCATGTTCCCTTATGTAGCCGTCAATGCTTGGCACATCAAGGAGCTCATTGAGCAGCTCCTCAGTCAGCTTTTTATCGGGCATATGGCCTCACCTCCAAACGACCCAACGGCATCAGCACGCTAAGCAAGCGCCCAGCTAGCAGTCGCGGTCTTTTCGAGCATGTTGGCGAAATACAGAGCCTTCTTGATGTCGCCATCAAAGTAGATATTGCCCGCAACGGAGCCGCCGGCGGCAAGGGTGCCAGACTGCAGCTCGTCAGAACCTTCGCTGTAATAGCCCTGGTTCTGCTGGGCGCCGTTGGCGTCCTCGCCCTTCCAGTCGTAGACATTGTAATCCGCGCCCTCATTGCCATTGTAAACGTACGTGACGTGAATGCCCGTCATGGTCGAACCGTCAAAATTGGTAAGCCCGGTCTGGACAGAATCGACGGTAACGGAAAGACCGGCAGCCGTGGTCACGGTCGTGCCGACAGCTAGGTCAGTCGTAGGCTGCTTCTCCTTTTTCGGCTCCTCCTTCTTGTCCCCGTCACCAGTGTCCTCGGTAACGATCGCCTTGTCGCTGCCACAGCCCACAAGCAGGCCGGCAGTCCCCAGGGCAACGGTGGCGAACGCGCCAAGCGCAGCGCGACGGCTCAGCAGCACTTCGTTTTCGAGCTTTTCCATTATGCATCCTTCCTACGATCCGGCTACCGCGCCGGCACACAGCACATCGTAGGAAGGATTAAACTTGAATTCATTAGCTGAGAGCTAAGGTTGCCATATTGAAGAGCATGAAGCGCGCGTCCATCGCCGATGACACCTCGAGGCTTGCCAACATCGTTCTCAATTTTAAAACTGGAATTGTTACACTTAATTCTTCGCGTGACTTGTCCATCGTGTTTGACCTCCTTCTTGGCAAAACAAAAGACCGTCTACCTGCTGTGTCGGGTAAACGGTCAAGGGTAACGGTATTCGGTTTTAGCCTCGCTGGAAAGGTGCAGACGCAGAGCGGATGTACCTTTCCAGCGAGGGCGCAGGGATAGCCGCAAAGCGGCGCAAGGGGCGCAGCCCCTTGTACGGAGCGGAGCGACGCAAACGGCCCGGACTTTCGGAAGTCCGGGCCGTAGCCTCGCAGAGCGCACGATACATGGTCGCAGACCATGTATAGAAGTGCGCCCTTTGTTCCAAAGGGATTTTATAAGTCCATCATTGATGGGAGAATTTTGTTGAACATATGGCGCACCTTATCAATCCGGGTGTTTGGGCGGCGTGGCTGAAAAACTGGTTCGCCGCTGGCGATTTGATACCCCTTCAATTCTGTTAAACAAACGCTTCTCCCGTTTGTATAAAAGGTGAGGTCATTGCGGTACTCTTGCACACAGCGGGCAGGGATTTCGCCAGTAATAATCACCTCGCTGTTTTTAACCTGGGTCGTTTCAATACTCGCGCAATATTTTGGTGCGTCATGATAAGCTCTGGAGAGATATTCCTGCGGCGCATAGAGTGTAAAAGAAAGATATGGTTCCAATAGCTGCGTCCCCGCCTTTTTCAACACCTGCTCCAATACAATAGGTGCCAATGACCGAAAGTCTGCGGGAGTGCTGACCGGACTATAATAAAGCCCATACTCAAAACAGATTTTACAGTCCGTTACCTTCCATCCATACACGCCTTGTTCCAGACCGTAGCGGATACCATCCAATACAGCGTTTTGAAAACTCTGATTCAAGTATCCAACGGAAACTTTGCTCTCATACTGCACTCCGGTGCCAAGGGGGAGAGGGGTGACGGACAGCCCGATGGACGCCCAGAATGGATTGGGCGGCACTTCGATATGAATGGTGTGACTTACCGCTTTCAATGGCCTCTCCATATAGATGACGGCAGGTTCTTTTGCAGTTGTGTTGAGCTGATATTTTTCCACCAGAAGATCAGAGATAATTTCCAATTGTACCCGGCCCAAAAAGGAGAGAATGATCTCATGGGTCACAGCGTCTACTTCATAGCGCAGAAGCGGGTCGGTATCCGCAATTTCTGTCAAGGCGTTTAACAAGCGTTCCCTCTGTTCTGGTTTCTCTGGTGCAATTGTTGTCCGCAGCAAAGGGAGAGGATTGTCGCTCCACGTTTCACGGGGCAGCAGCAGTTTGTTTCCCAGCACATCATTCAGCCGCAAACTGTCGCAGGGTACAATGACGATCTCGCCCGCATGGGCAATCTCTGTTCGGACAATCTCACCCTTTGAGGGGATACGCATTTCCGTAATTTTCAGTTTTTCTTTCCCTGCCAAGGCTACGGAATCCCGCAAATGAAGCGTACCGCTATACAACCGCAGATAGGCAAGGCGTTGGCTCTGGTTTGCGTACTCAACTTTGAACACAGTTCCGCACAATTCAGAGCTGTTCTGCCCGGTGGGTGATTGGAATGTATCTGTGACCGCTTCAATGAGTTGTCGGATTCCCAAGTTTACCTTGGCACTGCCATGATAGACCGGAAACAGAGAGACGCTTTGGATTCTCCTGTTTTCCTCCCGCAGAAGTTCTTCTTTGTCCATTGGTTCTCCGGCAATATATTTCTCCAACAATTCATCACAGTCCGCAATCACGGTATCCCAATTCTCCAGCCCCATGTTTTCCATGATGGATATATCCGGGGAAAGCTGCACGTTCTGCTTAATAATCATATTTGCGGAGAGCTTATCTCGGATAGACTGATACACACCTGGCAGGTCAATCCCGTCCTGGTCGATTTTGTTAATAAAGATAACAGTTGGGATTTTCATTACTTGCAGAGCATGAAACAGAATACGGGTCTGCGCCTGAACGCCGTCTTTTGCAGAAACAACCAAAATCGCTCCGTCAAGAATGGCAAGGGAGCGATAGACCTCCGCTAAGAAATCCATATGCCCAGGAGTATCCACAATGTTGACCTTACAATCGTGCCACTGAAAGGAAGTGACCGCCGTTTGAATGGTGATTCCACGCTGCCGCTCTAAAAACATGGTGTCCGTTCTCGTTGTTCCCTGATCCACACTGCCGGGCGCCTCGATTGCTCCGCTGGTATATAACAGGCTCTCCGTCAAGGTCGTCTTACCTGCGTCTACATGAGCAAGAATGCCAATATTGATGATTTTCATATGATTGTCCTCCATACAAGGCCCAGAAGGGCGCAAAAATCCCCAGCGACAAATACTTTTACCGCTGGGGATGATAGGTAGGACACACATGAAAACTGCGGCCAAGGCTGGCCGTTGTCTATCACGATATGAAATGAAAAGGCAAAAGTATTCTTAAATTGGGTACAAAAACCAAGCCCTCTCCTTGAGGACGTTTGTCTTTGTTCCCATTATCAAATTTTATTTAAGAATACCTTGCCGCATATTGATAAACTCCTTTGCTTGGATTTTTATAGTATAGCATATCAAATTCCCAAAAGCAACCCTGTTAGGATAAATTTTTTCTGTCACTGCACCTCCCTTGATTATCGACTTTATCCGAACACCTCCCACATTCAT